>DASPWW010000117.1:0-7169 GCA_035637595.1 Solirubrobacterales bacterium | reverse complement strand
CGATCCCGCGCGGACCGGTTCCGCGCCGCGATAGCCGAGTGGAACGAGCACGGCATCCAGGCGATCGAGCGCAGGTGGCACGAGGACGCGGTCTGGGAAGAGCCCTCCGGATTCCCCGATGCGGACACGAGGCGCGGGCGTGAGGCCGTCTTCGATCGCATGCGCGACCGCTTCGCGTTCCTGGGCGTGGTCGAGCTCGAGATCGTGGAGGTCGAGGAGATCGGCGATCGCCTCTACTCGGAGATGATCGTCCGCGGCCGCGGAGCGGCCAGCGGCGCCCCGGCGGAGATGCACTCGTTCTGGGTCTACGACTACGCCGAGGACGGCAGGATCATCCGCTGGCGCGAGTTCCTGAGCCGCGAGGAGGCGCTCGCGGCGGTCCGGCAAGCCGAATAGCCGTCCAAGCCGCCCCGGCCCGGCTAGCTCGTGATCACCTGGCGAGTGATCAGCCACTCGCCGTCGGGACTGAGCTCGAGCTCGACCGGAAGATCCCTGCCCTTCGGGACGTCCTCGGTTTTCACGATCACCTCGGCCACCGCGCGCGGGCCGCTGACCCGCACGCTCTCGATCTTGACGTTCAGCTTCGCGTCCTGCTCGTCCGCGGCGCCGACGCGGGCCTCGAGCACCTCGACGCATCCCTTGGGCTCGCCGTGCTTGGTCTCGGTGGCTCCGACCAGCGCGATCGCCCGCGCCACGTCGGGGCTGAACAGGTCGCACACCGTCGCGAAGTCGCGCTCCTCGTAGGCCGCGAAGAACCGCTCCACCGTGTCGGTGACCCTTTCCTCCTCGGTCACGTCGTCGAAGAGCGGTGCCGCGTCGGTCAGCGCCATGATCGCGATCGCGACCCCGACGAGGATCACGACCGCCATCACGCGGCGCCTGATCAGCTCGGCGCGGCTGGACGGCGCCGAGGCGCGCCTGCGGGAGGCCGCCGGCTTTTCGGACGCGGCGTCGCGGCCGTCTGGAGCGCTCTTGCGATCGGGGTCCATCGTCGAGCCAACCTACCGCGTAACAGATGAGTGACTCCACGGCCGCGTGCGCGGGGTCGTGGAATCGCTCATCTAAAGTTGCGCTGCCGTGGATCCGCGCACCCTCGAGTGGTTGCAGCTTCTCGCCCGGGCGCTGCTCTGGGCCGGGGCAATCGTGCTCGTCCTGTCCGTGATCGGCGCGATCCAGATCGCCACCTCCCAAAACGAGCTCGGGATCGCGCCGGAGTTCGAGAGGCAGAGCCGCGGGATCGTCGCGGTCGGCGCGCTGGGGGCGGGGATCACCGCGGCCGGGATCCTCGCCGGCCTCGGGGCGATCCTCCGGCTCATGCTCGACGCGCGCGGCCGGGGCCCCGGCGCTTGAGGCTCATCGGGCACAAGGGCGCCGACGCGATCGAGCCCGGAAACACGCTGCCCAGCTATCGCGCCGCCGTCGAGCTGGGGGTGGACGTGATCGAGCTCGACATCGTTCGTCCCCCCTCGGACTTCGCCGACGGCGACTGGCGGCGCGCCGCGGCAGGCCCGGCGCCGGGCGAGCCGCTGCTCAACGCCCACGACTGGGGCGATGCCCGGCGACGCGATCCGATGACCCTCGCCGAGGTCCTCGACGCCTTCATGGAGGCGCCGCTCGACTCGGTCCAGATCGACCTCGACCTCAAGCTCGCGGGGCGCGAGGACGAGATCGTCGCCGCGCTGCGCGACCGCGGGCTACTCGGAAGGGCGATGGTCTCGACCATGGAGCTGCCCAGCCTCGCCGCGCTGCGCGAGCTCGACGGCGACCTGCGGCTGGGCTGGACCTACCCCAAGGTGGCCCGGGACTGGATGAAGGGCAGGATGGCGCGCGCCGCGGTCGCGGGCGCGCTCCCGCTGATGCGCCGCCGCCTCCCCCGGGTCGCCGCCCGCACCCTCCCGAGTCTCGGCGTCCAGGCGATGTGGGCCTTCCATCCCCTGGTCTCGGCGCGGCTCGCCGCCGCAGCTCAGGACGCGGGCATCGAGCTGATCGCCTGGACCGTTGACGACCTGCGGCGGATGCGCGCCCTCGACCGGATGGGCGTCGACGGCATCTGCACCAACGACCCGCGCCTATTCTCCCGCCTGTGAACGACGCCGCGGCCGTGGAGAAGTTTGCCCCCGGCACGCTGATGGTGCTCGTCGCCATGGGCCTTGGCGTCTTCTTGATCGCCAACGACTTCACGGCCCTCAACGTCGCTCTGCCCGCGATCGAGGAGGACTTCGACGTCGACGTCTCGACCGCGCAGTGGGTGATCAACGCCTACGCGCTCGTCTTCGGAATGGCGATCGTCACCGGCGGCCGCCTCGCCGACATGCTGGGGCGCCGCCGCGTGTTCTTCATCGGAGCTGTGATCTTCGCGGCCTTCTCGGCGCTCGGTGGAGCCGCCCAGAGCGCCGACTGGCTGATCGCCACCCGGGTGGCGATGGGGGTCGGCGCGGCGATGATGTGGCCGGCGATCCTCGGCATGGTCTATGCCGCGCTGCCGGCGTCCCGCGCCGCCCTCGCCGGCGCGTTGGTCCTCGGCATCGCGGGGATCGGCAACGCCGCGGGTCCGTTGATCGGCGGTGCCCTGACCGACGCCTTGACCTGGCGCTGGATCTTCTTCCTCAACGTGCCGATCGCCGTCTTCGCGGTCCTCGTCACAGCGCTGCGCGTCCACCAGACCTCCGAGGTCGAGGAGGAGCACCGCATCGACTACGCGGGGATCGTCTCACTCTCGCTTGGCCTCCTCCTCGTCCTGCTGGCGCTCGACCAGGCGGGCGACTGGGGGTGGGGCGACCCCCGGGTGGTCGGCATGCTCGCCGGCTCGGTGGCGCTGATCGTCGGGTTCGCGTTCATCGAGCCGCGGATGCGAGCGCACGCCCTGATCCGCGCTGACGTGATCCGCAACGTGCCGTTCGCGGCGGCCTGCCTGACCACGCTGATGATGTCCGCGGTCTTCTTCGCCACCGTCCTCTATATCCCGCAGTTCCTCCAGAAGATCCTCGACTGGTCGCCGCTCGGGTCCGGCGCCGGGATGCTGCCGATGCTCGGCCTGTTCGCGGTGATGTCGTTCGTCTCCGGCCGCATGTACGAGCGGATCGGCGCCAAGGCGACGGTCGTCGCGGGGACCGTCTGTCTGGCGGTCGGACCCTTCCTGCTCTCGCTCGTTCCCGAGGACGCCGGCTACGGCTCGTTCGTCCCAGGCCTCGCCGTCACCGGGATCGGGGTCGGGCTCTTCTATCCCTCGGTCACCACGGCGGCGGTGACCGCGCTCGGCGAGGCGCGCTCGAGCCTCGCCGGGGGCCTGATGTACATGTTCCAGATCGCCGGCGGGGCAATCGGCCTCGGGCTGACCACCGCGATCTTCGAGAGCGTCTCCGAGAACGAGGCCGCCGACAAGGCGGCCGCCGCCGGCGCGTCGCTCACCGAATCCCAGAGCAACGTCGTCCACGGCGTGCTGGCCGGCACCGACTCCGGTCAGCGGGCCTTCGACCAGCTCAGCACGGTCGGCGCGGAGCGCGCGCTCGACATCGTCCGCGACTCCTTCGTGGCCGGAATCCACGCCGGATTCCGCGTCGTCGCCGCGATCGCCGTCGCCGGCGTGGTCATCGCCCTGCTGTTCGTCGGGGGACGCCTCGGCGCCGCGAAGCAGTCCGCCGCGGCCGGCGAGGATCCCTAGACCCGGCTCGCGATCCCCGGCGTGCGCCGCACGCCGCGCGACTCGAAGTAGGCCCACTCCTCCTCGCCGAGCTCGGTCGACGGCGGGTCGGCGTAGACCCACTCGCGCATGATCCGGTACCAGTTGCGCTTCGCGCCGAGTTGCGCCAGCACGGCGAGCACGCCGGTCTCCATCCGGCGGCCCATCAGCTCGTCGGCGGGCACGCTCTCGCGTCGCATCAGGTCGTAGTACTCGGAGCGCGGGTCGGAGGTCGACTCGATCACCTTCATCACGCGGCGCGACGAGACCTCGTACTCCCGGTCCTCCATGTACCAGCCGCCGACCACCATCACGTGGTCGAGCAGGCGCTCGGCGTCGAGCTTCGATGGGTTCTTGACGAACCCGAGGTCGTGGAGCGCCTGGCGCAGCGCCTCGGGGTCGCGTCGCGAGGCGGCGTCGACCGCGCGCTGCTCGAGCTCGATCTGCTCGGGGTCGAGCTTCTTCGTCATCCCGAAGTCGAGGAATGCGACCCTGCCGTCGCCCATCAGGATGTAGTTGCCGGGGTGGGCGTCGGCGTTGAAGTGCTGGAGGTGATAGATCGAGCCGAAGCAGAAGCGGAAGACGATCTCCCCGAAGCGGTCGCGCTCGGGCTTCGGCAGCTCCTTGACCTGCTCGAAGCCCAGTCCCTCGACGTACTCGGTGACCAGCGCTCGGCGGCGCGAAAGCCGGCTGATCACCCGCGGCACGTAGATGAACGGATGGTCGCGGTAGGCGCGCGCGAAGTCGCGCTGGTTCTGTGCCTCGTACTCGTAGTCGAGCTCCTCGAGAACGCGCTCGCGCAGCTCCGCCGCGATCGCCTTGGGGTCCAGCCCCGGCGCGATCGCCTTGGCGAGCCGCACCATCGTGCCCATGTTGCGCAGGTCCGCCTCGAGCGCTTCGGCGATTCCCGGGTACTGGATCTTGATCGCCACGCGGCGCCCGTCGGGCAGCGTCGCGCGGTGGACCTGGCCGATCGAGGCGGCCGCGAACGCCTCCGTCTCGATGTCGTCGAACAGCTCGTCGAGGCGCTCCGGGTCGTATTCGTCTTCCAGTACCTTCTCGACCTTGCTCCACGCCATCGGCTCGGCCGAGGTGCGGAGCTTCGCGAGCTGCTCCTGATAGATGGCGCGGTACTCCTCGGGCAGGAAGTCGATGTCCACGAACGACGCGAGCTGGCCGAGCTTCATCGCCGCGCCCTTCATCTCGCTGAGCGTCGAGACGAGCTTCAGCGCCGTTTCCAGATGGCGCGCCTCGAGCCGCTGCTCGGACTTCTCGCTCGAGCGCGCCACGTTCGCGGTCTTGGTGCCCGCATAGCGGGTCGCCTGGACCCCGAGCGCCGAGCCGAGCTTTGCCGAGCGGCGGATCCTGCCCTTGGGGATCTTGTCGTCGGCCACGGGGTGAGGTTATCCCGCGCGCTCGGCCGGCCCGCCGGCATTGCCTAGTCTGGCGAGTGGGACGTTGCTATACGTTGGCCCGGGAGGAGAGGCTCATGGCTCGACGCAAAGAGGTGACCACGAAGGTCGGGGCGCGCTTCGTTCTCGCGTCCCTCGCGGTCATTGCATCAGCGACCGTCCCGGGTTGCGGGGAGGCCCGGAAGGACCCGGCCGAGGTCATTTCCGAGCAGTCCCGGAAGGATCTTCCGGCCCTCCCCGCCGTGACAATCGAGTGCCCTGACGGCTCGGCCGAGTCAACCAAGGAGGAGTGCCGATGGTCGGAGGGAGCTATCGCCGCCGTCGGGGCCGCTCAGACGGGTCGCTAGCCGGCGAGCGCCGCGCGCCGAAAGTGGCGGTGCGTCTCGGCGCCGCGCCGCGCCGCCCACACCTCGGCGTAGCCGTGCGCCGCCAGCAGCGCATCCAGCTCCGCCTCGCTCTTCCCGCGCTCCGCCAGCTCGCCGGGGTGGGTCTCGACGAACAGGTCGCGGATGCGCCCGCTCGCCAGCGCGCCGGCGGCGCCGCGAAGGACCTCGAGCTCGGCGCCCTCGACGTCGAGCTTGAGCACCTGGGGCGCGGCGCTCCCGCCGCCGGCGAACGCGTCCACCGTGACCGCCGGGACCTGGGCGACGCCATCGCCCCGATCGGCGACCACCCTTCCGGTACCCGTCCCCGCCGCGCCGTCGACGCGCAGCCCGACCGTCCCGGGGACCCCCCACACGGCCGCCTCGATCACCGTTACGTTGGTGAGGCCGTTTAGCTCGGCGTTCTCGGCAAGGCGCGCGGCGTTGGCCGGCTCGGGCTCGAAGGCCAGGCACTCGACCCCCCCGGCCACCGCCACGGGCAGGGTCAGCGTCCCGATGTTCGCCCCGACGTCGAAGAACGTGTCGCCCTCCTGGATCGCAGCCAGCAGGCGGCGCAGCATCCGCCCCTCCTCGGCGGCGAGCGCGCCGAGGCGCTCCTCCTCGCGGCGCTCCGACACGACGAAGCGCAGCGCGTGGCCCCCGATCCGCAGCGTTCGCACCGTCGTGGCGGCCATGGCGTTCAGTATGGGACAGCTATCCTCACCGGTCCATGGCAGCCGCTCGAGACACGCTCCAGGTCGCCTCGCGCGACGCCTTCGGTTCGCGTGAGAGCCGCCGTCTTCGCCGCGGCGGGTTCGTGCTCGGCGTCGTCTACGGCGGCGGCCGCGACGCCCGCCCGTTCCAGGTCGGCGAGCGCGAGATCGCGACCTTCCTGTCGAACGGCCAGACCCTGTTCGACCTGAAGATCGACGGGTCCGCAGCCGTCCCCGTCGTCGTCAAGGAGCAGCAGCACCACCCGGTGCGCGGCCAGCTCCTGCACATCGACTGCCTCGAGGTCAAGCTCGACGAGGCGATCCAGGCCGAGGTCGCGATCGAGGTCCAGGGCTCCGAGGAGGCGCCCGGCGTCACGGAGGGCGGCGTGCTCGAGCACGTCACCCGCGAGGTCACGATCGAGGCGCTGCCGGAGGACATCCCGGAGGTCATCTACGCCGACGTCTCCGAGATGGTTATCGGCGACACGCTTCAGCTCGCCGCGGTCCCGGCGCCCAGCGGGGTCACCTACGTCGCCGACGACCTCGAGGAGGTGACCGTCGCGACCCTCTCTCCGCCTCGCGTCGAGGAGGAGCCCGAGCCCGAGCTCGAGGAGGAGGCCGAGCTGGTCGGCGAGGAGGGCGAGGTGCCCGAGGGCGAGGAGGTTCCCGAGGGCGAGGCCCCTGCGGAGGGCGAGGCCCCCGAGGGCGGCGGCGCCGAGGGCGGTGGCGAGGGCGGCGAAGCCCCCGGTGGGGAGTAGCCGCTGAGCCTCATCGACCGGCTGCGCGGAAGGCAAGCCGGCGCAGAGGAGCGGATCCTGGTCGTGGGCCTCGGCAACCCGGGGCCGCGCTACGACCGCACCAGGCACAACGTCGGCTTCGTGACGCTGGGAGAGCTTGTTCGCCGCTGGGAGCTGCCGCGGGCCCGCGACCGCTTTCGCGGTCGCATCGCCGAGGGGCGGGCGGGGGCCGGCGGCCCGCGGGTGGCGGCGCTCCAGCCGCTGAC
>DASPWW010000116.1:0-2032 GCA_035637595.1 Solirubrobacterales bacterium | reverse complement strand
CACCTGGCGCGCGAGCTCGACGGCGGCGCGGCGGCGCTCGTTCTGATCCATTACTTCGGGCTCGTCGATCCCGCTGCCGCCGAGGCCGCTCGGATGGCGCGCCAGCGGGGGATCGCGGTGATCGAGGACGAGGCGCACGCGTTGCTGACCGATCTGCTGTTCGGGAGCTGTGGACGCCTCGGCGACGCCTGCATCGCCTCGCTCAAGAAGCTGCTGCCGGCGGACGGGGGCGGGGCGCTCGTCAACCCCTCCGGGAGCGAGCTGTTCGGGAGCCTCGAGGGCACCACGGGCGCCGGCTCGCCGTTCGAGTTCGACCTCGTGACGGTGACGCGCGCGCGGCAACGCAACGCAACGTTTTTAGCCGCCGCGCTCGAGCCGCTCGCCGGCCGGGTCGACGTGTTGCGGCTCGCGGGAGCCGACGAGGTGCCGCAGACCCTGCCGGTCATTGTGCGAAGTGCGCCCCGGGACGAGCTCTACGAGCGCATGAACGCGGCCGGCTTCGGGGTCGTCAGCCTCTATCACACGATGGTCGAGGCGATCCCGCGCGCCGCCTTTCCCGAGTCTTTCGAGCTTGCTCGCACGATCATGAACCTGCCGGTCCACCAGCAGGCGGACGAGGAATCGCTGACGGCGCTCGTCGCGGAGCTCGACCGCTTGACGCGCGAGCTGGGGACACCGGCCGGGGCCGCGGCGTCGCGCGGGACGCGGTGAGCTCGCTCGAGATCTGGAACGCCCGCGAGCCCGCCGACCGCTCGCGCTGGGAGCGGCTTCATGCGGGCTGGGCGCGGCGCGAGGTCTTCGCCCATCCCGCGTACGTTTCCCTGTTCGCCGGCGAGGGCGAGGAGCCGCTTGCCGCCTACGCCGAGACGCCCGGCGGCTGGATCCTGTACCCGTTCGTGCTGCGCCGGATCGAGGCCTCGGGCGCGTCGAGCGGCGAGCGCGGGTTGTGCGATCTCACGACGCCGTACGGCTACGGTGGGCCATTCGCCTGGGGCGACGCCGCGACGGGCGCCGACGGCTTTTGGAGCGCCTTCGACGCATGGGCTCGCGAGACCGGGGTGGTGTCGGAGTTCGTGCGCCTGTCGCTGTTCGACGAGCAGCTGCTGCCGTATCCCGGCGAACGGGCCGCGGTCGCCGACAACGTCGTGCGCGACCTCGGCCCCGAGCCCGACGAGCTGTGGCGCGACTTCGACCACAAGGTGAGAAAGAACGTCAAGCGGGCGCGGTCCCGCGGCGTCGAGATCGAGGTCGACGAGAGCGGCGAGCGGCTCGACGATTTCCTGCGCATCTACCGCGCCACGATGGACCGCCGCGAGGCGAGATCGGGCTACTACTTCCCGCCGGAGCTGTTCGAGTCCCTGGGGCGCGAGCTGGGCGGCCAGCTCGCCTACCTGCACGCATTGCACGAGGGGCGGGTGGTCTCGACCGAGCTCGCCCTCGTCTCGGCGGACAACGTGTACTCGTTCCTCGGCGGCACCGACGACGACGCGTTCGAGCTGCGGCCCAACGACCTGCTCAAGCACGAGCTGTTCCTGTGGGCTCGCGCTGCGGGCAAGCGGCGCGTCGTGCTCGGCGGCGGATACGAGCCCGGCGACGGGATCTTCCGCTACAAGCGTGCCTTCGCCCCGAGCGGCGTGGTCCCGTTCAGCGTCGGGCGCCGGGTGTTCGACGAGCCCGCGTACTCCCGATTGACCGAGGCCCGCCGCGCGGAGGGCAGGAGGCGCGCGTCGGACTGGGAGCCGAGCCCGGGGTTCTTCCCCGCCTACCGCACCGAGCTGCCGCCCCTGCGCTAACCCGTATAGAGCCCGTGACCCGTAGCCAGGAGTCGCAGCGTCCGGGCCAGGATCCGAAGGTCGAGCCGCGCCGAGCGGTGCTCGACGTACCAGACGTCGAGCTCGATGCGCTCGTCCCACGGCAGCGCCGTGCGGCCGTTGACCTGCGCCCAGCCGGTGATCCCCGGCTTGACCTCGAGGCGGCGGCGCTGGCGCGGCGTGTAGCGATCGACCTGGGGCTCGATCGTGGGCCGCGGCCC
>DASPWW010000115.1:0-4659 GCA_035637595.1 Solirubrobacterales bacterium | reverse complement strand
CCACAGGAGCGCTGCTCCCATTCCCATCCCGACGCAGAGGCCGGTGAGGCCGTAGCGGACGTCGGGACGCTCGCGGAAACCGTAGGCGAGCTGCGCCAGCAGGCGAACGCCGGTCGCCGCCAGCGGGTGGCCGCAGGCGATCGCCCCTCCGTAGGGGTTGAGCCGATCGTCGTCGGGCGCGACTCCGAGCTGGTCGCACCACGTGAGCACCTGGACGGCGAAGGGCTCGTTCAGCTCGAAGAGGCCTACGTCATCGAGTGCAAGCCCGGCCTGCTCGAGCACCCGCCGGGTCGCCGGAACGGGGCCGAGCCCCATCAGCTCAGGCTCGACGCCTGCGAAGGCGAAGCCGACCAGGCGCATCCGCGGCTCGAGCCCAAGCTCCGCGGCCGCCTTGCCCGAGACGATCAGGGACGCGGTCGCGCCGTCGGTCAGCCCGGCCGAGTTGCCGGCGGTCACGCGGCCACCGGGGCGGAACGGCGTCGGCAGGTCGGCGAGGCCCTCCATGCTCGAGTCCGGCCGGAGGAACTCGTCGCGGTCTGCCTGCTTCCAACCCTCGTCCGTGAAGACGGCCATCGGGACGACCGTCTCGCGCATCACGCCGTTCTGCCAGGCCGCCGTCGCGCGGCGCTGCGACTCGACGGCGTAGGCATCCGCGTCCTCTTTCGTGATCTGGGGGAAGCGGTCGTGCAGGTTCTCGGCGGTCGCACCCATCGTGACCGCGGAGGTGTCGACGAGCCGCTCGGAGACGAAGCGCGGGTTGAAGTCCACATCCTCGCCCATGGGGTGGTGGCCCATGTGCTCGACTCCGCCGGCAACGACGACGTCGGCCGCGCCGAGCGAGATCTCGCCGGCGCCCGCGGTCACGGCGGTGAGCGCGCCGGCGCACATCCGATCGACCGCGAAGCCGGGCACGCTCTGCGGGAGGCCCGCGAGCAGGGCAACATCGCGTCCCATCGTCAGCCCCTGGTCGCCGACCTGCGCGGTGGCGGCGAAGATCACGTCGCCGATGCGCTCGGGCGGCAGCTGCGGGTTGCGGCGGAGCAGCTCGCGCACGACCTTGACGGCCATGTCGTCGGCGCGCGTGCGCCAGAAGATGCCCCTCGGCCCCGCGCGGCCGAACGCCGTGCGCACGCCGTCGACGTAGAAGACCTCCACGGGTTGAGTCTAGGGTTCGGCGGGATGGAGTGGTCGGAGCATCTCGCGCGGGCGGAGGAGCGCTACCGGGACGGCGAAGGGCGGCTGCCGGACGACCCGGACGCGCGCCAGAAGCAGCTCACACGGATAGGAAACGCCGCTTACGCCGCCGGGCTTTCGCTCGTGATGGACGGCGAGACGAACGCTGCCCGAGAGTGGTTCACGCGCGCGGTCGAGCGCTACGGCGAGAGCTTCGCCGACGCGCCACTCGGGAGCTGGGGCCGGACGATCGGGGCGATGAAAGCGCGGGTGTTGACCGGCGACTGGGGTTGGGCGAAGGACGCGGCGCGGTGGACTTTGGAGGAAGGCGCGGCCGAGGCCGAGTCGCCGATCGGGAAGTACGCGGCCTGCCTCGCTTTGCTCATCCTCGGCCGCGACCGCGAGGCGCGGGTTCTGGCCGACGACCTGCGCACCCACGAGGGCTTCCCCACCGCCGTCGCAGACGCGATGGCGATGCTGTGCGCGCAGGACGTGGTTGGTTACACGGTGGCGGTGGAGGAGGTACTGGAGTCGTTCGAGACGCGCGACGAGTACCTGGAGGACATGCCCGTCGCGGATACGGTCATGGTCCTGCAGGCGCTGGCCGAGCGGCGCAACATGGCGGCGGATTTGGAGTCTCAGTTGTTGCCATGACCCGCGTACCGGCCTTCGTGCTCGCGGTCATAGTCGCCGTCGCAGTCGCAGGCGGAATCGGCGTCTACATCGCCGTGCGCGGCCCTTCCTCGCCGCCGATTGCCCAGGCGCGCGCGATTCTCAAGATCACTCGGCGGTGGGCGCACCGCCAAGGTCTGGGCTATCGGATCATCTTCGACCCGCCGTACTACCCCTGAAGGTCTGAACTCGCCGGACGGTCGAGAATGGCGGTCGTCGGGCCTTCTCCGGAGCGGACGAGGCTCGCAGGCGTCGCGGGGCTCGGAGGATCGCCGAAGGCGCGCTTGACGGCATCCGCCTTCTCCTCGCCCGTCGCGAGGAACAGCATCGCCCGGCAGCGTGAAAGCGCCGGGATCGTCAGCGTCACACGCTCCACCAACGGTTCAAGCCTGGGCTCGGCGCAAATGACGAGCCGCTCGCGCTCCTCTAGCGCCGGCGCGTTCGGGAACAGCGAGGCGGTGTGGCCGTCGGGCCCGATGCCGTTCAGGACGAGGTCGAACGTCGTCTCGCCGAGCTCCCGCTCGTACTCGCGCGCCGCCTGCTCGGGATCGAGCTCCCCGCGAATCCGGTGGACCGCCGCGGGCGCAGCCTCGAGCCGATCGAGCAGCGCTTCCTTCGCCAGCCGGTAGTTGGAGCGCTCGTCCTCCGGCGGAATGCATCGCTCGTCGCCCCACCACAGCTCGGCTCGGCTCCAGTCAGGCTCCAGCTCGGCCGCCAGCTCGTACGCGCGGCGCGGCGTCTCTCCTCCCGTCAGCACGACATGGCCGCCGGCCTGCGCGGCGTCGGCCAACCGCGCGGCCACGACGCGGGCGGCAGCCTCCGCATCGGCCTCGACGACGAGCTCGACGTCTATGCCGCCTCCCTCGACGCAGACGACGGAATCAACCCCCGGCTCATTCCGGCGAGCAGATACACGCTCGCAAGTCCCGCCCACTCGCCGTAGGGCTCGAGCAAGGCCGCGGTCTCATCGACGTCCACACGGCGCTGCCCGCCGCGCGAGCAGAGCTTGATCAGCCCGAGGTCGCCGACAAGACCGTGCTCGGTCCGGCCGAGGCCCTGCAGGCAGACCACTCCCGCCGACCAGGGGCCGAGACCGGGCTCCTGACAAAGGCGTTGCACGACCGCGTCGGTCGGAACCGAGTGAAGGCGCTCGAGGTCGAGCGAGCGGCAGAGACGGGCGAGCGCCGCTGCCCGCCGCGCGTGCAGACCCAGGCTCCGCAGCTCGGCGGTGCTCAGCCGCGCGAGCGACTCGGACGTCGGCGGCTCGTACAGGCCCGACTCGAGACGGGGCGAGACTCGCCGGATCACGCTGCGCTCGATCTGCTTCGCGTCCTGCCAGGTGACGAGCTGACCGGCGAGCGCGCGCAGGAGCGACTGCGCGACGGTCGCGAGACGAAGCGGGCGCAGGCCCTTCAGTACCAGCGTCGCGCGCCCCAAGAGCGGGTCGTCCCGGAAGCGCTCGAGGAAGGGCGAGTGGTCGTCCTCCAGGCCGAGCATGAAGCGGAGCCGGCCCACCCCTTCATCGCTCTGGGCGCACAACACCACCGCTCCGTCGGGCTGCTGCCAGGCGGAGACGAGCTCGCCGCCCGGGAGCGCCCCCATCAGCCGTCCGCCGCGGAAGGCGCGCGTGGTGTCCGTCGCGAGCCGCGCCGAGAGGCGGAGCGAGTACGGGCCGCGGGGTCGCTCGGTCGTCTCGATCACTGGAGCACAAACATAGACTGCGAGCGTGACCTCCGAGCCGATTGATCCCGGCGCCGACATCGGGCATGTGCACCTCAAGGTCGCCGACATCGACCGCGCGCTCGGCTTCTACCGCGACGTGCTCGGCTTCGAGCTGCAGCAGCGCGCCGGCGACTCGGCAGCCTTCCTCAGCGCCGGGGGCTACCACCACCACATCGGCCTGAACACGTGGGAGAGCCGCGGCGGCCCGCCTCCTCCGCCGGGAACGACCGGTCTCTACCACGTCGCGATCCGCTACCCGAGCCGTGCCTCGCTCGCTCGCGCCGTCAAGCGCGTGCTCGAGGCGGGTATCCCGCTGGAAGGCGCCTCCGACCACGGCGTCAGCGAGGCGATCTACCTCCGCGACCCGGACGGGAACGGAATCGAGCTGTATCGCGACCGGCCGCGCAAAGATTGGCCCCGCCCAGCAGACGGCAAAGGCGTGGCCATGACGACATCGGCCCTCGATCTCGACGATCTCCTCGCGTCACTTGAGTCTTGAAAAACAGGCGGAGGAGGGCTCGGCCCTCCGCACGTCTGTTTGTGGCCCCGCCCGGCGGAAGAAAACGGCGTCGCGATGACCACCGCTGCGCTTGATCTCGACGAGCTCCTCGCCCAAAGCGGCTAGTGCTATACCTAACGTAATGGCGAAGCCTGTCGAGCAACGGGATCAGGTGGTCATCCGCTTCGCCGGTGACTCCGGCGACGGGATGCAGCTGACCGGAGGGCAGTTCGCGAGCGAGACGGCCCTGCTCGGGAACGATCTCTCGACCCTCCCCGACTTCCCCGCCGAGATCCGGGCGCCGGCAGGGTCGCTCCCGGGCGTTTCGGGCTTCCAGATCCACTTCTCCGATCACGACATCCTCACGCCCGGCGACGCGCCGAACGTGCTCGTCGCAATGAACCCGGCCGCGCTGCGGACGAACCTGAAGGACTTGCCGAAGGGCATGACCCTGATCGTGAACACCGACGCCTTCACCGAGCGCAACCTCGAGAAGGCGGGCTACACGGCGAACCCGCTCCAGGACGGGACGGTCGACGACTACCAGGTGCACGAGGTCCCGCTCACGTCGCTGACAATCGAAGCGCTGAAGG
>DASPWW010000114.1:0-11909 GCA_035637595.1 Solirubrobacterales bacterium | reverse complement strand
GGTGGTCTCGAAGAAGAAGAAGTTCACGCTCGCGCCGCTGACGACCCAGATCCCGGAGGCGACCCCCACCAGCGTCTCGCTCGAGGTCCCGAAGAAGGGCAAGAAGGCGCTCAAGAGGGCAGCCAAGGCCGGCAAGCAGGGCAAGGCGACGATAACCGCGACGCTGACCGACGACCTCGGTCTGTCCTCGACCGAGACGTTCGAGGTGACGTTCAAGGCGAAGAAGAAGAAGTAGCTCAAATCGGCGGACGACGCGCCGTTCGCCGAGCCGCTCGAGCCCGACGGGTGGCAGCGTCCGGGCGACCAGCACCGCGGGCTTGGCTTGGCCGCGACGCCTCCCGCCCAAGCGCTCCGGCTTTCGCCTGCGGGACGCTCGAGCCAGCCCGGCATCGCAATAAAGCGAGCAACTATCGAGCGGAGAGGGAGGGATTCGAACCCTCGAGAGAGCTTGCGCCCCCTACTCGCTTAGCAGGCGAGTGCCTTCAGCCACTCGGCCACCTCTCCGGGCAGAGGCCCGATTGTAGATGCGGCGGCTGGGGCGGCGATAGCCTGCGGCAATGGCCACACGGGCGGTCGACACGACCGCGAGCGCAAGCCCGGCGGATGCCTACGAGCGCTACGAGGCGATCTTCGCGGGCGTCGAGCCGCCGTTCGCATTCTGCGACCTCGACGCGCTGTGGTCGAACGCCGACGAGATGCTGGCGCGAGCCCGCGGCAAGCCGATCCGGGTGGCGTCGAAGTCGGTGCGCTGCGGCGAGTTGCTGCGCCACATCCTCGACCGCGAGCCGGGCTTTAGGGGCCTGCTCACCTTCACGCTGCCCGAGACCCTGTGGCTTGCCGACGAGGGTTTCGAGGACCTCGTCGTCGCCTACCCGACCGCCGATCGCGGCGCGCTCGGTGAGCTGGCCCGCCTGACCGCGGGGCAGCCCGACAGCGCGCCGGTCGTAATGGTCGACTCGGCGCCGCACCTCGACCTGATCGAGTCGGCGGCCGAGGACGCCGGCGCACGCAACGCTGGGGTGCGGGTCTGTATCGAGCTCGACGTGGGCTGGTGGCCGCTCGGCGGCCGTCTGAAGATCGGTCCGAAGCGTTCCCCGGTGCGCACCCCGGAGCAGGCGCGCGAGCTGGCGCTCGAGATCGAGCGCCGCCCCGGGGTGCGGCTCGCGGGGTTGATGGCATACGAGGGCCACATCGCCGGGGTCGGTGACGACGCCCCCGGCGGGCGGGTCCGCAATCTCGCGATCCGCGCGATGCAGCGGCTCTCGGCGCGCGAGCTGGAGGGGCGGCGGGCCGCGGTGGTAGCCGCCGTCTCCGAGGTGTGCGAGCTCGAGTTCGTAAACGGCGGCGGCACCGGGACGATCGCCGCGACGGCGTCCGAGCCCGCCGTGACCGAGGTCGCGGCGGGCTCGGGGTTCTACGCCCCGGTGCTGTTCGATCACTACCGCTCGTTCGAGCTGCTGCCGGCGGCCGGCTTTGCGCTCGCGGTGGTTCGCAAGCCGAGCCCGCGGATCGCGACCGCTCTGGGCGGCGGCTACGTCGCCTCGGGGCCGCCGGGCCGGGACCGCCTGCCCGAGCCCTACTTGCCGCGCGGGCTGCGGCTCGATCCGCTCGAGGGCGCGGGCGAGGTCCAGACGCCGCTGCTCGGCGAGCCCGCCGCGACGCTCGAGGTCGGCGACCGCGTCTACTTCCGCCACGCCAAGGCCGGCGAGCTGTGCGAGCGCTTCGAATCGCTCCACCTCGTCGAGGGCGGCCGGGTCGTCGACGAGGTCCCGACCTACCGCGGCGAGGGCAGAGCGTTCCTGTAGCGAGCTAGGCGGGGGCGGCGCTGAGCACCGGCCCGAGCACCCGGTCGGTGTACGCGTTGGCGAACCGGCCCTCGGGGTCGAGGCCCCCCCGAGTTCGCTGGAAGTCGGCCCAGCGCGGGTACCGGGAGGCCAGCTTCTCGGCGGTCTGGAAGTGGCGCTTTCCCCAGTGGGGGCGGCCGCCGTAGGAGTCCATGACCTCCTCGACGGCGCGGAAGTAGGGCTCCCACTCCGAGCCGCGGTACATGTGAACCGCGATGTAGCAGGTCTCGCGCTCGTGGGATGGGCTGAGCAGGGCCTCGTCCGGGGCGACGAAGCGGACCTCGATCGGGAAGCTGACCGCGAAGCCGCGGCGCTCGATCAGGTCGAGCACGCCGCGGATCGCCTCGGCGCCGTGTTGGCGCGGGATCCCGTACTCCATCTCGGTGAAGCGCACCCGGCGCTCGCTCGCGAAGACGCGGTGGCTCGAATCGACCTTCACCGAGCGCCCGACCTGGCGCGCCAGAAAGCGCGCCATCGGCGGGATGCGCGAGGGGAAGCGGCGGCCGATCCGAGCGTAGACGTCCACCACCCAGTTCTCGAGCACGACCTCCTGGAGGTACTCGCCGATGCGCGAGCGCGGCTGTGGCGGGGCGTCGGTTCGCTCGCTCTCGCGCACGATCGCCAGATCGGTGTGCGGAAAGACGTAGAACTCGAAGTGGTCGTTGCCGTCGACGAAGGCGTCGAGCCCGTCGAGGACCTCGGCGAGGGGCAGCGGGCGATCGACCCGCCTGACGGTGTAGGCGGGAACGGTTCGCAGCGTCACCGCGTAGAGGACCCCGAGCGCGCCGAGCCCGACACGGGCGGCGGGCAGCTCGGTGGGGTCGGACTCGCCCGAGATCTCGCGCACGCTCCCGTCGGCGAGCACCAGCTCGACGCCTTCGACCTGGGCCGAGAGGTTGCGGAAGCGGACCCCCGTGCCATGCGTTGCGGTCGAGATCGCGCCGGCGAGGGTCTGGTGGTCGATGTCTCCCTGGTTCTCCATCGCCAGCCCGCGCTCGGCAAGCGACTCGGCGAGGTCGCCGATGACGATCCCCGCCTCGACCCTGACGAGCCCCGACGAGGAGTCGAAGTCGAGCACGCGGTTGAGGCCCTCGAGGCGAAGCATCGCCTCGTCGGTCAGGGCGATGTCGGTGAACGAGTGCCCCGAGCCGGCGACCCGGACACGGCGTCCCGCCGCGCTCGCTCGCGACACGGCCCCGACCAGCTCGTCGCGCGTGGCGGGCCGCTCGACGGTCGCCGGGCGGCAGCGCTGGTCCCCCGCCCAGTTTCGCCACTCGCGAGCCATCGCCGACAAGCCTAGACGCCGACCGGCCGGGCTACCCTTGCCGGCGGAGGGGTGGCAGAGCGGTCGAATGCGGCAGCCTTGAAAGCTGTTGACCGGGCTCTCCCGGTCCGGGGGTTCGAATCCCTCCCCCTCCGCTCCGGCGGCACGCGTTGGCTCCATCTTTGGGGACGGGGCGAACCTGTCGCTGTCCTGCCTGGAGCCTTGTATGCGAACTCAAAGCAGGACGGTGGCGCAAGAGCTCAGGCGGTTCGCGGATGCGCAGCACGGGGTCGTTGCGCGGAGGCAGCTGTTGGACGCCGGTGTCTCAGCAGCTGCGATACATCGGCGCCTGCGCAACGGCGTGCTGCTTTCCGAGTATCCGGGGATCTATCGCGTAGGGCATCGTTCGCCGAGTGTCGAGGCGTCGTACCTCGCGGCGGTATACGCATGCGGGACGGGTGCGCTGCTGAGCGGACGGGCTGCCGCATATCTCCTCCAGCTTCTCAATGGCCCTCAACCCGCTCCCGAGGTGACAACTCCGACGGAGCGGCGTATCGAAGGCATCCGGACGCGACGGTGCCGCAACATCGACCGCCGCGACGGAACCACCTTCCGCCGCGTTCCGGTCATGACCGTGGCGCGAACGCTCGTCGATCTAGCGGCCGTTCTGAGGCTCGACCAGCTCGCCCGCGCGTGTCATGAGGCGGGGGTGCTTCACCGCACCTCACCGGCGCAGATTGAGGCCGTACTCGCGCGACTGCCAAACAGCCCGGGTGCGGCAACGTTGCGACGTGTCCTACGGGGCGAGGTTCACGTCGCCCTAAGCAACCTCGAACGCCGGTTCTTGGAGCTTTTGCGAGGGGCCGGACTGGTGTTACCCCAGACCAATCGTCTCGTCGGCGGGCGGCGGGTGGACTGCCGCTGGCCCGAGCAGCGGCTCACCGTCGAGCTCGACGGCTACCGCTACCACCGGTCGCGTCACGCCTGGGAGCAGGACCGCCGCCGCGAGCGGGAAGCACGCGCCCGGGGCGACGAGTTCCGCCGCTACACCTATGGCGACGTCTTCGAGCATCCACGCCTGATGCTTCGGGAGCTGGGCGAGCTTCTCCCGGGCGGCTGTCCTGCCTAAGGATCGCTATCCGACTTCACGGCAGGACGGCCCCAGGAAGCCGTGCGTTCGGGTCGCCCCCCGTTTCACGATTGATATAGACGGACGATCCCGAATCCGGAACCGTCTAGTGTCCGCGCCGATGGTGAGTCGGGTACGGGGGGCGGCGCCCGCGCTACTTGCGCTGTGCGTGGTGCTGGCCGGATGCGAGCGCGGCGCGGGCGAGACGACCACGGTCACGACGACCGTCACCGCCGGCGAGCAGATCGGGCAGGAAGAGACGCCGCGCGAGCCCCACGGGACGATCGGGGTGCGGGTCTTCGGGCCCGTGGCGGTGGGAATGAGCCAGCGCGCGGTGAGGATGCGCTTCGGGCGGCCGGATCGCGTCCGGGACGTGAACTTCGGGGAGGGAGAGGCTCCGCAGACCAACTGGATCTGGGACGTCGAGGGCGGCACGGTGACGCTGAAGTTCAACGCGACGGGGATGCTGGCCGGCTACTCCACGACGTCGCCGCAGTTCGAGTCCGCGGGCGGGGTGTCGGTCGGCGACTCGATCCGTCGCGCACAGCGCAGATACGGCGACGAGCTGGTGCCCCACCCGCAGGGGACGGGAGCGTACGTGCTCTACGAGGGCGGCGCCGAAAGCTCAACCGGGCTGACGTTCACCCTCAAGTACGGCGGCACCGAGATCGTCGAGATCAGCGGCGGCGCCGTCGTCCAGCCCGCCGGCGAGTAGCGCGATCGGCGCCCGCCCGCTGCTCGGGGGCCGGCGGCGGAGCCGGCTGCGAGGCGGCGACCTCGCGCGCAGCCTCGTCCGCGCCCGGGTCCTTGAGCGCCTCGGCGGCGGCCTTCGCCTTGTCGGCGACCGAGCCGGACCCGGACGCGATGTCCTTGAGCTCGGCCGCGTCCTCCTTGACGCTCCCCGCCCCGCCGCGCCTGTCGATGATCTGCTTGGCCCTGCTCGCGAGCTGACTCAGGTTCATCTCCACCTCCGCTGGGTCGTTGCCGCCGGCTCGAGGCTACCCGACGCTGGGAGATCCCTTGCATCATTCCCCCGACCGCGGCCCGCGAATCTCGCCCCGCGCCGCTTCGCTGCTTACATCACAGTGTTTAGGGCGGAGACGGCGCCAGACGGGCCGTCGCCAACATGAAGGGACCCGCGCGCGAAGCGAAATCGACGCAGGCACGACGCCGCGCCTGCGCAGCCGCGGCCGGCGCGGTGGCGCTCGGCTGCCTGGCGATCTGCGCCCCCGCGCTCGCCGTCCCCTACGCGCCGGGACCGGGCCAGGCCTACCACGGCGTCAACGACACGGGAGACGTCGCCGACTTCCAGGCCTTCGCCCAGCAGGTGGGCGCCCACCCCGCGGTGATGCAGACGTTCCACTCGTGGGGGACGTTCCCCTCGATGGCGATGATGCGCTGGGACGCCGTCGACGCCCGCGGCATGATCAGCGTCTCGACCGCGAAGGGTTACGCGGAGCCCGAGGTGATCAGCCCCGAGGCGATCGCCAACGGCGAGGGCGACAACTATCCGCTCAACCTCAACCTCGCGATCGCGCAGTGGGACCAGCCGGTCTACATCCGGCTGCTGGCGGAGATGAACGGGCACTGGAACCCGTACTGCGCCTACAACGTCGACGGCAGCTTCCGGGGCCCGGCGCATTCCCCCGCCCAGTACCGCCAGGCGTGGAGACGCTTTGCCCTGATCGTCCGCGGCGGGCCGGTGGCGACGATCAACGCGCAGCTGCACAAGCTCGGCATGCCGCCGATCCAGGCCCAGACCCCGGAGGTGCTGCCGACGCCGAAGGTCGCGCTGATGTGGGTGCCTCACTCGAGCCCGACGCCGAACATCCACGCCAACCGCTGGCAGGTCTACTGGCCGGGCAAGCAGTACGTCGACTGGATCGGCACCGACATCTTCTCGACCTCCCCCAACTGGCAGAACATGACCCGGATCTACGAGGGCTACAAGCACAAGCCGTTCGTGGTCGGCGAGTATGCCCCCTACGGGGAGGACGACGCCGCCTACGTCAACACCCTGTTCAACTGGTCCAGGAAGCACAAGCGCTCGAAGATGCTCGTCTACTACCAGGACTTCCAGGACAACCCGACGTTCAACATCGCGAACTTCCCGGCGGCGCGCGCGGTGCTGCGAGGCCGGCTGGCGGGACCGCGCTTCATTCCGTTCCCGGCCGGCACGACGGGCAACGGCTCGGGCGGCGTCACCCCCGGCTACGCCTACGGCCCGCGCGACCAGCGCGCCGCCGGGATCGCGGCGGGCGGCTAGGCGCCGCCCTCACTCAGCGGTGCGCCCGCTTCGTCGCGCGCGAACAGCTCGAGAAAGCTCTTGCGGCCCTCGGCATGCCAGCGGTTGACCTTGATGAGGCGTGCTCCCCGCAGAGGGCCATTACTCTGGAGCCATGAAGGTGGGGGCTGGGTTCGTGTGGAGGGTCCGCGTAGGGATTGGCCTCGCGGTCCTGGCCGTGACTTTCGCTTGCATTGTTGGCCCTGCCGAAACGGTGTCCGCTGACTCCACCGGGAAACAGCGCCTAGAGCGCTCGCTCAAGAAGGCGCTGCGCAAGGAGGACCTGACGCCGACGAGAGTTTGGGGCTGCAAGCAAAGGGGGTCGACGTCGAGCTGCCGTTGGCGCGCCGAGGGGTTGTTTCCCGGAGAGGTTCCGTACCGATGCTCGGGCAAGGCGCGGTTGCGGGCCGGCAAGGGAGGATGGAAGATCGGCGAGTGCGTCAATCAGCTCGAGCCGATGGTGCCGCTCATGCCGGAGCCGGGGCCGCATCCAGTGTTCGGCTTCAACGAAGAGTGGCTCCTCCCCCCCAACAGGTCGTGGATCAACTATCTGCCCGGAATCGGTGCCGATGCCGCCCGCCTGGCGGTCCAATGGCAAAACGTCGAGGGAACGCCGGGCCAGTACGGGTGGAACCTCTACGACCCCGTTTACCAGCACATGGTGGACCGCGGGATCCGGCCACTCCTCGTGCTCATCGGGTCGCCCTGCTGGGCGCAGGCGTCGCCATGCGAGGGGCTGGACCATCCGGCGCCGCAGCATTACTCCGACTTCGCCGCGTTCGCAGCGCGCGCCGCGCAGCGCTACGGCGATGCGATCGGCATCGAGCTCTGGAACGAGCCCAACTCAGCCAAGTTCTGGGGCGGGCCGCCGGACCCCGCTGCCTACGCGGCGTTGGTCCAAGAAACCGCACCGGCGATCCAGGCGGCGAACCCCCACGTGCCCGTTGTGACCGGCGGCCTCGTCCCCTACCGAGCCGCGGACGACAAAGGGATCCCTCCCCTCGACTTCCTTCGCCAGGCGTTCGCCGCCGGCGGCCTGCAGTCTGCCGATGCGATCGGAGCCCACCCCTATCCGTTTCGAGGCTACGGCGAGGACTTCCAGGGCGCGATCCGGATCGAGCTGGCGCGCTACCTCCAGGCCATGGACGAGTTCGGGTCGCGGAAGCCGATCTGGGTCACCGAGGTTGGGGTCGCCGAAGCCCAGGGCTACACGCCTTATGAGCAGGCGGACGCCCTCGTTCGCATCTACGTGATGCTGCGCCGAGTTGCCGACGTTCCCGTCGTGATCTTCCATCGTTTCGTGGATCAAGGCGCGGACCCTGTCGAGAGCACATACGGCATCGTCGAGGCCGACGGAACTCTGAAGCCGGGCTACTGCGCGATCGCGGCCGCGCGCGAGAACCCCTGTTAGGCATCAGCGGAGGGTGAAGCGAAACGACGCGGGCGTCGGGTCGACGTTGCCGGCCAGGTCCTTGGCGCGGACGAGTAGGCGGTGACTCCCGCGATCCAGCCTGAAGAGCGAGGGCGTCGTGCAGGGCGCGAAGGGCTCGGCGTCGATGCGGCACTCGAACACCGACCCGTCCTCGGACGCTTTGAACTCGAAGCGAACCTTGCGCTTGCGGCTCCGCTTCCTCGGTTTGTCGCTGATCGTGGTCTTCGGGGGCTTGGTGTCTGGAGGCGAGGGGAAGGCGACCGAAACGTCCTCGCAATCGGGACCGATGAGGTCCAGCGACCGCGAGTCGGCGACGACGGTGTCGCCAGGCGACGGCTCCCCGCAAGAGACGTCGTCGCGCTCCCCGTCGACCACATCCACGTAGTCGGCGCCCCCCCTGCCGGCGATCGAGTCCCTGCCCGCCAGGCCGATGATCTGGTTCGCGTCGTCGTTGCCCGTGATGACATCATCGAAGGGCGATCCGACGACGCTTTCGATGCCCGCAGGACGGGTGAAGGAGCCAGGCTGTCCTTCTTCGCCGAGATGGACATCGACCGGCTGGGATGAGGACTGAAAGCTCGCGGTGTCGGTTCCACCGCCACCCTCCATGTAGTCCAGGCCGCCCATCTGGACCAGCACGTCGTCCCCGCCCTCGGCGCCCGGCGGATCCCCAACAAGCCAACCCGATGCGTCGGGGCCGATCAGAACGTCTCCACGTGCCGAGCCCTGGACGCTGCTGATTCCCGACAGGGTGTCCACACCGGCTCCGACTGTGTCTTGGGGCCCGCTTGCCGAAAGGTTCACCACTACGCCCGCCGGGCTGTCCGCATACGAGACGGTGTTACTGCCAAACGGAATCCCGAACCCCTGAGCAGGGGTGCCGGCAGCGATGTCGTTGCCGGTGCCCGGCATGAAGAGGTCCGACATGCCGCCGACGAGCTCGTCGTCGCCCGGCCCCCCCGCGAGCAAGGTTTCGTACACGTAGAGCACCGGCCCGGACTGCCAATCCGTTGACGAAAGGCGATCGTCACCCGGTCCGCCGTAGACGCTGAACTCCCCCTGATAGGGCCCCGAGAACTCAGACGTCGCGCCTGTGGCCGTGAACTCGTCATTGCCTCCAGCCGCGGGAAAACGGCCATCGGTGAAGACGTCGACCTCCGGGTCGGTGTCGAGATCGATGTCGGCGTCCGGCGCGGCGAGCTCGGCCGCTGGATTCAGGTTCGCGCTCGGTGAGTACCGGTCCTCGCCCAGCCTGATCATGTCGTTGCCCTGGCCAGCCAGCAGTGTGAAACGATCGTCCCGGTCGGCCCACAGGTCGAACTCGATCTCCGAGGCGCCCGACCCCTCGGCCGTGAACCCCGGGGCGAAGTCGCCGCCAGCGATCGAGAGGGTCAGGTCCATGTTCAGCTCCGGGTGATACGGCTTGTAGACCCAGACGCTGTCCACGGTCGTCACCGTCGGGCTCGCGCCGCAATTGACAGGCGTACCGGCGCCCGGCGGCAGCTCGCCGGAATAGACCTCGATCGCGCTTCCGTTGCGGACAATTCCCACCCCCGCCGTCGTCCCATCCTCGCCGCTCACGGTGATGGTGAGCCAGTGGTTCGACGTGTCCATCGAGCAGCTGACTGCAGCCTCGGCACTCGGCGCCCAGGCTCCCATGGCGGTGGCGCAGATCGCCAAAGCCCACAGTCGAGTGCCCCCTCTCATCGGTACCCGCCCCCTTTGGTAGCAGGTTTCGCCGCGGTTGCAACCGTCAGCGGCCGGCCGCGATCCGCGCGAAGTGCTCGAGAAAGCTCCTTCGCCCCTCGGCCATGCAGCGGTTCACCTTGGTGTAGGTCCATCCCGTCATCGCCTGGATCTCGGCGTAGGAGTAGCCCTCGGCCTTGAGCGCCAGGGCGGTGCGCTCCTGGGGCTTGAGCGCGGCGAGCGCGGTCGCGCTGTGGGCGACGCGCTCGCGCCGCTCCGCGAGCTCGCCCGGTCCCGGCCTCTCGGACGGCAGCGCGTCGAGTGCGGTGGGCTCGCGCGCGGCCGAGCCGAGGGGGGCTCCGCCGAGCATTCGCTCCCGCGCTCGCCGGACCGCCATCGCCTCGTGCTTGGTCACGACGTGCATCCAGGCAGCGAGCCGGCCCGGGTCGTCGAGCGGTCCCTTCGTGAGCAGGATCTCGACCGCCTGCGCGAAGGCGTCGTCGGCGTCGTCGGCGCACAGCGAGTGGCGCCGGGCGGTGCGGCGGAACGATCGACCGTGACGGGCGAGCAGGTCGAGCGCCGCGGCGACGCGCGTCCGGGTTCGGTCGGCGAGCGGCTCGGGCACGCTGGGTAAAGCCGCGGCGTCGCCGCCGCGCCCCCGCGGCACGGCCGTCGATCCGCGGTGGCGGCGAGGCTTGCACGAGCGCGCCGACCGGGCGGACCTGGCGCGGCGCAGCGCTATCCTCAGCGCCCCGATGACCACCTGCGTCGTAACCGGCGGGGCCGGCTTTCTCGGCTCGCACCTCTGCGATCACCTGCTCGAGCAGGGCCACCGGGTGATCTGCATCGACAACCTCGACACGGGGTCTCTCGCCAACGTCGAGCACATCCGAGACGAGAACTTCAGGTTCCTCAACCACGATCTGACGGAGTACGTGGAGATCGACGAGCCCGTCGACCGGATCTTCCACATGGCCTCGCCCGCCAGCCCGATCGACTACGCCCGTCTGCCGCTGCACACGCTCAAGGTCGGATCGCACGGAACTCACCACATGCTCGGCGTGGCGAAGAACAAGCGCGCCCGGATCCTGCTCGCCTCGACCTCGGAGGTCTACGGCGACCCCCAGGTCCATCCCCAGTCCGAGGACTACTGGGGCCACGTCAACCCGATCGGCCCGCGCGGCGTATACGACGAGGCGAAGCGCTATGCCGAGGCGCTGACGATGGCTTACCACCGCCAGCAGGGCGTCGACGCCTGCATCGCGAGAATTTTTAACACGATGGGCCCGAAAATGAGACCCCACGACGGGCGGGCGATCCCGACCTTCCTGCGTCAGGCGCTCCAGGACAAGCCGCTGACCGTGTTCGGCGACGGCAGCCAGACGCGCAGCTTCTGTTACGTCGACGACATGATCCGCGGCCTCGTCGCGCTGATGGAGTCCGACGTTCACCTCCCGGTCAACCTGGGAAACCCCGACGAGTTCACGCTGCTCGATGCCGCGAAGACGGTCATCGAGGTCACGGAGTCGCGCTCCGAGATCGTCTTCGAGGCACTGCCCACGGACGATCCCCAGCAGCGCCAGCCGGACATCACCCGCGCCCGCCAGCTGCTCGGTTGGGAGCCGCAGGTCGATCTGCGCGAGGGGCTGCGGCGGACGATCGACCAGGCGGGAGTCGAGAGCCTGGTCGGAGCGCCCGAGTAGCCCTGACCGCCGCCTCTGTGCCGCGCGGCGGGTCGAGCGACGACGGCGCCGCGGCGCCTCTGCGGATCGCCCACCTGACCGCGACGTTCCCGCCCTATCCCGGCGGGGCCGGCAACACATGCTTTCACTTCGCCCGCGTCCAGGCCGAGCGCGGCCACCACGTCGAGGTCTTCACGGCGACCGCCGAGGGAGCGGCCCCCGACCCGGGACGGGCGCTCGTCCACCGCATCGAGCCGGTCTTCAGGATCGGCAACGCCCCCCTGATCCCCGCGATCGCCGGCTTGACGGGCTTCGACGTCCTTCACCTCCACTACCCGTTCATGTTCGGCGCCGAGCTGACGATGGCGGGTCGGCGGCGGCGCGGCGGTCGCGACCAGGCCCTGCTGGTCCACTACAAGAACCGGATCGTCGGGCGGGGCGCACGCAGGGCGATATTCGGCGCCTACGAGCACACCGTCGCGCCGCTGCTGATCCGAAGCGCCGATCGCATCTGCGTGCTGTCGCGCGACCACGCGGAGTCGGTCCCCTACCTCCGCGCCGCGCTCGAACGCACCCCGGAGCGCGTCC
>DASPWW010000113.1:0-3775 GCA_035637595.1 Solirubrobacterales bacterium | reverse complement strand
ACTTCTCGCCTCCCGGCAACCTGCCCAACGTCATCCCCGCCTCGCCCGGGCTGCCCCCGCCGCTTGACTTCATCCCCGGCTTTAGCCCCAACCCGGTCGGCGACGCCTTCTTCAGCGCGCTCGACACCGGCAACCTCAAGCGCTGCCCGGGATCAAACGAGCGCAACCCCGGCGACAACTCGACGCCGTTTACCGAGGGCGGCACGCTGGACTGCGATCCCTCCGAGGTGCCCCCGGGACCGTAGCGATGAGACGCCTCGCCATAACAGCCATGCTGCTGCTCGCCGCCGCCGGCGCGCTCGTCGCCTCGGCGGGCGCCGACGACAGCCACACCTACACGATCGAGCTCGACAACGCGTTCGGGATCGTCGAGGGCTCGGAGGTGCGGATCGCCGGCGTCAAGCAGGGCTCGGTCACCCACCTCGCGGTAAACGACCAAAAGCGCGCCCTGATCACGGTCGAGGTCTCGGGGCCGATCTCGGTGCTCGGCGCCGACACCGAGTGCTCGTCGGAGCCCCAGTCGCTGATCGCCGAGTACTTCATCGACTGCGAGCCCAAGGGCGACCCGATCCCCACGGAGGACGAGGGCAGCACAACCGAGCCCAACATCCCCGTCTCCCAGACCACCCAGACGGTCCAGGCAGACCTGGTCCAAAACACCCTGCGCGAGCCGTTCAAGCGCCGCCTGCAGCTGATCATCGACGAGTTCGGCACCGCCCTGGCGGGCAACCCCCAGAACCTAAACGACGCGATCCGCCGCGGCGCGCCGGCGCTGCGCCAGCTCGAGGAGGCGCTCAAGATCCTCGGCGACCAGAACACGATCATCCGCGACCTAAACGCGAACTCGGATGAGATCATCGCCCGGCTCGCCGAGCGCCGCGCCGACGTCGTCAAGTTCATAAAGGAGGCGCGCGACACCGCCGCGGCGTCGGCCGAGCGCCGCACCGACCTGGCGGCCAACTTCGACCTGCTCGACGACTTCCTCGCCGAGCTGCGCCCGACGCTGGTCAGGCTGGGCGGCCTGGCCGCCGAGCAGACCCCGCTGCTCACCAACCTGCGCGCCGCCGCGCCGCAGCTAAACGAGCTCGCCGTCAGCCTGCCGGCGTTTAACCGCGCCACCGACGTCTCGCTCGCCAGCCTCGGCGAGGCCGCGGTGGTGGGGCGCAAGGCGCTGCGCAAGGGCCGCGACGAGATCAAGCAGCTCAAGAAGACGGCCAAGAAGGCGCCCGGCGTCTCCGAGCTGCTGGCCGACTTCCTGCGTGACCTCGACGACCCCAGCCGCGCCGTCGCAGAGGACGCCCGCGCCGCGCAGGAGACCGGTCGCCAGGCGCCGACCGGCTACACGGGCCTCGAGGGCCTGCTCAACTGGGCCTACTACAACGCGGGGATCCTCAACCAGTACGACCCCACCAGCCACCTGCTGCACTTCTCGATCTTCAGCGTCGGGACCCCGTGCGGCGATTTCAGCACCGGTCGCGACCCGGACACCGGAGCGCCCGGCGTGCCCGCCAAGGACGGCGGCACGACCACCAGCATCCTCGACGCCCACGCCTGCGTCGCGTGGCTGGGGCCGAACCAGCCAGGCATCAACGAGGACCTCAATCTGCCGCGCTACGACAACTCGGTCTGCCCCGAGGGCAGCAGCGCACCGGCGCTGTGCGACCCCAACATCTCGACCAACTCGGCGGGCGGCGGCGAGGTCCAGACGACGAGCAAGGGCGGCGAGGTGCCGGGCTACCAGCCGTCCGAGCCCACGGCGCCCGAGGAGCCCGGCAACAACGAGCCGGTGGTACCCGGGCTCGACCTGCCGGGGAACGCCGGCGACGACATCGACGACCTGCTCGACATCCCCGGCGTGACGGGCGAGGGCGCCCAGGACCAGAGCGGCGGCGGCGACCAGGCCGCAAGCGACCTCCTCGACTTCCTGTTCGGCAACTGATGAACGAGACGCCGACAAGCACTCCGGAGCGGCGGCGATGAGGGGCCGCAGCCCGCTGCAGTCGCTCGCCGCCTCGCCGACGATGGTCGGCGCGATCACGACCCTGATCGTGATCGTCGCGGTCTTCCTCGCCTACAACGCCAACCAGGGCCTGCCCTTCGTCCCCACCTACAGGGTCTCGGTCGAGATCCCCAACGCGGCGCGCCTTACCAACAACAACGAGGTCCGGATCGGCGGCCACCGCGTCGGAGTCGTCGAGTCGATCGAGGCGATCCACCCCGAAAAGACCCAAGACCCGCCCTCCCAGGCCGCCGCCACCGGCGAGCAGACCTCGCCGGCCGCCAATCCCAACGCGACGATCGCGCGCCTCAACCTAAAGCTCGACAAGGACGTCGACCCGCTGCCGACCGACTCCACCTTCCGGGTGCGCTACCGCTCCTCGTTCGGGCTCAAGTACCTCGAGATCACGCGCGGCGACGGCGGCCCCGCCCCCGAGGGCTACACCTTCCCCGCAACCCAGACCGTCGAGCAGACCGAGTTCGACGACATAAACAACACCTTCGACACCGACACGCGAACGAACTCGCGCATAAACCTCGAGGGGTTCGGAAACGCCTTCGCCGGCCGCGGCACGTCGCTTAACCAGACGATCGAGGCGCTTAACCCGCTGTTTACGAACCTAAAGCCCGTGGCGCGGGTGCTCGCGGCTCCGGCGACCCGGCTTAGGCGCTTCTTTCCCGAGCTCGCCGACGCGGCGCGGATCGTCGCCCCGGTCGCCACCGAGCAGGCGCAGCTGTTCACGAACATGGCGGTGGCGTTCGCGGCGATCTCCGAGGACCCCGAGGCGCTCAAGGAGACGATCTCCGAGGGCCCGCCGACGCTTCAGACCGGGATCGACGTGCTGCCCGGCCAGCAGGTCTTCCTGCGCGACTTCACGACGCTGTCGCGCCTCTTGCGCCCCGGGATCCACGACCTGCGGATCTCGCTGCCGACGCTCAACTCGGCGATCGACGTCGGCACCAACGTGCTGCCGCGCACCGTGCGCATGAACCACAACCTCCAGCGCGTCTTCAGGGAGCTCAAGCAGCTCGTCGAGCAGCCGACCACCCTGCTCACGCTGCAAAGGCTCGAGGAGACGTTCGACGAGGCCACCCCTCTCGCGGAGCAGGTAGTCCCCGCCCAGACGGTCTGCAACTACTGGAACTACTGGTTCACATTCTTTCCCGCCCACATCGACGAGCAGGACCAGTTCGGGTTCATGGAGCGGGTCGGGGGGCCGAGCTTCCCGCCTGGCGCGCTCGAGCTTGCGACCGGGCTCCCCGCTCCGCTCGACACCATTCGCTTCCCGGGCGAGGTGCAGACGCCGCTCGGCGGGTACTCCGGCCTGCAGGCCAACGGGCGCGCCTACGACCCCAACGTCGAGGAGGGCGGCGAGTTCGAGCCCTACGAGCTGCCGATCCTGCACGGCAACCCCTACGGGCCGACCGGCCAGAAGGGAACCCACGCCGACTGCCAGGCCGGGCAGACCGGCTACCCGCTCGGCGACCTGCCGGTCCCGGGCCAGAGCGCGGACAACCCGGCAATCGCGGTATCCGACCTTCCCGGTAGCCGCGGCCCGACGACGCTCTACCTCACCCAGGGCGGCCAGATCCAGCTCCGGGACACCCGCGTCGATTCGAGGGCACCATGAGGCCCGGCCAGCACAAGCGGCTTCCCAACCACGTCGTCGGGATGATCGCCCTGGTCATCATCACGATCGGCTTCCTGCTCGCGTTCACCAAGCAGCTTCCGTGGTCTGAGGGCTACGAGGTAAAGGCCGTGTTCACCACGGCCCAG
>DASPWW010000112.1:0-4794 GCA_035637595.1 Solirubrobacterales bacterium | reverse complement strand
CGGCATGGCGCTCGGCTTCCGAAGGCGCGGATTCCACCCTCGAATCAGCTTAGCGACCGCCTCACCCGGGCTGGAATTCACGCAGTGCAGGGACCGGTTCCGGTGGGGCTGAGATCGCCCTGGAGGGCGTCCTGGACGACGACGTCGGGAACGCCCAGCCCTCCGGCGGGCCCCTTGCCCTTCTGGGCGGCGAACACCGTGGTGACCACCTGGCCGCCGGCGTCGACCGCCGGGCCCCCCGAGTTGCCGCTGCGGACCTCGCCGCGAAACGGCGTCATCTCGCGCTGGATGGGCCCCCGGCCGTAGGAGTCCTGGCTGATCACGCTGCCCGTCGTGCCGATGCGCACCGGCGAGATCGAGAACGGGCCGTTCTCCGGATAGCCCAGCACGGCGGCCGGCGTGCCAGCCGCCGGATCCGAGGCGATCGGGAGGGCGGCAAGACTCAAGCCTGGGACGCGAAGCATCGCGAGGTCGTTGCGGGGGTCGAAGTGGACGGCGGTGGCATCGAGCGAGTCCCCCGAGCGCGTCGTCACGCTGCTGTCGCTCTCGCCCGCGACAACGTGGGCGTTGGTGACCACGACTTCCGGGGCGGCCACCCATCCGGAACCCTCGATGCCGAGCCCGCAGGCCGTGCCGAGCACCTTCACCACGCTGTCCCCCGCCCGCCGCACGTCCGGGTCGTTTGCGATCGCCGCGCTGGGCGCCCCGACCCGGGCTTGGGGTCCGTTCACTGCGGGTACCGGGTCGATGTGGCGCAGGAGGTTCAGGACCGGCCCGCTCGGGGGCAGGACGTCGTTCAGGGTCCTGAGAATGCGCGATTGCTGGAGCGCATCGCGCAGATCGCGCTCCCCTGGACCGGGGACGTTCAGCGCGGCGGCGCCGAACGCCCAGGCGAGCAGCAGCCCGAGCGCGCCGAACAGTGCGGCGCCGCCGACCCCGTCGAGCCCCGCCAGCATCCCCCTGGTGGCCAGGTAGCGAAGCCGAAGGCCCTCGGCGATGCCCTGCATGATCACCGCGAGCAGAGTCCCGACGATCAATCCCGCAACGACGGTGATCAGCGGGGCGTACTGCGACTCGCCGCCGCCGGCGAGCAGTGCAGGCCCCAGGCGCCCGCCGGCCACGGCTCCGGCGACGAACCCGGCGAGGGGCAGGGCGCTCGCGATCAGCCCGCGCTCGTAGCCCATGATGGCGAGCGCGAGCGCGAAGATGGCGATGATCACGTCGACGACGTTCATCTAACGACTACCTTTCTACCGGCTTGAGCTCGACCAGTTCCGCGGCGGCGCGCCGCCGTCGTCTCCTGACCCGCGCACTGCCGCTCACGCTGCTCGCCGTCGCGGCGTTCGTCGTGGGGGCGATCGTCGGCCACGAGGGCGTGGAGCTCTCGGCCGCTCAGCGGTTCGCCGACGACTGGGAGAGTCAGGACTTCGCGGGCATGCACGCGGAGCTCTCGGCTGAATCGGCGCGACGCTATCCGCTCGCAGAGTTCACGGACGACTACGGGAAGGCGCAGGACACGGCGACGGTCAAGAGCGTTTCGACGGGAGAGGTATCCGGGGCCCAGTCCGGAGGCGGCGACGCCGCCGTGGTGCCGGTGACCCTGGACACGAACGCCTTCGGAGAGATCACAGGGAAGCTCGTGCTGCCCCTCGCCGGCGGCAAGATCGTCTGGTCGCCCAACCTCGTGTTCCCCGGGCTTGCCCCGAACGAGCGCCTCATCCGCCATACCAAGGTCCCGGAGCGCGCGGCCATCCTCGCCAGCGACGGCACGCCGCTGGCCGAGGGGCCGGCGACGGCGCGCTCGCTGCCGCTTGGAGCCGCGGCCACGAACGTGGTCGGCGAGGTCTCCGCCGCCAAGCCACAGGAGGATGACGAGCTCGTGAAGCTCGGCTTCCCGCCCGGGCTGCCGACGGGGACGAGCGGCCTCGAGCTCGCGTTCAACCGGCGGCTCGCCGGCCAGCCGGGCGGCGAGCTGGTGGCGGCGCCGGCAAGCGGCTCGATCTCCGCGGGCGGGCGGGTGCTCGCGAGCAGCAAGCCCGTCCCCGGCAAGCCCGTTCACACGACGATCGATCCCGATCTCCAGCAGGCCGCGGTGGCCGCGCTCGGCAGCACCTACGGCGGGGTTGCGGTCCTCGACGCCACGGACGGCTCGGTACTTGCCATCGCCGGGATCGCGTTCTCCGGACCCCAGCCGCCGGGCTCGACGTTCAAGGTCGTGACGACGACCGCGGCGCTCGAGGCGGGGGTCGTCAAGCTCACCGATCAGTTCCCGATCCAGACGTCCACCATCGTGGGCGGGCGCGAGGTCGCCAACGCCCACGACGAGGCATGTGGGGGGAGCTTCGTGGAGGCGTTCGCCGAATCATGCAACAGCGTCTTCGTGCCGCTGGGCCCGAAGATCGGCTCCGAGCGCCTGGTCGACACCGCGCAGAGATTCGGCTTCAACTCGCCGCCCAGCCTCTACGACGACGCGGCGCTCGACGCTGTGGATCCCCCCGAGAGCTCCCTACCCACCGAGCTCCGCGACGACCTCGAGCTCGGGGTCACGGCGATCGGCCAGGGCGAGGTTCTCGCGACGCCGCTGGAGATGGCCTCCATTGCCCAGACGATCGCCAATGGAGGAACGCGCGATCCCACGGCGATCGTCACCGACAGGACCTTGCGCCCCGACGCCGACCCCGTGCGCGTGACGTCGGAGGACATCGCCGCGACGCTTCGCGACCTGATGATCGGCGTGGTGACGAGCGGCACCGGAACCGCCGCCGCGCTCCCCGGCATCCAGGTGGCCGGCAAGACCGGGACGGCCGAGCTCGGCCCCGTGACCCTCGAGCCCGGTCAAAAGGCGTCGGAGGCGGAGCAGCGTGTGGACGCGTGGTTCACCGCCTTCGCCCCGGCCAACGATCCGAAGCTGGCGGCTGCGGCGATGGTCGTGAACGCGAGCGGGGACGGCGGCACTGTGGCCGCGCCGATCGTCCGTCAGGTGCTCGCCGCCGGGCTCGGGGTCGCGGGCTAGGACCAAGCCCGCCACGGGGGCAACCCGCAGGCGGGGGCAGCCCGCAGCGCGGTCCTAGACGTCGAGCTCGACTTCGCCGGCGGGGCTGGTCGAAGATGGGATGTGGAGGATGAGCGGCCGGTCCTCGATCGCCTGATCGTCGACGCGGAAGAGCACCATCGAGCCCTGGATCGGCCCGTTGGCAGCCGTCGACTCGGGCGGGGGCACGACGCCGTCGGCCGGCACGTTGGTGCCGAGACCGAGTGCGAACAGGCTCTTCGTCGGCACCGGCTTGAACGTCGTCCCCGCCGTGTCGACGATGGTGAAGTCGCTGGGGATGCGCTGGGCCGTGTCCCCCTTGTTCTGGATCTGCATGAAGACGCCGAGGTAGTAGAGGTTGTCCGGAAGCGGCGGCTGGCCCGCCAGGTAGGCCTTGTCCTCGTCGTCCTTGGGGTTCAGAAACCGCGTGATCTGGACGTTGTAGAGGAGGTCGCCGAGCTGCATTCCCTCCCCTTCCTCGACGCTCGTGGTGCGCTCGGGGTTCGCTCCGCAGCCGGAAAGCAGTGCGCCCAGGGCCAGTGCGATGGCGAGCGCAAGGGCGGCACCGAGACGCGTTGGGGCCCGCATGGCGGCGGAAGTCTATAGCGGGGTTGCAATGCGCTCGGCGCCGGCGACGGCCACTCGGCGGATGGGGCGACCGGACTCGATCAGCTCCTTTAGCCGCGAGAGCGCGATGGACCACTGGCGGCGATAGAAGCGCTCGGCTCCGAACCTCTCGCGGAGCCGGTCGAGCGGGTGCGACGGCTCGCTCCAGAAGCTCACCGTCACCTCGCACGCGTTCGCCCCGGGGCTCTCGACCAGCTCCCATGCCGTGAGGAACGGGATCCGGTCGAGCCGCCCGCCCTTACCGCGCTCCAGGATCCGGTGCGGCGGCGATAGCTCCTCGATCACGGTCTCGATCCAAAGCCCTGTCCGGGTGATCCGCATCCGCGCTGCCGCGCCGACGCCGGAGGACTCCAGTCGCTCGAGGCGAAACTCGCTCACGAAGTGATCGGTGAAGGCGGGGCGGTTCGCGAGGTCGCAGAGGAAGTCGAAGACCTCCTCGCGCGGCGCGTCGATCGCCTTGGTCGCCGAGATCGGGCCCATCGTCGGCGATTGTATTGTCGGATGCTCGTCAGCAATCTTCCAAATTGCGGAGGTTTCGGATGGAACCCGGATGGGCATCAAAGAGGCATCGTTAGAATCGTCACGAGTAGGGATGGGGTTGTTGTTGGACGGAGAGACCGAGGTCCGTGAGACCGGCGAGTTCGTAGCTGTCGGCTCGCTTGTCTGCGTGGGCTGCGGCTACTCGATCTCGCTGGAGGCAGACGACGAGCTGCCGCGCTGCCCGAACTGCGGCGAGACTCGCTTCCGCCGCGCCTCGATGTTCGAGTCGCCGACGATCGATGCGGACGCGATCGCGCCCGCGGCGACCCCGCCCGCGTGGCTGGAGGACGTGCGCGCAGGCCTCGAGCCGGGCGGTCGCTACGTCGCCTTCGAGCACGACGGCGAGCCGGTCGTCGTCGCGCTCAGCGACGGCTGGACGCGGATCGGGCGCAGCGGAGCGGCCGATATCCGGCTCGACGACGCCACGGTCTCGCGGCGCCACGGCCTGATCGTTCGCACCAGCGGCGACGAGCTCCGCGCCCTCGACGACCGCAGCCTCAACGGCCTGTTCGTGAACGGCGAACGGGTCGAGTGGGCGCCGCTCGCCGACGGCGACGAGCTCGAGATCGGCCGCTACCGCCTGTACGTGCTCGAGG
>DASPWW010000111.1:0-6576 GCA_035637595.1 Solirubrobacterales bacterium | reverse complement strand
GAAGCTCAACGAAGAGATGATGAAGCTCTACCAGGAGCACAAGGTCAACCCGCTCGGCGGGTGCCTCCCGCTCGTGGTGCAGATGCCCGTGTTCATCGCGCTCTTCCACGTCCTGCGCTCGCCGCTCAGCAGCGTGCCGGTCGGATCGTCGCTGTTCACGGCGCTCAAAGACGCCAAGCCTGGAGGCCTCACGTTTCTGAGCATGGACCTGTCGGTGAAGGCGACCGACAGCCACGCCGACCTCGCGACCGCGGTGCCGTACTACCTGCTCGTGGCGCTGGTCGTGTTCGTCGGGTACCTGCAGTCGCGCCAGACCGCCCGCAACACGCCGCCCGGGGCGAACAACCAGATGATGATGATCGGCAAGGTCTTGCCGATTGCGTTCGGCGTGTTCTCGCTCTACTTCCCGGCTGGCCTGGTCCTGTACTTCCTGACCTCGAACCTCTGGCGCCTCGGCCAGCAGGAGCTGATCATGCGGAAGGTCGCGCCGCGGGATCACCTGCGGAAGGACAAGCCGATCGACGCCAAGAGCTCGACGACCAAGACGGAACGAGCGAAACCGGCCGAGCCGGCGCCGATCGACGCGGGCGACGGAGCGGAGAAGGTGGCCGAAGAAGCGCCAGAGGCGGCAGACCCGGCGGCCCCGGCGAAGGCGGCCAAGCCGGCCAAGTCGGCGCGCGCCGCGAAGCCGGCTCCGGTGCCGCGGCAAAGCCCGCTGGGTGCGTTGCGTGATCTGTTCCGCCCGCCGGCCGACGGCAAGGCGGGCGGCAACAACAACACGCCAGCGCCGAAGCCGAAGCCGGCGGCGTCGAAGGAGCCGGCGGGGCAGCGGGGCGGGTCGAATCGGGCCGGGCAGAGCCGGCGGCGTCGCCGGCGGAGCAGCAACAAGAAGCGGAAGCGGTAGATGGAATGGGTCGAGACGACCGGCCGGACGATCGAAGAGGCGCTTGATACGGCCCTCGACGAGCTGGGGGTCGACGAGAACGACGTCGAGTACGAAGTCCTCGCCCGACCCCGTGGGAGGCTCTTCGGGCGGTTCGGCGGGGAGGCGAGAATCCGGGCGCGGGTCAAGCCCATCTCGCGCGAGAAGCCGGGAGACGCCCGGCGGCGGTCGCGGCGCCAGCGCCCGGCGGCGGCCTCGGGCGGTGGCCGGTCGAGCCGGAGCGAGAGTGGCTCGCAGGGGCGTGGGGGACCACGGCCCGGAAGCGGGCAGCGGCGCCGCCGGCGCCGTGGGGGTGGGGACGGCCGAAGTGACGGTGCGTCGCGTGAGAAGGAACAGGAAGGCACAGTGGACGAGCAATCCGATATGCCGATCGACGAGCAAGCTGAGCAGGCCGTCGAGTTCACGCGCGGTCTGATCGAGGCGTTCGGCGCCAAGGCCGCAGTCGACAGCCATCTCGAGGAGGCGGACACGGTGCTCGTCGACGTGACCGGGGACGACCTCGGCCTGCTGGTCGGGCCGCGTGGCGCCACCCTCGCCGCCATCGAGGAGCTGGTGCGGACGGTCGTGCAGCGGCAAACGGGCGGCCACGGGGTGCGCGTCCACGTCGACGTCGGCGGATACCGGGCGAAGCGCCGGGAGGCATTGGCAGAGTTCACCCGGCAGCTCGCCGAGCGCGTGCGGGACGAGGATGCCGAGCAGTCGCTGGAGCCCATGTCGGCGTCGGACCGAAAGGTCGTACACGACGCGGTCGCCGAGATGGAAGGTGTCAGCACGACGTCGGAGGGCGAGGAGCCTCGCCGCCGAGTCGTGATCCGACCGGGCTGATCGGCGGCGAGCGGGTGCTCGCCCCGGAGGCTCGGCGCCAGCTCACGGCGGTGCTGGAACGCGCCCGCGAGAGGGGGTTCCTCGGCGCTGTTCCCGTCGATGACCACCTCCGGCACGGCGAGGCTTTGGCGGAGGCGGTCGGTGCGGAGTTCACCGGGCGGATGCTGGATCTCGGCTCAGGGGCGGGCGTTCCGGGGCTGGTCCTGCTGTTGCTCTGGCCGATGGCGACGAGCACACTGCTCGACTCGCAGCGTCGGCGCTGCAGCTTGTTGGAGGCCGCCACGGAGGAGCTCGGGGTGGAAGGTCGGGCGGCGGTCGTGTGTGGCCGCGCCGAAGAGCTGGCCCGCCGACCGGACCTCCGGGGGGAGCACGATCTCGTGGTCGCCCGGGCGTTCGGGGGGCCGGCAACTGCGGCCGAGTGCGCCGTCGGATTCCTCCGGGCCGGGGGCAGGCTGATCGTGAGCGAGCCACCCGGAGAGCCCGAGGAGGAGCGGTGGCCCACCGAGGGTCTCACGGAGCTCGGGCTCCGGGGGCCGGAACTGGCAGGGGGCCCGGGAGCGAGCTTCGCGATCCTGACGCTGGCGGGACCTCCGGGGGACCGCTGGCCCCGACGGGTTGGCGTTCCGGGGAAGCGGCCGCTCTGGCCATAGAGGCCGGAGGGGAGGCGACGAGCGTGTGCTCCATCGGGGCATTGTTTGACGTGAAACGTCATCCGAACGGCGGTCCTTGATCCGAGGGAAAAATGGACTGAGGGGCTGTGGTCCGGATTCCTCCTTTTGGGGCGTGTGCCACGTGAAACGCCCTGGTTCCCAAGAGGCCCTTGACCACGGTGCGCCCCGTCGGCTTCAATGGGATCTTGCGCGCCGGGGTAGTCGAGGGGACCAGAACATCATGGGCCGGGTTGACGAGGACGTGAAGCGTCGCGGTCGAGAGGCGCTGGCGTCGTTGCGTCGAGGGCCGTCCGAACGAACCGCTCGCAAAAGCCCCCGCGCTGAGCCCGAGGCCGATGTCGCGGCCTCCGACGACGGAGAAAACCCGATCGAGCTCCCGGCGTTCGACCCACCCCCGATCGAGGGGGCAGACGCACCCACCCGTCAGCTGCTGGCCCACGCCGCCGAGGACCCGGGTCCGCTGCTGCTTCCGTCCGTGCTCGCTATCGCCAACCAGAAGGGCGGCGTGGGCAAGACGACGACGGCTGTGAACCTGGGGGCCGCGATGGCCGAAGAGGGCTACCGCGTCTTGGTCGTAGATCTCGACCCCCAGAGCAACGCAACCACCGGGCTCGGCCTCAGCGCGCGAGACCTCGGTTCCTCTGTCTACGACGTCGTCATGAACAACACCGCCATTGACGACTGCATCGAGCCCACGAGCCTGAAGAACCTGTTCGTGGCGCCGGCGACGATCGATCTCGCCGGCGCCGAGATCGAGCTCGTCCCGGCGATGAGCCGTGAGCTCAAGCTGCGGCGCGCCATCGACGAGGTACGCGAGGACTACGACGTCGTCCTCATCGACTGTCCGCCCTCGCTCGGCTTGCTCACCGTCAACGGCCTGGCGGCCGCCGACGGCGTCGTGGTGCCGATCCAGTGCGAGTACTACGCGCTCGAAGGGCTCGGGCAACTCCTGCGCAACGTCGGTCTCGTCCGTTCCAACCTGAACCCAATCCTCGACGTGCGGGGAATCGTGCTCACGATGTACGACGGTCGCACGAGGCTCGCCGACCAGGTGGTCGACGAAGTGCGGTTGCACTTCGGAAGGCGCGTGTACGAGACGGTCGTTCCCCGAACGGTGCGCCTCTCTGAGGCGCCGTCGTTCGGGCAGCCCATCATCGTGTTCGATTCGACGTCCCGCGGGGCCAAGGCCTATCGGGAGCTCGCGAAAGAGGTGTGCCGTGACGCGAAAAGGCGGGCTGGGTAAGGGTCTCGGGGCGCTGATCCCGCCCGGTGGCGGCGAGACCGCCGCCGGCGGCTATCAGGAATTGCCAGTCTCGAAGATTCGACCCAACCGGTACCAGCCGCGGGAGCACTTCGGTGAGGAGTCGCTCGGTGCGCTGGCCGATTCGATCCGCGAGGTCGGGGTACTGCAGCCGGTGCTCGTGCGGCCGGTCGACGACGGGTACGAGCTCATCGCGGGCGAGCGACGGTGGCGCGCGGCGCGGCGCGTCGGGCTCCAGGCGATCCCCGCGCTCGTGCGCACGACCGACGACGCGTCGGCGCTCGAGCAGGCGCTCGTCGAGAACGTCCATCGCGCCGACCTCAACGCGCTCGAGGAGGCCGCCGCGTACCAACAGCTGATCGAGGACTTCCATCTGACGCACGAGCAGGTCGCAGCGCGCGTCGGACGAAGCCGTGTCGCGATCACGAACACGCTGCGCCTGCTCCAATTGCCGCCCGCGATCCAACGGATGATCCAGGACGACGCGCTGAAGGAAGGGCATGCGCGCGCGCTGCTCGGCACGCCCGACCGCGGCTTCCAGGAGCAGCTCGCCCAGCGCGCGGTCAAAGAGGGCCTGTCGGTGCGCGCGGTCGAAGAGGCGATCCGGGCGCACACCGGTGAGCCCGCGCGTGGGGGCTCCGTGCCGGCGGCATCGAAGACCGGCCAGCTTCGTCCGCCGGGACTGCTCGAGCTCGAAGAGTTGCTCGGCGACTACCTCGAGACACGCGTGAAGATCACGGTCGGCGGCAAGCAGGGCAAGATCACCGTCGACTTCGCCGACCTCGAGGATCTCGAGCGCCTGTACCGAGTCGTGACCGAGGGCCCGCCAGCGCGAGCGGCCGGCACCGGCTGAGCGGCCCCGTGCCGTCAAGGAGGAGTTGACGAGCGGAAGCCGTCAACGTATGGTTGACCCCATGGCGCCGGCGCCGTTGCTGAACGAGCTCATCCAGGCAGTTCACGACCGAACCGCCGACCAGGACGCATTGGCGCGTGTAGCGGTCGCATCGGAGGTATCAGGGGAGATCGCGAGCAAGGCTGACTTGCTGCTCGGGCACTTCGTGGAAGCGGCCCGCCAGGCCGGGTGCTCGTGGACGGAGATCGGCGCCGCGCTCGGGGTGACGAAGCAGGGCGCGCAGCAGCGTTTCGTCGACCACGAGCCCGGGTCGCCGACGACCGACGAGCAACTCCTCGATCACCACACGAGCCGGGCGCGCGAAAGTGTCGCCCGGGCGCGCGACGAAGCACACGCGATGGGTCACAACTACGTGGGGACGGAGCATCTCCTCCTTGGTGTGCTCGGCGACCGGGATGCTCTTTCGGTTCGCGTTCTCGAGCAGATGGGCGTCCCACCCGATGAGCTGCGTCGCGCAGTGGTTGATGCCGCGCCGCCACGATCCCCGCACGGACTCGCGGACGCGGAGCTGCCGCTCACGCCGCGCGCGCGGCGCGTCCTGGACCTCGCGCAGGGCGAGTCGATCCGGCTCGGTCACAACTACATCGGAACGGAGCACTACTTGCTCGCGCTGGCCGCCGAGGGCGAGGGGATCGGCGGGCGCGTGCTCCGCGCACACGACGTCGACCAGGAGCGCGCCCGCACCCAAGTCGTGCGAGCGTTGTCGGGTTACGTCGCGCGCGAGTCGCGCTAGCCCTCGGGCGGTTCTTCCATCGCGCGGCGCACGCCGCGCACGATGGCGCGGCTGATGTCCCCGGCGCGCGCGACGACGTTGCGCATCCCCTCGATGTCTCCGCGCGCGACGAGCTCGCACACGACGGCGGCCATCTGCGTCTCCCGCAGGATCCCGTAGGCCTTCCCGCACGGCTCCACCGCGCTGGGGAGCACGCGCGCGAGCTCCTCCTGGACCGCGGCGGCCACGCGGTAGCCGGCCTCGGAGCGAAAAGAGCCCGACGCGAAGTAGTTACACACGCAGTCGCCGCCGGTGCCGGGCCGCAGCGACAGGAACAGCGCGCCGCCGAACTGGTTCGCGGCCGCGGCGGTCGTGCTGTCGTCTGCGCCGGAGAAGTCGAGCAGCGCGCCCGCGCCCGCCTCGACGAGCCCCTTGGCAACGGTGTCGCCCAGGGCCTCGAAGCCGGGGGCGGTGGTGAGGAAGACGCGCTTGCCGCCCAGCCCGTGCGGTCCGCGCCGGAGCATCTCGCGCTCGCGCACGCTGGCGACCGAGCCCGCCGCCAGGCCGCCGACGCGGCGGAGCGCGGCGACCGTGGTCCAGCCGCAGAAGCCGTCGGGCGCGAGGCCGACGTTGCGCTGGAACTCCGAGACGGCGTCTGTCGTCTGCTTGCCGAGGATGCCGTCCTCGCGGCCGGCGTCGAACCCGAGCGCGTTCAGCCGGCGCTGCAGCTCGGTCACGTCATCGCCGCGCAGCATCGGCTGCCGGAAGTAGAGCGTGCGGTCGCCGAGCGTGAAGCCGCTTTCGACCAACGCTGCCCACGTCTGGGGACCGCAGAGCCCGTCGACCACGAGGCTCCGCTGTTCTTGGAACGCCGCCACGGCGGCCTCGGTAGCGGCACCGAACTCGCCGGGCTCGTCAGGGGAGCAGTCGTGTCCGAGCGCGGCGAGACGCCGCTGCAGATCCCGGACTGCCTCCCCCGTCTGCCCCCGCTCGACCGTCGCCGCCGTCATGACCCCCCGGCGCACGGCCGTCAGGAGATGTACTCGGCGAGGTCCTGGAGGAGCTGACCCTTGCCCTTGGCGCCTACGAGGCGCTTCACCGGCTCACCTTCGTTGAACACCATCAGGGTCGGGATGCTCATGACGTTGTAACGCATCGCCGTCTGCGGGTTGTCGTCGACGTTGAGCTTCGCGATGCGCAGCTTGTCCTTGTGCTCGGTCGCGATCTCCTCGAGCGTCGGTGCGATCATCT
>DASPWW010000110.1:0-54925 GCA_035637595.1 Solirubrobacterales bacterium | reverse complement strand
AACGAAGGCCTGCTCGAAGTCGCGGTACTCGGACTCGGGCGTCGCGGCATGAAGCTCCGCCGCCGTGCCGTTGAAGACCAGCTCGCCGTCCGCGAGCACCAGCATCCGCTGGCTGGCGCGCTCCGCCTCCTGGATGTTGTGGGTCGAGAAGATCACCGTCGTCCCCCCACCCGCGAGCGCGTTTACGAACTCCCATACCCGCTCGCGCTGACGCGGGTCGAGCCCGGCGCTCGGCTCGTCGAGCAGCAGGACGGCGGGCTGGGTGATCAGCCCGATCGCGATGTTGACGCGCTGCTGGTTTCCGCTCGACAGCACCCCGACCTGATCGTCGCGGCGCTCGCCCAGCCCCGTGAGGTCGAGCATCCGCTCGACCGTCGCGCCGGGATCGGCGACGCGCTCGAGATGCGCGAACAGGCGCAGATTCTCGGTCACGGTGAGCCGCCGGTAGAGCGCCGCCTGCTGCGGCACCCATCCGATCTCCCCCGGCGGACGCGTGGTCTCGCCGCCGTCGGCGCGCAGGATGCCGGCGAGTATCGACAGCAGCGTCGTCTTGCCGGCGCCGTTGGGGCCGATCACGGCCAGCAGCTCGCCGCGATGCGCCGCGAAGCTGACGTCGCGCAGCGCCTCGCGACTGCCGAACCGCTTCGTGACCCCACGGGCCTCGATCACCACCTCGCCGTTCACCGACACGAGCGGGAACGCTAGTCGTTGCACCTAAGCGCCGATTCAGGCGCCGTTCGTGCCGCTGCGCTCATCCCGACCAGCGACCTCCCATGGAGGTCGGCCGGCGCACGGGCGAGTACGCTGCGCCGCGCATGCGGGTCCTGTTCATCGGCGACATCGTCGGCAAGCCGGGGCGGGCGGGGCTCGCCCGGGCGATGCCGCAGATTCGCGAGCGCCATTCGCCGGATTTCGTGATCGCCAATGGCGAGAACGCTGCGGGCGGCGTCGGGATCACCGCCGGGACGGCGAAGGAGCTGTTCGACCTCGGCGTCGACGTGATCACGACCGGCAACCACGTCTACCGCCACCGCGAGGTCTACGAATTCCTCGACCGCACCGACCGCGTGGTCCGCCCCGCGAACTACCCGATGTCGAATCCGGGCCGCGGCCACACGGTCGTCGACGTCGGTGAGCGCCGGGTCGGCGTGCTCAATCTGAGCGGTCAGCTCTACCTCGAGGTCGCGCGGACGCCGTTCGCCGAGGCCGACGCGCGTCTTCGCAAGCTCGCCGACGAGGGCGCCGACGCGGTGATCGTCGATTTCCACTGTGAGCTGACCAGCGAGAAGGTGGCCATGGGATGGCATCTCGACGGTCGCGTCGCCGCCTGCCTCGGCACCCACACCCACGTCCCGACCGCCGACGCCCGGGTGCTCCCGGGCGGGACCGCCTACATCTCCGACGCGGGGATGACCGGCTCTCGCGCCGGCGTGATCGGGGCGCGGCGCGAGCAGGCGCTGGAGCGCTTCCTCACCCAGATGCCGCTCCGCCTCGAGACCGCGGACGAGGACGTGTGGGTCAACGCGGTGCTCGTCGTGGTGGGGCCCGACGGCCTCGCCGAGTCGATCGAGCAGCTGATCGTGCCGACCGACGAACCCTGACCGCCCGCCCCCGTCCGGGGACGCGCGACTACAGACCCATCCGGGCCCTGATCCGCTCGGGATCGCGCATCAGGTCGCCGAACTGCGTGCGGTCCACCGGGCGGCTGAAGTAGAAGCCCTGCGCGTACTGGCAGCCGAGCGCGGTCACGATTTCGAGCTGCTCCGCGGTCTCGACGCCCTCCGCGACGATCCCGAGGTCGTGGCTCTGACCCAGCGCTACGACCGCGCGGACGATCGCGTCGTCGGTCTCGGTGCCAAGCCGCGAGATGAAGCGGCGGTCGAGCTTGAGCAGGTTGAGCGGCAGGCGCTTGAGATACGCCAGCGACGAGTAGCCGGTGCCGAAGTCGTCGAGCGCCAGCCTCACCCCGAGCTCGTGCAGTGCCCGCAGCGCGCCCAGCGAGGCGCGGTGCTGATCCATCACCAAGCTCTCGGTCAGCTCGAGGCTGAGCGACACCGGCTCGATCCCGGCCGACTCCAGGGTCAACCTCACCAGATGGGGAAACCCCGGGTCGGAGAGCTGGCGCGCCGAGACGTTGATCGCGATGCCGAGCGGGGGAGCGTCAGGTGCCGCGTTCTGCCACACGGCGGCCTGCCGGCACGCCTCCTCCAGGACCCAGCGGCCCATCGGGCGAATGAGCCCCGATTCCTCAGCGACGTCGATGAACTCCCCCGGCAGCAACAGGCCGCGCTCGGGGTGCTCCCAGCGAACCAGCGCCTCGGCACCCGCGACCTCGCCGCTGCTCAATGAGATGATCGGCTGGTAGTGGAGGACGAGCTCACCGTGATCGATGCCGGAGCGCAGCTCGTTTTCGATCCGCAGCCGCTCGGCGAGTCGGAAGCGCATCTCCTGGTCGAAGATCTCGTAGCGCGCCCGGCCCAGCTCCTTGGCGCGATACATGGCCGCGTCGGCATCGCGGATCAGCATCTCTGACTGCCCGGTGGACGAGCCAAGGGCGATCCCCATGCTCGCCGTCACGAAATGCTCGCGACCGTGGAGCACGAACGGCTGACTCAACGACGCCGCGATGCGTTCCGCGACTCGCGTCGCCGCGCGCTCGCTGGTGATGTCGTCGAGCAGCACCGCGAACTCGTCGCCGCCGAACCGCGCGACGACGTCGCCGGGGCGCAGCGCCTCTTTGAGCCGCGGCGCGACCATCTTGAGCAGATCGTCGCCGGCCTGGTGGCCGAGGCCGTCGTTTACGAGCTTGAAACGGTCGAGGTCGAGAAAGATGACCGCCGCCCAGTTGCCACGACGCTCCTGGCGCGCCAGCGCCGTGGCCAGGTGATCGGCGAACAGCGCCCGGTTCGGCAGCCATGTGAGCGGGTCGTGGAGCGCGCGCTCGCGCGCGTCCTCCTCGTCGGCGCGGCGTTCGATCGCGTTGGCGAGGGCGGTAGCGATCGACTGCAGGAAGCTGACCGAGTCCTCCCCGAAGCGACGGCGCCTCATCGACTGCAGGCCGATGACCCCGAACGGTTCGCCGCGGCCCCTGATCAGCACCGTCACGCCCGAGACTGCGCCGAGATCGGCCAGTACCTGCGACTTCTCGAAGCGCTCCTCGCGGGTCCAGTCGTCGACCACCACGGGGCGTCCGGTGATCAGCGTGTAGCCGCTCTGTGAGCGATCGCCCGCGGGCACCGTCGCGTGGCCCATTGCCTCGGCCGGCAGGCCGTCGGCGACCCGGATCACGAGCTCCTCGCCACCCTCCCGTAGCTCGAGGATGGCCGCAATCTCCACATCGAGCACCCGCGTGACCGTCGTCACGGCGTCGCGCATCAGGGTCTCGAGGGGCTCGCCGGCGAGCGCTCGCTGTCCGAAGCTCGCGATCTCCTCCTGCTGGGCCTCGCGCAGGCGCGTGGTCGCCTCGCTTTGGCGCAGCGCGTCGGCGGTCGCGATCAGCTCCCTCTCCTGGCCGAGCCGGTTGCGCGCCTGCCACGCACACATCAGCGCACCACAGATGAGCGTAAAGCCGACGAAGGTCTCCGCGAGCTCGGCGCCGGAATGGGTCGCGGTAACGATCGCGTAGGCGAGCACCGCCAGCGCTCCGGTCACGACGACGCCGGATTGCGGGTAGGAGAGCCCGGCGAACAGGATCGGCAGGATGAACAGGGCGCGGTAGGGGCTCGCGAGGCCCCCGTCGGCGGCGGTCGCCACGGCGATGCAGATGAGCAGCAGGGCGGTCCAGACCACGAAGAACGCTTCGCGCCAGCGGCTTCGGATGATGCGCTCGCGCGGCAGCGCCCAGATCAACGGCACGGTCACCATCGCCACCGCGGCGAGGATCAGCAGCGCGGAGCGGTTGGGATCGTTCCAGGTGGTCAGGGCGTAGGCGGCGCTGCCGACGGACGCCATCGCGGTCAGCGCCATCCCGACGCGTGTGCTCGCCAGCCGGAAGGCGATCTGCCGTTCGGCGATGGCGTCTGCTCCAGGGGTTGATGGCATCACGTACTTCCTTGTCGTGGCGCCGGCTCCCACGAGCGTCGGCGTCCCCACCCATATCGGCAGCGGAGCCCGGGCGGTTAAAGGACCGGATTTCGGGTAGCTACCGCTGCGCAAGGACGTACTGACGGGAATAGGAGGAGAGCATGAGCACCATCGCGATCATCGCCATCGTCGTCGGAGCGATCATCGTCGTCGCGATCATCGCGGCGGTCCTGAGCCGCCAGAGCCGCGAGAAGCGAGCCCACAAGGCGCGCGAGCTCGAGGGGCGCGCGCAGCATCATCGTGCCGTCGCAGAGAGGGAACGCGCCGGCGCCGACGAACAGGAGGCTCGTGCCCGCCGCCAGGCAGCCGAAGCCGAGGAGCGCTCCCGCAAGGCCGATCTTGCCCAGCGCGAGGCCGAGCGTCACGCCAAGCAGGCCGAGAAGGTGCGGCCCGGCCGCGGCGGAGGCCTTTTCCGGCGCCGCTCGCGCGAGGGCCGGCGAGCGGAGGATCCAGAGCCTCGCCGCTAGGCATTTAGACCGCAAAGTCGGCGGTAACAGGCTTGCGTCGCCCGGACTCCATCCGGGTGCGCAGATAGAAGTCGATCGGAGGCAAGGAGAGCCATGCCGATTGTCGAGATAGCGATCGCAGCCGCGCTGCTGGTAGGCCTGCTGGTCGGCGCGGTCGCGCCCGCTCGGTGCATCGCCGAGCGCCGGTCCGCCAACGGCGATCGCACCACGAGCACCGCGCGCGTGAGCGGATTCGTACCGCTCGATTGGCATCGCATGGCGTCGCGTCAGCCAGCGCCGCCGGTCGACGCCGAGCTGACGCAGCGCAGGGCCGCGTAGGCTCGCGCGTTGCGCTAGCCGCCCGACCCACCGATACTCGTCCCATGTCGGCGCAGAACGTCGAGATCGCGCGGCGCGGATATGAGGCCTTCAACCGAGGCGGCGTGGAGGCGATCCTCGACTACATGCACCGCGACATCGAGTGGCGGATGTGGGAGCAATTCACGCGCGAGGCGCGCGTCTTCCACGGGCACGGGGGGGTGCGCGAGGTGCTGGGGATCTTCTACGAGAACTTCGATGACTTCCGGGTCGAGCCGCTCGAGCTCATCGACGCCGGCGAGCAGGTGGTCGTGCCGCTGAAGTTGCACGGCCGGGCCAAGGGGACGGGCGAGCCGAACACGTTCGAGCTCGTCCAGGTGTGGACCGTGGAGGGCGCCAAGGCGATCCGCCTCGACGTCTACGCCGACCGCGGCGAGGCGCTGCGCGCCACCGGCGTCGAGAGCGGCGGCTGAACAAGGTCGGTCGGGCGAGATCGACTGAGACGAAGCGGCTCGCTACTCGGCGGGCCGCAGGCGCGACGACCCGTTCCCACCGCGCAGCGGCAGCACCTCATCGACGGAGCCGGGGCGACCGAAGTGGTAGCCCTGGCCGAGCCGGCAGCCCATGTCCCGCAGCCGCTCGGCGACGTCCTGCGTCTCGATGCCCTCGGCGACGACCTCGAGGTCGAAGGCCTCGGCCATCCCGAGCACGGCGGCCACGATCGCGGCATCGGTCGGCTCGGAGGTGAGGTGCGAGATGAACATCCGATCCACCTTGACGACGTCGAGCGGGAACGCCTTGAGATGGCTGAGCGACGAGTAGCCGGTGCCGAAGTCGTCGAGCACGACCAGGGCCCCGAGCCCCCGGAGCCGCTCGAGCGTGCTTGCGGCGTGGTCGGCGCTCGCGAGCAGCGCGCTCTCGGTGACCTCGAAGGCGATCTCACCGGGGCCGATCCCGGCGTCGAGCAGCGCCTTCTCGACGCGGTCCGCGAAGTCGGCCTGGGCCAGCTCCCGCGCAGAGACGTTGATATGGAGCGGAACCGGAGCGTCGTCGCCGTACTCCTCCCGCCACCATGTGATCTGGCGGCAGGCTTCGTCGAGCACCCACTCGCCGATCGGGATGATCGCCCCGGTCTGCTCGGCTACCGGGATGAACTCCAGGGGCGACACGGGCCCGAGGCCGGAGTGGTTCCAGCGCAGCAGCGCCTCGCAGCCGCGCACGCTGGCGTCGTCGAGGCGCACGATCGGCTGGAAGGCGAGGTGAAGCTCGCCGCTCCGGGGGGCGGCGCGCAGGGCGTTCTCGAAGTCGAGCCGGGCCCGCATGCGGCGCCGCAGCTCCTCGTCGAAGACCTCGTAGCCGCCCCGATTCCGGTCCTTGGCCCGGTACATCGCGGCCTCGGCCTGGGCGAAGACGTCGTGGGCGCTCTCGACGGCGACACCGGAGAGCGCGACGCCGATGCTCGCCGAGACGCGGTAGTGCTCGCGCTTGATCTCGAACGGATCCTCGAGCGTGCCGAGCAGGCGCTCGGCGATCCCGATCGCCTGGCGATCGTCGCGAACCCCCTCGCAAAGGACGGCGAACTCGTCGGCGCCGAGCCTCGCCACGGTGTCGGCCATCACCAGGGCGCTGCGAAGCCGCGATGGGAACGCGCGCAACAGCTCGTCGCCGGCATCCTGGCCAGCGCCGTCGTTGATCAGCTTGAAGTCGTCGATGTCGACGAAGAACACAGCGAGCCGGGTGCGCTCGGCGTGGGCGCGGATCAGCGCCTCATTGAGGCGATCGAGGAACAGGCCGCGGTTGGGCCGCCCGGTGAGCGGGTCGTGCAGCGACTGGTGGCGCATCTCCTCCTCGGCGCGGCGGCGCCCGATCGCGTCGGAGAGAACGTTGGCGACGGCCTGGAGGAAGTGGGCGTCCTCGTCGCTGTACGAGCGCTCCGCCCGCGAGCACGCCGCGAGGACGCCGAAGCGAGCGTTGGGTGCCGCGATCCGGACCGCGACGGCGCTGGCGATCTCGTGCTCGGGAATCAGGCCGACGCCCTCGGGGTCGGCCGCGAGGCGCTCCTGGATCACCGCGTCATGGGCGCCTAGCGCGGGGCCGAGCAGCGGGTCGGTGGCCGGGACGACGGCGCTTCCGACCATCCCCTCGCGCCACCACCAGCCCGAGCGCAGCACCAGCTCCCTCCCGTTCGGAAGCAGCTTGAAGATCCCGACGCTCTCGACCTCCAGCGTGTGGGCGACGGCGCGCACGGTCCAGTCGAAGAGGTCGGTGGGCTCATAGCCCGCAAGCGCCCGCTTGCCGACCTCGGCGATCACCTCCTGGGCGGCGACGCGGTGACGAAGCTTTGCCGACAGCCGGTCGACGCGGTGGCGAAGCGCGGCGAGCAGGAGTCCGGTGACGGTCAGCGTCCCGAGCGCCATCAGCCAACCCAGCTCGCCGACCGTCTGGTCCTCGCGCAGCGACAGCGCGATTGCGAAGCTGACGCCGACGAGCGCCAGGTTGGCCATCCCCTCCCGGACGCTGAAGAAGGAGAACGCCGAGACCGCGACCCAGAAGTAGAGCATCGCGTAGGCGGTGAGCGTGTCGGCGCCGCCCGACGCAACGACCGACGTCACAAGCATGGTGCCGGCGAACGGCAGCGCGTGGAAGACGCGCATGGGCAGGCGGTCGAAGCGCCACAGCAGCAGCCCGGCGACGCCGAAGGCCGCGATCGCCGGGGCAGCGATCCCCGGAACCCAGCGATCGGGGTCGTGGGGCAGCGCGAGCGTCAGCAGCACCAGCGCCCCGCCGAGCCCGTAGAGGTAGATGAACGTGCGCGCGATCGTCGCGCGGTCGCGGCCAGCCGACGGGGCGGGCTCACCGCTCTGCCAGCGAATCCTGTCGAGCAGCTTGTCCGTCGCTGTGTCCGTCCGCGGCCTCGATTCCGTTCAACGACCGTTGTCGCCTGGGGGCAGGGGTGCCTACCGAGCGGCGCCGCTCGTTACGACAGTAACGGGAAGGCCACCTCAAGGTAAAGGGGTAGATTCGCGCTTGCATGAGGCAGCGCACCAGGGCTCGCGATGGCCACGACTGAGGCTCCGCCGCGCACAGGGCCCGCGGAGGTGAGGTCGGTGACGCGGTGGCGGCCGGGGCGGGCGCCCCAGGAGGTTGCGCTCGCCGCCGTGCCCGGCGCGACCGGGGTGCATTGGATAGACCTCGACGGCGAGATCAGTCGCGACCGGACGGGCGAAGTCGCGACGCTGCTCGAGCCTGCGTGTCCGGGGTTGACCGCCGAGATGGTCGGCGATCTGCTGACCCCCGACGACCAGCCCGCCGGCAGGCGCTACGCCGCCGGTGCCGTGCGCCTCGCCTCGACGTTCACGGTCGAGACGAGACGCCCCGACTCCGAATACGGCGAGCGCGGCACCGGCCGTGGCCCGGGTGCGCTGGTCTTCCAGCCCGTCGAGCTGCTGGCAACGAAGGAGTGGCTCGTGACGTGTTGGCACCCCAGCCGCGCCTTCCTGGGCGCCAAGAAGATCGGCGACGAGGGCGGGGCCGGATCGGGCGCCGACGTTCGCGATGCCGTCGTCGAGCGCTGGACGGAGGGCCAGGGCGAGAGCGCCGGGGACCTCGGCCTGCTCGTGATGTACGAGCTGGCGTTGAGCTACGCGCCGGCGCATCGCGAGCTTTATCACTGGCTCGAGGACTGGGAGCTGAGCCTCTACGTCGAGGACCGCTACGACCCGACCGCCCTGCCGCTGCTGTGGGGCGAGATGGCTGTGTTTCGCGACTGGCTCGTGCCGCTGAACCCCGGCGGCGTGACCAGCGACATCGGCCGCGCCTGGCTGCCGTGCACCGACCGCGAGGGCGTCAAGCAGCTCGACGACAAGATCGACTCCGCGCTCGACAACCTGCGCGAGCTGGGCAAGACGCTGCGCACGTCGTTCGGCGTCCTTCACGCCAAGCAGGCCGAGGAGCAGCGCGATCGCTCCGAGAGCGTGCAGCGGCGCATCGAGATCATCGCCGCCGCGTTCCTGATCCCGACCCTGATCGTGGGCTTCTACGGCGCCAACACCTGGGTCCCCGGCGAGACCGAGCACTGGGGCTTCTGGATCATGGTTGCCGCGCTGGTTCTCTTCAGCCTCACAGGGGTCGCGGTGGTCACCCGCTGGCAGCAAAGGCAGAAGGCCGCGCTGGAGCAGGTCAACGAGGAGCGCAAGCGGCTGCGGGCGGAGCTGAGGAGGGAGACGGGCGGGGAGGCCTGAGCGCCTCAAACAGGCGTCCAGCCTCCGAGGCCCGGCCCGTTTCGCGGTCGATCGAACGGGTAACCGCCCCAGGCGATGACCATTGGAAGCTCAGTATTCCTGCTGGCGCTCGGCGCGATCCTGCGCTATGCCGTCGCGGACTCGATCGAGGGCGTGGATCTCTCGGTCGTGGGGCTGATCCTGATGCTGGCCGGAGCGATCGGCCTGGTGGTCGGGACCTTCATGACGCTCGCGGCGCGGCGGCGCTACCCGGGCGAGCCCTACGCGGCGGACCCGTACGCGACGCGCGAGCCCCCGCCCCCGCGCTACTGAGCCTTTGCGCTACTGGCGCACGGCGACCGGCTGATCGAGCCCTGACCGATCCCCGGCGGGTGCCGCCTTGGGCGCTGTCGTGCGCGGAAAGGCAGCCAGCGCCGCCGTGGCCACGGGCAAGAACCACACGATGTAGAGGTAGAACCAGTGATCCGCCGTGAGCTGGACGGCGATCAGGATCGCGGCCGCGAGGGCGGCGATCTGGGGCAGGGTGCGGCGGCGAGGGACGAAGGCGACCAGGATCGCGAGCGCGGCGGCGGCGATCTGGGCGGCGTGCTGGAGCCACTCGAGGCTCGGGGTCTGGCCCCAGACGCTGAACGGGGATTCGCGGTCGATCTGGCTGGCGATCGTGCGGTCGTAGAAGGTTCCGAGACCGGGGTCGATCAGGGTCTGGAGCATGACCAGCGCGCTCCCGCCGGCAAGGGCGAGCGCGAACAGGGCGAGGGATCTGCGGCGCGGAGCCGACAGGGGGCCGTCGCCGGTCTCGGGGTCGGCTGCCGCGAGGCCGGCGCGCGGCCCGGCGGCCAGCAACGGCGCCAGCGCGAGAGGAGCGAACTTGGTCAGCCCCGCCAGCGCGGCGATCGCGCCGCGCGCCGGCGGGGAGCCGACCACGAGCAACGCGCCCAACACCAGCGCGGCGAGCAGTGAATCGTTGGCGTTCGACTGCAGGACGTAGTCGCTGTAGGGATAGGCGGCCCAGGCGAAGGCGAGCGTCACGCCGGTGGGGCTCCACCATCGCACGGCGTGCGGAGCCTCGCCCATCAGACCCTCGGCGTCACCCTGCCCTCCCCGGTCCAACCTACGTCCGAGCACGAACAGCAGTGCGACCGTCGCGAGGTCGAAGAACAGGGCCGCGGCGTGGGCGGCCGGCAGGTCGTCCCAGTCGCCGCTCCACGGCAGAGCGAGCTCGAAAGGAACGTAGAGGTAGTAGTTGACCGGGCCGTAGGTGTCGCCGAACGGGTTGTTGTGGGGAAACTCGCCCTCGCCGTAGAGCGGCTCGCCGCCGACCGCCCTGTCGGCGCCGATCACGCCGGCGTAGCCGACGTCGATCACGCCCGAATCGGCGATGTTGAGCGCGATCCGAAACCCGAGCAGAAAGCAGGTGGCTATGGCGAGCCACGCCACGGGCGCCGAGGGCCGCAGCCCGTGGCGCGGCGGGCCGCGGAAGCCGATCCACAGCATCCGCGCGAGCAGATAGACGAGCGGGGGATATGCGAGCGGGACCGAGACCCCGATGTTGGCCTCGTTGAAGAAGATGTGGGAGACCGAGAACGACAGCAGCACGAGCAGGTCGAGGTGGACCCACTTGCGCGGGCGGCGGAAGTCGAACAGGCCGAAGAAGAACAGCGCGCTTAGCGGGATCCACACGTAGGCGGCATTGAGCAGGTGGCCGAAGCTGCCCTCGTAGCCGCGCGCCATCTGCCATGCGACCTGGTAGCCGGTCCATGACTCGCGCACCGTCGCCGACGGATCGTCGACGAGCACCTGCGCGCGCTCGGCCCCGTCGGCGAGATAGCCGACCTTCCACGTGTCCGGGAACTCGGCCTCGACGACGGCGGTGAGCCCGCCCCAGCGCTCGCGCGTCTCCTGGACCTTGGGGTCGCGACTGGCGATCCGGATCGCCTCGCGGGCGTGAAGCCGGTAGCCCGCAGGCTTGCCGGGGAGCTCGCCCGAGATCGCGATCCCGGTCGTCGAGCCCGGGGTCGACGACGTCGACGACTCCTCGAAGCTGCGCTGGGGGGCGGCGAGCGCGGGCGAAGCGAGGAGGAGCGCCGCCGCCACGACTGCGGCGGGGGCGGCAATCGCGAGGGGACGAGCGAGCGCCGCCCTCAGCCCCGCCCGAACGTCCACAGCTTGTTGCCGATGAAGTTGATCGGGGTCGCGAGCGCGACCGCGACCGCCTGCGCCGGGATCTCGGGGGCGCCGAGCTCGTCGACGAGCAGCGCCAGGACGACGAGGTTGACCCCGAGCGCCCCGAGGCTGATGGCGAAGAAGCGCGCTGCCTGAAAGCCGGCATGGCCCTCCCCGGCCTGGAAGGTCCAGTGGCGGTTCCAGAGGAAGTTGTTGGTAACGGCGACGACGAAGGCGCCGACCGCCGCCGGGATGTGGTGGACGTCGAGGGCCTGGGTGAGCACCGCGAAGACGGCAAGGTTGACGACGTAGCCCGTCGCGCCGACGACGCCGAACTTGAACAGCTGCACCCAGTTGGCGGGCTGGCGCGTGCCGAGGTGTATGCGCCGCACGATCCCCCAGGCACGGTCGGCGGCGCGCGTCGTTGCGTCCCTGGCGCGCGTGGTGCGCGTCGGTGAATCCGGCGGGGGCTCGACCCGCTCGACGCCGCTCATCCGACCGCCACCGGCTCGGGCTCGACGGGGACGCCGAAGTGGTCCAGGACGACGCCGTAGATATCGCGCAGCGTCCATTGCTCCCGCGGAGCACCGGGCCCCGGCTCGACCCCGACCATCAACAGCGGGCCGAGCGAGTCCCCCGCGTGCAGCGAGCCGTGGCTGCCGCCCCCGACGTGCGTCGCGCCGCCCCAGTCGACGCACTCGTAGCCGGGCGAGAGCGAAGCGGTGATGTCGCCGGACTGCGGCGCGGCGAGCGCCGACCACAGGCGCTCGAGCGCGTTGGGGTACTCGCCGCTCTCGAAGCGCCCGCCGCGTAGCTCGCCCGCGAGCGCCGTGTAGTCACCGTCGAGGTCCCAGCGGTTGCCGCGCCAGTCCGCGACCTCGCTGCCGGGCCTGAATCGCAATCGGGCCCCGGCCCTCTCCACCACGGCCTCGAGCTCGGCGCCCTGCGGGGGCCCCGCCCCCAAGCGCTCGGCCGGCTCGCCGTCGCCGTTCGCCAGCCATGCGACGAGGTCGATGCCGTCGAGGGATTCGAGGGTGTGGCGGGCGGCGGCGTGCGCCCGCGCGCGCCGCCGCCCCTCCCCCAGCACGTAGACGTTCGCCGCGCGGCTCGTCGGGCTCACCGCGAGCTCCGAGGACTCGGGCCTCTCCATGTTGGGAAGCTGCACCCGCCAGTCCTCGCTGAGTGCCGCGATCACGTCGAGCGGGTGCTCGACCTTCGTCTGCGCGTGGTCGGACATCACGATCACCGCGTGCTCCTCGAGGAAGGCGTCCATGCCGCCGCCCGCGGCGACGATCTGCTCGAGGCTCGCGTCGGCGTGGGCGATCGAGTCCAGCGTCTCGTCGGGGCCGAGGCGGTGGGAGTGAAAGTCGTGGTCGGGAAGCGAAAAGAGCAGGAAGTCGAAGAGGTCCTTCTCGACCAGCTCCCTGCCGACGCAGGCCGAGTACTCGTCGCGGGTTCCCGGGCGTGCCAGCGTCGGCCGGCAGGGCACCCGCCGGCTCGCGTACAGCTCCCCGTAGAACAGCTCGTCGGGGCCCCACACCGCGTGGTGGAAGTTGGCCGCCACGGCGACCCGGCGCAGAAGCCCCTCCAGGCCGAGCTCGTGTCGGCGACGCCCGCGGTAAATCAGAAACGGGGTCACGGCGGTCCTCACCCCGGCGTCCATCAGCCGCTCGAACACGGTCTCCACCTCGTGGGAGAGGTGGGCCATGTTCATGTTGTAGACGGTGTCGTACAGGCAGCGAAAGAGGCCGAACGCCCGCGTGGCCTCGAGCGAGGTGCCGTACTCGACGTAGCGGCGCTCCACACGGTGGTACCAGTTCATGCCCGGGATCCAGTGGCCGTCGGGACCCACCCCGGTCGAGATCTCCGAGGTCGCGCACGGCGTCACCGAGGGAAAGGTGGAGACGCAGTCGCGCACCAACGTGCCCCGCTCGACGAGCTTGGCGAACGTCGGCGCGACCTCGGCGGCGATCGCGCCGTCGAGCGTCTCACTCTTCAGCGAGTCGACCACTACCAGAACGAGCTTTTGTGCCATCCGCCCGCCGGCCTCAGCGCAGAACCCGGAGCCGCTCGTACTTGCGCTGCGAGCGCTTGCGCCGCGCCAGCGCGAGGTAGACGAGCGCCGCGAGGGCGAGCAGCGCGATCGGCCCGAAGGCGAGCGACAACCCGGCGAGGGCGATCGAGGCGAGCAGCGCCGGGGCAGCCAGCGCCGACGCCGAGCCCTCGCCCGCCGCACGCTCGCGGGCACCGGCGACGACCCCCCCGATGGTTGCCAGGGCGAACAGCGCCAGCAGCGCGCCCAGGGGCCAGCCCGGCCACGCAGGGTGTTCGGCCTGGGTCAGCGACCACCCAAAGAGCAGCGCCCCGGCAACCGCGGCACCGACCGCGAGCGCACCGTTGAGGCCGCCGGCGCCGGAGCTGGCGCCGATCAGCGATCCGCAGACGCCCCCGACGGCAAGCGCGAGCCCCAGGCCCTGGCAGCCTTCGACAAAGACATCCATCGGCGCGCCGAGGCTACCTATTGGGTGCTCTGCCCGCTGTCCCTGGGCCGGCCGAAAGGCCCCCACCTCCCGGCATCCGCCACACTTCCCCGGTGGCCGAGCATCGACCCGACTCACGGGACCTGGGCGCCGCGTCGCGCGCCAAACCCCCCCGCGGCACGCCCGCCCCCCGCCGCCGCGCCCACACCAGCGCGCGCGACCTGGAGCGCTACGCGGGCCTGTTCGCCGCGCGAACGCAGGTGATGCGCTCGTCGGCGATGCGTGACCTGATGGCGATCACGGCGCGGCCCGAGGTGATATCGCTCGCCGGCGGGCTCCCTGACACGTCGAGCTTTCCGCCCGAGAGCTTCGCGGCGCAGATGACGAAGATCGCGCAGGAGTCCTCGGCCGAAGCGCTTCAGTACGGGCCGACCGAGGGATTCGATTTCACGAAGGAGTGCATCGGCCAGGTGATGGCGGCCGAGGGGATGAGCCCCGACCCCGACGACATCATCGTCACGACCGGCGGCCAGCAGGCAATAGACCTCGTCACCAAGACGCTCGTCGATCCCGGCGATCCGGTGATCTGCGAGGCGCCGACCTATCCCGGCGCGGTCCCGGTCTTCTGCTCCTATGAGGCCGACACCCACCAGGTCTCGATGGACGAGGGCGGGATGCGCATCGACGAGCTGGAGGCGCTGCTCGACCGCCTCGCCGCCGACGGCCGCCGGCCCAAGTTCATCTACTCGGTCCCGAGCTTTCAGAACCCCGCCGGGGTGACCTTGTCGGCTGAGCGTCGTCGCCGCCTCGTCGAGATCGCGCGCTCGCGCGAGGTGCTGCTCGTCGAGGACAACCCCTACGGGCTGCTGCGCTACGAGGGCGAGCCGCTCCCGCCGCTCTACCAGCTCGACGGCGGCGACTACGTGATCTACCTCGGCACGTTCTCGAAGATTCTCTCGCCCGGGATCCGCCTCGGGTGGTGCGTCGCCCCGCCGCCCGTGATGGAGAAGGTCGTGCTCGGAAAGCAGGCCACCGACCTCTGCACCTCGACGCTGACCCAGTACTTCGTCGCCGAGTACTTCGCCGAGGGCCGCTGGCGCGACTACGTCGCCGACCTGACCGTTCTGTACCGAGAACGACGCGACGCCATGATTGAGGCGCTCCAGCGGCACTTTCCTCCCCAGTGCGAGTGGAGTCGGCCCGAGGGCGGGCTCTTTCTGTGGGCAACGCTGCCCGAGTACATCGACACCTCGGATCTGCTGGCCAAGGCCCTGCGCGAGAACGTCGCCTTCGTGCCCGGCGCGGCGGCCTACGTCGACGCGCGTCACTCGAGCGCGATGCGGCTCAACTTCTCGGCCTCACAGGCGGACGAGATCCGCGAGGGGATCCGCCGCATCGGACAGGTCGTGTGGGAGCAGGTGGCGCTCTACGAGACGATCACCGGCGAGCACCCCGCCCGCCGGCCGGCCGAGTCCGACACCGCCGAGCTCGAGGCCGAGGGCGCCGACGTGCTGCCGCTTCGCCGCCGCGAGGCGCGGGGGGGCGAGGCGGGGCACTGATGCGCTTCGCCGGGGAGCTCAACTGATGCGCGCCGCCGTTCTCGCGGGCGGGCGCTCGCTGGAGCGCCAGATCTCGCTGCGCTCCGGAGCGCGTGTCGAGGATGCGCTGCGCTCACTCGGCCACGACGTCATCCAGCTCGACCCCGGCGCCGACCTGGTGCGGCGACTCAAGGATGAGCGTCCCGAGGTCGCATTCATAGCCCTGCACGGGCCCGGCGGGGAGGACGGGACCGTCCAGGAGCTGCTCGAGATCCTCGCGGTCCCGTACACGGGCCCCGGCGTCGCGGCCTGCGTGCGTTGCATGGACAAGATCGTCGCCAAGCACGAGATCCGCACGGCCGGGGTCCCGACCCCCGACTGGGTGGCTTTCAACGCGACCGCATTTCGCGAGCTCGGTGCCGCCGACGCGCTCGAGGAGATCGAGGCGCGGCTGGGCTTCCCGCTCGTCGTCAAGCCCGCCAGCCAAGGCTCGTCGCTCGGGGTCGAGTTCGCAGGCTCACGCGACGACGTCCCGGCGGCGCTCGTCGCCGCGTTCTCCTACGACGACCGCGTGCTGTTCGAGCGCTACGTCAAGGGCCGCGAGCTGGCGGTCGGAATCCTGGGCACGGACGCGCTGCCGATCGTCGAGGCGATTCCCAAGCAGGAGGACTTCTTCAACTTCGAGGCGCGCTACGAGATCGGCCGCACCACCTATGTGTGTCCCGCGGAGCTGTCCGAGCCCGAGGCCCAGGCCGTCCAGGACGCGGCACGGCGCACCTACGAGGCGCTGGGGTGCGCGGGCTTCGCGCGCGTCGACCTGATGCTGGCCGAGGACGGCGAGCCTCAGGTGCTCGAGGTGAACGCGATCCCCGGCCTCACCGACACCTCGCTGTTTCCCCAAGCCGCCGAGGCCGCGGGCCTGTCGTTCGAGGACATGGTCGACCGGATCGTCGCCCTGGCGCTCGAGCGCCGGAGCGAGTCGGCGGCGCTTCCGGGCTGACAGAGCTGGCTGCGGCCCGCGTGACACAGGAGTACCGTCGGTGCATCGTGGTCGGGCGAGGATTGGCGTCGCTCGCGGGGTTGATGGCGCTCGCGATGCCGGCGCATGCCGCTGCGCAGGAGACCCTCGACGCGAACTGCCCCGGGCCGCGCGAGATGTCGTTCGCCTCGATGGGGGGCGGGGCCAGCAGGTTCGCGCAGACCTTCACCGCCGGCATCACGGGAGGCCTCACTACCGCTCAGGTCGAGGTGACGAAGTTCGGGACGCCAGGCGACTACCGGCTGGACGTCAACGACGTTGATGCTGCGGGTGCGCCAAGCAACACCACTCTCGCCTCGGCGACCGTTCCCGATGCGGAGGTTCCACCCGGGGCCTCGATCATCACCGGCTCGTTCGCCAACCCCGCGCTCGTGAGCGCGGGCCAGCAGTACGCGCTCATAGTCACGCGACCGACCTCAAGCGGGCTCCAGGTGGGGACGCGAACCGGAAACGCCTGTTCGGGGCAGCTCTTCTTCAGCAGCACCCAGACAGGAAACTTCAACCCCCTGGGCCCAAACGTCAACGACCTGATCTTCGCCACCTACGTCCTGGAGAACGATCCACCCGAGACGACGATCACCAAGGGGCCGAAGCACAAGACGAGGAAGCGCAGGGCGACGTTCGAGTTCACCGCGGACGAGCCCGGCTCGACGTTTGCGTGCTCGCTCGACGGTGGGCCGCTCGAGGCCTGCACCTCACCGACGACCTACGGCAAGCTGAAGCGCAAGAAGCACAGCTTCGCGGTCGTCGCAACCGACGCCGCCGGCAATGCCGACGCGACGCCCGCGACCGACGGCTGGAAGATCAAGAAGAAGCACAGGAAGTAGCTGCGCTCGACATTCGGCCCGAATGCTCAAGCCTTGGCGAGCGCGGCCCGATGGAAGCATCGTGCCTCGCCGAGGATTGCTGCTCGCCCTCGTTGCGCTCAGCGCGCTGCTTGCCCTGCCCGCATTCGCGGGCGCTCAGGACTGGGGCAGTGGCCTGTTCGACGAGACCGAGCCGGACGCGACGGTGACCAAGGTCAAGGTCAACGCCCACAAGGGGCTCGCGAAGGTGTACTTCGTGGGCTCCGACCCAGTCGACGCCCCGGAGGACTTGAGCTATGACTGCGAGGTCGACGGTGGCGACCACGGCGGCAGTTCGGACGACGGGTCAGACGACGACGAGTCTCCGGACGAGGATTCAAACGACGACGAGTCAGACGACGAGGACGCGCTCCACGCAGCGAGGAGCAAGAGCGCCGGGGAGACCGAATACGACTGCGACTCCCCCTGGACCGTCCAGGGCCTCGAGCCCGGTAAGCACACCGTCGAGATCGTGGCCTGGGACGAGGAGTGGAACGAGGACTCCACCCCCGCCCAGGCGCAATTCAAGGTCAAGAAGAAGCACTAGGACCCGGCCGCCGGCGCGTGCCCGGCGGAGACCGTCGGTGGCCTATTCCTCGCCGCCCGAGGCGAAGTCCTCGGGCGTCACCTCGTCGAGGAAGTCCTTGAACTTCTCGACGACCTCCTCGGTGTCCTCGACCTCGTGCTCGAACTCGATCGAGGACTCCTCGATCACGTCGTCGGCGGCGAAGATCGGGGCCGAGGTGCGCACGGCGAGCGCGAGGGCGTCGGACGGCCGGGAGTCGATCTCCACCTCGGAGCCATTGACCGAGATCGTGATCGAGGCGTAGAAGGTGTTGTCGCGCAGCTCGGTGACCGAGACCTTCTCGCACTTGGCGTCGAACTGCTCGAGCATGTCGCTGAGCAGGTCGTGGGTCATCGGGCGCGGGGTCGAGGCGCCCTGGAGCTTCATCAGGATCGCCGCGGCCTCGGGGTGGCCGATCCAGATCGGCAGGAAGCGATTGCCGTCGACTGTCTTCAGCAGCACGATCGGCTGCTTGCCGACCATGTCGAAGCTGACGCCGTAGATCTGCATCTGCTGCATCGTGAAAGTCCCGGCTGTGGGGCTCGGGCCATTATAGGTGCGACCCGGGGGCGCTCAACGAGGTCCGCCGCGCGACCCTGAGACAATCCAGAACCAGTGTCCGACTGTCGAAACCAGGCCTACATCGAGGCCCCCGTCGAGGTCGTCTGGAACCTGATCGCCGACGTCGAGCGCCATCCCGAGTGGTGGCCGCGCGTCGTCGAGATCGAGTGCGACGAGCTGGGCGAGGGATGCAACTACCGCCAGGTGACGCGGACGCCGTTCGGGAATGACGAGATGGACCTGCGAATCGAGTCGATGCAGGAGCCCGAAGAGTTTCGGATCCACTGCGTCAACACCGGGACCTTTGTGCGCTTCGGCCTCACCGAGGCCCAGGGAGGCACATTCGTCGACGGGCGCATGGGAATGGACCCCGGCGGGCTCGCCTACAAGGTCTTCGACGCCACCGCGGGGCGGATCTATTTTCGCCGCTGGCTCGCGGCCTCGCTCGACGCGATGACCGAGGCGGCGGAGAACCGGGCCAAGGAGCCGAGCGCCGCGAGCTAGTGGGCCATCTAGGGCATCCCGGGGCCGGCCTGGACCGGCGTCCCGGCGAAGCAGCCCAGCGTGTAGGGGTACTCGTAGGTCGCGTGGTAGTGGTAGGTGCGCACGGTCTTGCCCCCGATCTTGACCTTGCCGAACTCGCCGTGGCAGACGTCGAGGTCCTCGTCGGTCAGCAGGCTGCCGTTCTTTCCGCGCGGTCCGAAGATCGGGAATCCGTCGAGCGCCCAGCCGATGAGCTTCGAGTGCTTCTTCTTCGAGTGCCCGTAGTTGAGGCAGCTCGGCAGCGAGTGGTAGTGGTAGACGCCGGACTGCTGGGGATGCCCTGAGCAGCTGTCCTGGATCTCGTGCGCGACCGCGTCGCGGGAGCCGGCGTCTAGGCCATCGAAGATCGGGACGCCGTTCTTCGCGATCCCGACCTCGCCCTGGATGCAGTGCGGCGTCGCCGCCACCTGGGGGTCGGCGGCCAGCGACAGGTTGACGCTCTGGGCCGTGATCGTGTTCGGGTTTCGGTCGTACTGGTAGGCGTCGTCGGTCGACTGGATCGGGAAGATCCCGGTCGGCTCGTTCGGCGACGGAAGCCCGTTGGAGACGATGTTGCGGGTCGAGCCGGAGGTGGTGATCGACACCGAGCCCGGCCATGTCACGGCGCCGTCGACGACGGCCTTGGCCGTGAGATCGAACGTCCCGTCGGAGTGGATCCACGGCCCGTCCTGAAAGGCGCCGCCCCCCGTCCCGATCCCGCACGCGTAGATCCAGCCCTGCGCCGGAGTGGTGGTGCTGACGTGTCCGTCGCCGAGCGGAAGTCGCGTGAGGTCGACGGAGTTGGCGGCCTTCGGATCGTGCGCGAGGGCGCCAGTCGTCGATGCGGCAAGGATGCCGGCGACGATCGCGATCGAGAGCACTAGGGCGGCGGGACGCGTCGGCGAAGTCTTACAGGCAAACGCTTGCCGCGACACAGTCATCACGGTCCATGCAGCCCCGTCCGGGCGCGCCGGCCCTCGGTGTCCCGCTGGACGCGATGGGCGATCCTGGATTCGAACCAGGGACCTCTTCCTTATCAGAGAAGCGCTCTAACCGACTGAGCTAATCGCCCCGAGGCGTAGTCATTCTAGAGGCGGGCCACGAGGCGGCGGGCGAGCTCGCGGACGTCATCGAGGTCAGCGAACACCAGTTCGGCCTTGAGGCCCTCCCTGTTGGCCCGGACCCGGACATCGCGGCGCAGCGCCGCTTCCAGGACGTCCTCGGCCTCGGTAATCGCGGCGGCCTCGTCGGCGCTGCGCCTACCACCTCGGCGCCGCTTTGCGCCGTCGCGCGCGACCAGCTGCTGGGCGCTGCGCTCGGTGTCGCGCACCGACCATCCGTGCTTCGCCGCGTCACGCGCGAGGCGGCGGCGGGCGTCCGCGCCGCGCGCCTGGAGGACCGCGCGGCCGTGGCCCTCGCTGAGCTCTCCCGAGCGCAGCAGCTCGAGCGCCTGGTCGGGCAGATCGAGCAACCGGATCAGGTTCGAGACCGCGGCGCGGCTCCGCCCCACGCGGCGCGCCAGCTCCTCCTTGGTGAGCCCGAGGTCCTCGACCAGTGCGGCGCAGGCTCGGGCTTCGTCGACGGGATTGAGGTCCTCGCGCGCCATGTTCTCGATCAGCGCCGTCTGGAGGCGCTCGGATTCGCCCTCGTCGCGGACCACCGCCGGGACATCCGCAAGTCCGGCCTCCCGCGCCGCTCGCCAGCGGCGCTCGCCGGCGACGAGCTCGTAGCTGCCGTTGGCGAGCGGGCGCACGATCAGCGGCTGGACGATTCCCGCGGCGGCGATCGAGTGCGCGAGCTCGGAGATCGACTCCGGATCGAAGCGTGAACGCGGCTGGGCCGGGTTCGGGCGAATCAGGTCGACCGGCAGCTCGCGCAGCTCGCTCGCCTGGTCGGGGGTCTCGGGCAGGATCGCGGCCAGGCCGCGGCCCATCCCGCGCCTGGCACGGGCGGCGCTAGCCACGCTCCGTCACCTCCCTGGCCAGCTCGTGGTAGGCCGACGATCCCGGGGAGTTGGGTGCGTGCGTGACCACCGGCACGCCGAAGCTCGGCGCCTCGGCGACGCGGACGCTGCGCGGGATCACGGTGCGGAAGACGAGCTCGGGGAAGTGCTGCCGAAGCTCGTGCTCGACGTCCTGGGACAACCGGGTGCGCTCATCGGCCATCGTGATCACCACGCCGGTCAGCACGAGCGCCGGGTTGAGCTCGCGGCGGATCAGCCCCAGCGTGTCCATGAACTGGACCAGCCCCTCGAGCGCCAGGTACTCGGCCTGGACGGGGACGATGACGCGGTCGGCGGCGACGAGCGCGTTGACGGTGACCGGGCCCAGCGACGGCGGGCAGTCGAGCAGCGTGCAGTCGAATCGCTCGCGAACCGGGCCCAGCATCTCCCGCAGCCGTGTCTCCGAGCCCTCGATCCGGGGCAGCTCCACCGACGCGCCGCCGAGGTCGCGGCTCGCCGGGACGACCCAGAGGTTGTCGGGCCCCGCCGGGCGCGCCGCCTCGGCGACCGAGACCTCGCCGGTCAGGCACTCATAGGAGGAGGGGGTCGTGTCGCGGCCGATCCCCAGGGCGACGGTCGCATTGCACTGCTGGTCGAGATCTACGAGCAGCGTCTGACGCCCCGCGGTGGCGACGCACGCTCCCATGTTCACCGCAGTGGTGGTCTTTCCGACCCCACCCTTCTGGTTCGCGATCGCGTAGACGGATCCCATGCCGCGGCGCAGGTTAGTCACCGGTGCGGCTGGCTAGTCACGTGACGGCGACCGACCCGCGACGGTTTTGCGCAGTTTGCGGCGTGGGGCGGCGACCGGCGCGCAGGCTACGCCCCGAACGGCCGCTTCTTCGCGATCCCGGGCCGCCGTGGCAGGCGCTCGGGCGTGGGACCGCGCTTGCGCATCAGGTGGAGGTGACGGTGGCGGCTGCCCGCGTAGGGGCCGACGTAGCGGACCTCGAGCGGCTCGATCGCAAGCTGGGGCGCGGCGCGCTCGAGCTCGGCCTCCTCGCCGGGGTCGCGGCGCCCCTTCCAGGCGACCAGCACGCCCCCATCGCGCAGCAGCGGCGAGGCGAGCTCGGCGAGCGTCGAGAGCCTGCCGACCGCGCGCGCGGTCACCGCGTCGTAGGCCTCGCGGCCCTCACCATTTGCCCAGTCCTCGGAGCGCTCGCAGACGACGCGCGCGTTGGAGATTCCGGCGACGTCAATCGCGTGGCGCATGAACTCGCACTTGCGCGACACCGACTCGACGAGATCCACGCGAGCGCCGGGCAGCGCTGCCGCGAGGACGAGGCCCGGGAACCCGGCGCCGGCGCCCACGTCGGCGATCGCCGTGGCGGTCGCGAGCTGCTCGAAGCCGAGCCCGGCGAGGCTGTCTGCCACGTGGACGCGCCACGCGTCGGCGGGATCGCGGACCGAGCTCGGCGCCGCGCGATCGGCCGCGAGCAGGTCGACGATGCGGGCGATCGCCTCGCGGGCCGGTTCGGCGAGCGCGAGGACGGGGGAAGCAAGGGCCGGTTCGCTTCGGTTCGGGGGCGGGCGGTCCGCGGCGTCGCGGCGGTCGCTCACTCGGAGAGCAGCGGCGCGACGACCACGAAGCGCTCGGGCTCGTCACCCTCGCTGTAGGTCTCGACGCCGGCGCGGTCCTTCAGCCGATCGTGGATCACACGGCGCTCCTGCGCCGTCATCGGCTCGAGGTCCATCGGGCGCCCGCGCTTCAGCGCTCGCTCCGCGGCCTGGTCGGCCTGGCGTTCGAGGATCTCGCGCTGGCGTTCGCGGTAGCCCGCGGCGTCGACGACGACGCGCTTGCGCTCCTTGAGCCCCCGGAATGCCGCCCGGTAACAGATCAGCTGAAGCGCATCGATGGTCTGGCCCCGGCGCCCGATCAGCAGGCCCAGCTCCTCGCCCTCGACCCGGGCGGTGATCGCCGCGTCGTCCTCCTCCATCTCGACCGTCGCGTCGAGCTGGAGGTTGGCAACGACGCGCTCGACGATTGCCTGCACCCGGCCCGCCGCGGTCGCCGGCAGATCCTGCGTCGTCCCGTCGTCGGCCATCGCGCTAGCGCCTGCGCTTGCGCTTGCGGGGCGGGGGCGGGGGCGGCTTGACCGCCTTGACCTGCTCGGGGGTCGGCTGGTCGGGCGCTGGGAGGACCCGCTTGACGACGTACTGCTGACCCAGAGTCCAGACGTTGGTCGTGATCCAGTAGACGACCAGTCCCGCCGGGAAGCGGACGATGAACGGGACGATGATCAGCGGCAGCGCGAACATCAGGATCCGCTGCTGGCGGTCGGCGGTCGCGGCCATCACCATGCCCGCGCCGAGCTGGGTGGCGATGAAGAGGACGATCAGGGTCGCGAGCACGGCGCCCGTCGCGGCCTCCGTCAGGTTGGGGATGAACAGGAAGCCGGCGCTTCCGACGTCCTCCTTGAAGCTCGACCCGCGCAGCAACGCGTAGAGCGAGATGAAGACCGGGATCTGAAGCAACAGCGGGACGCAGGACGCGAATGGGTTGATCTTGTTCTCCTGGTAGAAGCCCATCAGCTCGCGCTGGAGGCGCTGGCGATCGTCCTTGTACTTCTCCTGGATCTCCTTGATCTGCGGCTGGTAGGCCTGCAGCGCGCGCATCGAGCGAATCTGCTTTACCGAGAGCGGCAGGATCACGATCCGCGTGACGAACGTCAGCAGCACGATCGAGAGCCCCCAGCTGACTCCGACATCGTCGTGGAAGAACTTCAGCACCGCCTCGGCGGCGTCGATCAGCGGCTGGAAGATGTGCGCGAGCGGCAGGATCATGCCGCTGCGTTCCGGCTATCCGAGGACGGCGATTCGGCAGGACGGAACAGGGCCCGCGCCTCGAGCGGGTCATAGCCGCCGTCGCTGAACGGGTTGCAGCGCGCCAGCCGCCAGGCGGCGACGATCGTGCCGCGCAGCGGGCCGAGCTCACGGAGGGCCTCGGCCGCGTAGGCGGAGCAGGTCGGGTGGTACTTGCAGCGGCGTGGCAGCGCCGGCGAGATCAACCGCTGGTAGACGCGCAGCGGGAGCAGCAGCAACGCGACCGCGCCTGCCCGGGCACGATCAAGCGACCGTTTCACGTTTTACGCTCCTCGAGCAGGCGGCCCTCGCGCAGCAGCTCCTCGAGGCAGGCACGGGTGCCCGCCAAACCCTCACGCTCGACCAGACCTGGAAGGTCGGCTCGGGCCACCACAACGAAGTCGTGCGTCGCCGGCAGGTCGTCCGCGAGCGCCCAGAACGCCTCGCGCAGTGCCCGCTTGATCGCGTTGCGATCCACGGCGCCGCCGACCTTGCGCCCCACCGAGACACCCAGCCGCGCTCCATCCGCCTCCTCGGCAGGGCGCGGGAACGCGTACAGGACCAGGTAGCGGTTGGCGTGCGAACGGCCCTCGCGGTACGCGCGCTCGAAATCGCCGCTGCGCGACAGGCGCCCGCGGCGCGGCGGCTCGCGATCGCCTCGCGCCACTAAGCGCTCACCGCCACACGTGCGACCGAGCCCACGCCGGGGCCCGCTTACGGCGTCAGCCGCTTGCGCCCCTTGGCACGGCGACGCTTGAGGATCGCACGGCCGCCACGGGTGCGCATCCGGGCCCGGAAGCCGTGGGTGCGCGCGCGCTTGCGCTTCTTCGGCTGATAGGTGCGCTTCATCTCGGAGGATCGGGTCGGCGAGTGGACTCCGGCGGGCGAGGCGGCCCGCTGGGCGACGGCCAGTATACGCGTCGCGCCTTTTTCCCCGCGAATTGCGCTCTGGCCTCGAGCAGGCGGTTTTCAGGCGGCGAGCACGGCGTTATGATCGCCCGCTCCCGAGCCCGGGCATCGTGGGTCGAAGCGGCCGGAGCGAGGACCAGGATCGGGACGGACATCGCCGATAGTCAGCCTGGGGAGGAGCCGGGAGCGCAGTGCAGGATGCCCTATCTGAAGACCTCGCGAGCGCCTGGGAAAGTGCGCGCGAGGACCTTCGGGCGTCACTGCCGCCGACTACGTTCGAGCTCTGGCTCGAACCGCTTCGCGCCGTCTCGGCACGGGGATCGACGCTATTCGTAAGCGCGCCCGAAGCGGTGCGGTCGTGGGTCGAGCGCCGCTACCTGCCGCGCCTCGAGGCGGTCCTCCGGGCTCGGATTCCCGGTCTGAGCCACGTCCGGCTCCTGACCGCCGGCTCGTCACCGCCCGCAGACGGAGCGGACGCTCCCGGGGCGCCCGCCGTCCGGCCCACCCAGTCATTCGACCGCTTCGTCATCGGGCCCGGAAACAGGCTCGCGCACGCGGCGGCGCTCGCCGTGGCCGAGCTCCCGGGCGAGGCCTACAACCCGCTCTTCCTGTACGGGGCGCCGGGGCTTGGCAAGACGCACCTGCTGGGCGCGATCTCCCTCTATCTCGGTCGCCACAGGCCCGATCTCACGGTCCGCTACACCACGGCGGAGCGCTTCACCGCCGAGTTCGTGACCGCGCTGCGCATGAAGGGCGCCGAGCGCTTCAAGGCCCGCTATCGCGGGCTCAACGTCCTGCTGATCGATGACGTTCAGTTCCTCGAGGACAAGCCGCACACCGAGGAGGAGTTCTTCCACACCTTCAATGCCCTCTACGAGGCCGGCGGGCAGCTCGTTCTGTCCTGCGATCGGCCCCCAGAGGCGCTCTCCCGCCTCGCCGAGCGACTCCGCGATCGGTTCGAGTGGGGGCTTAGGGTCGAGCTCACGCCGCCCGACCTGCCGACGCGCATCACCCTGCTCGAGCTCCTCGCTGATGCAAACGAGCGCGATGCTCCCACCTCCGATGCGCTGCGCGAGATCGCCGCGCGGGTCCCCACCAACTTCCGGCGGCTCGAGGGAGCGCTCGTTCGCGTCGTCGCCCTCGGCTCGATCTCGGGCCGCCAGGCCACCGTCGAGCTCGTCCGCAGCGTATTCGACCAGCACCCGCATCCCGACGCGCCGCTGAGACCGCCGCCCGGTGCGCCCACTCGCGCCCCCTCGATCGCCGCCGTCCAGGAGGCCGTCTGCTCGGTGCTTCATCTTTCACTCGATGAACTTTTGTCCCCGCGGCGTACGCCGCAAATCGTCCGTGCGCGCCAGCTCGCGATCTACCTCTCACGTGAGCTCACCCGCCTTCCGGTCGCCCAGATCGCCCGTGAGTTCAACCGCGACCACAGCACCATCCTCTATGCGATACGACGCGTCGAGAGCTCGCTCGAGCCCGGTTCCGATACTCACCGCGTCCTCGACAAGTCACGTGCGCTTCTCGGGGGCGCGACTCACCCTGACCGGGCTTCATCAACCAAGCCAGAAGATCTCCACACCCTCTCTCCACCGTCGAAAGCCCTCTAACCACGCAGGAGCGACAGCTTGTCCACAACCGTGAACACGATCAATAACTCCACTCAAGACACCGAAAATCAACAGGTGAGAGAAGATGGCCTTGCGATGAACTTCTCGGTCTCGCACGAGCTCTTCCTGCCGCGACTCCTGCTCGCCGGTCGCGCGGTATCGACGCGCAGCGCGATGCCGTCCCTGGGTGGCATCCTCGTGACGGCCGGCAAGAACGCAGTCCGACTACGAGCCACTGACATGGAGGTCGGGCTCAACCTGTCGGTTGACGCTGCCGTCGACGCGGAGGGCTCCGCGTTGCTGCCCGGTCGTCTGCTCGTCGACGTCGTGCGTTCGCTGCCGGTCGGCGAAGAGATCCGCCTCGAGCTGCGCCCTGAGCAGCGGGACGTCGAGATCACCGCGGGCTCGTCGCGCTTTCACCTCCGCACGCTTCCGCCCGAGGACTTTCCCCGCATCCCCGAGTTCGATGGCGAGACGATGACGATGCCCGCGGTGGCGTTTGCCGACACGATTGAGCGAGTCGCGCGCGCGGCGTCACGTGACGAGGTCCGGCCGATCCTCACCGGGATCCTCGTATCGGCCGACGAGCGGACGTTAACGATGGTCGCGACCGACTCCTACCGCCTCTCGGTCAAGCACACCGAGCTCGAGCAGCCGGTCCCGCAGGCGCTGGAGGCGAACGTCCCCGCGCGAGCGCTTCGCGAGCTGAGCAGGATCGTCGCCTCGGAAGACGCCGAGGAGGTTGAGATCGCGCTGCCCGGCAACCAGGTCCTGTTCCGGGCCGGCGGCGTGGTGCTGTCGTCGCGTCTCATCGAGGGCCAGTTCCCGAGCTACCGGCAGCTGATCCCGGAGTCGTTCGACCACGAGGTGAGGCTGCCCCGTGCCGAGTTCCTCGACGCGGCGCGGCGCGTCAGCCAGCTCGCGCAGCGCAACGCACCGCTGCGCCTTGCCTTCTCGGAGGGAGAGCTGGCGATCTCGGCGGAGACGCCCGAGGTTGGGGATGCGCGGGAGGCGATGCCGGCCCCGTTCTCGGGCGATGCGCTGGAGATAGCGTTCAACCCGGAGTTTCTCGTCGCCGGAATCGAGAGCGTCGACTCCGACGAGGTGGTGCTGCGGCTGACCTCCCCGCTGCGTCCCGGCCTGCTCGAGCCGCTGGGCCGCGACGACTTCCGCTACCTCGTGATGCCGATCAGGCTCAACGCCTGATGGCGGCCCGGCGTCGGGGCTGAGCCGGCGGTGAGCCGCGATGGTGGTTAGGCGCCTTCATGCGCGCAACTTCCGCAACCTCGCGAACGCCGAGCTCGACCTCGGTGACCAAATCACGCTCGTGGTCGGGGCCAACGGGGCCGGCAAGACGAACCTGCTCGAGGCCCTGTACTTCGGGCTCACCGGAGCGTCGTGGCGGACGCGCGCCGAGCGCGAGCTGATCGCGTTCGGCGCCGACCTGGCGCGCGTGGAGGTCGCGCTCACCGATGGAGCCGAGCGCCACCAGTTCGCCACCGTCGCCCAGCGCGCGGATCGAAAGCAACGCCGCGTCGACGGGAACCCCGTGACCGCCGGCCCGCAGGAACGCGCCGCGCGACCGCCCGTCGGTGTCTTCTCCCCCGATCGGCTGGAGCTGGTCAAGGGGCCGCCGGCGGTGCGGCGCGCGCACCTCGATCAGCTGATCAGGGCGCTGTGGCCGGCGCGTGCCGAGGCGCGCCGCCGCTACGGCCAGGCGCTCGCTCAGCGCAACGCGCTGCTCGCCCGGGTGCGAGCCGGTGCCGCCTCGCCGGTGGCCCTCGACGCCTGGGACGCCGAGTTGGCGAGAGAGGGAGTGGAGTTGATCGCGGCGCGCCGCGATGCCGTCGCCAAGCTCGCCAAGTGGTTCGACGCCCTGGCCGACGGTCTCGGCCTCGAGCACGCCGCTGCGCTGCGCTATGCACCGCGCAGCGAGGCCGACAGCGTCGAGGAGCTCGCGGCGGAGCTGCGCGAGCGTCGGAGCTCCGACGTCGAGTTGGGCCGGACCGCCCACGGACCCCATCTCGACGAGGTCCAGATCTCGCTCGGCGAGCGCCCGCTGCGCCGCTACGGATCGCAGGGACAGCAGCGGGCCGCGCTGCTGGCTCTGCTGTTCTGTGAGCGCGAGGCCCTGCTCGAGGTCACGGGCGCCGCCCCGCTGATGCTGCTCGACGACGTGATGAGCGAGCTCGACGCCGAGCGCCGCTCGCTTCTGACCGAGCGCCTTGCCGCCGGAGGACAGGCGCTGATCACGGCGACCGAGCCGGGTCAGCTCCCGAAGGGCGACCGCTACGAGGTCAGGGTGCGCGACGGCGCCGTCTCGGCGCTCGCGCTCGCCGCGTGAGCCCGCGCCGGGCCCCACGGCGCGCAGCACCAGCCCTGCGCGCCGTACTCGACCGGCGCGCGCCGAAGACGTTGCTCGCGGCCGTCCAGGCCGAGTGGTCGCGGGCGTGCGGCACGGCGATCGCCACCGAGGCGCAGCCCGTCGCCGAGCGCGACGGCGTGATCACCGTGGCCTGTCGCTCCGCGACCTGGGCCGAGGAGTTGGACCTGATGCAGGAGCGCCTGCGCGAGCGCCTCAACGAGGCGCTGGGCGCCGAGCGGGTTGCGGCCCTGCGGTTCACGGCCGATGGCGCGCGCCATGGAGTCGAGTAGGAAGCAACGCGTCGCGTCCGCCCCGGACGCCTGGAAGGTCAAGAAGAAGAAGCGCAAATAGCGCTCGCCCGACCCCCCCGGTGAGCCGCTGCCGTGCGCCCTCCCCAAACGCCCTGTTTCGTGCGTCGTTTGCAGGTATTTTGTTACACGCAGTGCGCATTTTCCGAGAGGCCCGCCTGATATCCTTTATGTCAACTTGGACGTGTGCCCCGACCTCCCGGGATGGGCTTCGTTGAAGGCCGTTTCCCAGTGCTCCGGGTCGGGGCTTTCCCTGTCCAGGCGACCAGCGACCGAAAGGAACTGAGTGGCGAAGTCGAAGGCGCCGGCGACAGGCGCCAGCAGGTCGAAGGCGCGCAAGTCGAAAGCCGGCGCCGACGGGTACAGCGCCAAGGACATCACCGTCCTGGAAGGCCTCGAGGCGGTTCGCAAGCGACCCGGCATGTACATCGGGTCGACCGGCCCCCGGGGCTTGCACCATCTCGTCTACGAGGTCGTCGACAACTCCGTCGACGAGGCGATCGCCGGCTACGCGGACCACGTCACGGCCACCTTGCATCCCGACAACGCCTGCACCGTGATCGACAACGGTCGCGGGATCCCGGTCGAGAAGCACACCAAGCTCAAGAAGCCTGCCGCTGAGGTCGTGCTGACGACGCTTCACTCCGGTGCCAAGTTCGGCGAGGGAAGCGGCTACAAGGTCTCGGGCGGACTGCACGGCGTCGGCGTCTCGGTGGTCAACGCGCTCTCGGATCGCCTCCACCTCGAGGTGCGCCGCGACGGCCACGTCTGGACGCAGGACTACTCGCGCGGCAAGCCGACCTCCGCCTTCAAGAAGGGCGCCGCGGCAAAGAAGACCGGCACGAAGATCACCTTCCTGCCCGACCTCGAGATCTTCGAGGAGATCGGGTTCGACTTCCAGACCCTCGCCGAGCGCCTGCGCGAGACCGCGTTCCTCACCCGCGGCCTGAAGATCGACCTGATCGACGAGCGCGGCTCGGGCCAGGAGGTCCACTTCCACTACAAGGGCGGGATCGTCGACTTCGTCCGCCACCTGAACGAGAACAAGGACCCCCTGCACCGCAAGACTGTCTTCTTCGAGAGCGAGGCCGATGACGGCCAGGTCGAGGTCGCGATGCAGTGGAACTCCTCCTACCAGGAGTCGATCTTCAGCTTCGCCAACAACATCAATACCCACGAGGGCGGCTCCCACCTGTCCGGCTTCCGGGCCGCGCTGACGCGCACGCTGAACGCCTACGCGCGAGGCAAGGGCCTGCTGAAGGAAAAGGACGAGAACCTCTCCGGCGACGACGTCCGCGAGGGGCTGACGGCAGTGATCTCGGTGAAGCTTCAGGATCCGCAGTTCGAGGGCCAGACGAAGACCAAGCTCGGCAACCCGCCGGTCGAGGGCCTCGTCAAGGAGACCGTCAACCGTAAGCTCGGCGAGTTCCTCGAGGAGAACCCCAGCGAGGCGCGCCGGATCCTCACCAAGGCGGTGGAGGCGGCCCGCGCGCGCGAGGCGGCGCGCAAGGCGCGCGACCTGACGCGGCGCAAGTCGGCGCTCGAGAACTCGACGCTCCCGGGCAAGCTCGCCGACTGCACGGTCAAGGACCCGCGCGACGCCGAGCTGTTCATCGTCGAGGGCGATTCCGCCGGCGGGTCGGCGAAGCAGGCCCGCGACCGCAATACGCAGGCGGTCCTGCCGCTGCGCGGCAAGATCATCAACGTCGAGAAGAGCCGCATCGACAAGGTGCTCCAGAACACCGAGATCCAGGCGATGATCACGGCGATCGGAACGGGGGTCCGCGAGGAGTTCAAGCTCGAGGACGCCCGCTACCACAAGCTGATCCTGAGCACGGATGCCGACGTCGACGGTGCCCACATCCGCACCCTCGCGTTGACGTTCATCTATCGCGAGATGCCGGAGCTGATCGACGCGGGTTACATCTACATCGCGACGCCGCCGCTGTATCGGGTCAAGAACGGCCGCCAGGAGGTCTACATCGAGAAGGAGTCCGAGCTCGAGGAGTTGTTGCTGCGCGACAAGCTCGAGAAGTTCGAGGTCGCGCCGGCCGACGGCAAGGCGCGCAAGCTTTCGAAGCGCCGCTGGCAGATCTTCCACCGCAAGCTGAAGGAGTACGAGGGCTGGTCGAGCTCGCTGCAGGCCCAGTTCGGCCACGAGGCCATCGCCTTCCTGTCCGAGTCGCAGGTCCTCGACGCCGGCGCGGCGACGCTGGCCGGCGTCAAGAAGCTCGTCGAGTCCGAGGACCCGCCCGAGGAGCCGTTCGAGACCGAGCTCGTGGAGGCCACCAAGGACGAGCTGATCGTCAAGGCGGTCCATCGCCGAACCGGTCTTGCGCGGACGCACCGACTGCCCGCGCAGCTGTTCGCCTCGAACGACTATCGCAAGCTCGTCGAGGTCCACGGCGAGCTGCTCAACCAGGTGGGCCGGCCGCCGTTCACCGTCACGCTCGACTCCAAGTCGAAGCAGGCGGAGGCCTTCGGCGGCCTGCACCACGCGGTGCTCGACCTCGCACGCCAGGGCGTGACGTTGCAGCGCTTCAAGGGCCTCGGCGAGATGAACGCCGACCAGCTCCGGGAGACGACGATGGACCCCCAGACCCGCACGTTGCAGCGAGTGACGATCGACGACGCCGCGACGGCCGAGCGCATGTTCACCGACCTGATGGGCGACAAGGTGGAGCCGCGGAAGCGGTTCATCGAAGAGCACGCGAAGGAAGTGCGTTTCCTTGACGTGTAACGGGCCAACGCGGGACTGAGCCATGGAAGCCGGACTCGAGGCACTGACCGGCCGCATCGAGGAGCGCGAGCTCTCGACCGAGATGCGCTCCTCCTACCTCGATTACGCGATGAGCGTGATCGTCGGCCGCGCGCTGCCCGACGCCCGCGACGGGCTCAAGCCGGTGCACCGCCGCGTGCTCTACGCGATGCACGACCTCGGGCTGCAGCCAACCCGCCCGTACCGCAAGTCGGCCTTCATCGTCGGCGAGGTGATGGGCAAGTACCACCCGCACGGCGACACTGCGATCTACGACACGCTGGTGCGAATGGCGCAGGACTTCTCGCTGCGCTATCCGCTGATCGACGGCCAGGGCAACTTCGGCTCGATCGACGACGACCCGGCTGCGGCGATGCGCTACTGTCTCGCCGGGGAGACCCGTGTCGCGACGACGTCCGGTACGGTCAGTATCGACTCGATCGTTCCGGACGCGAAGCCCGAGTCCGACAACGAAATCGACCTCGAGGTGCTTGACCGACTTGGGCGCCCAGTTCGTGCCTCGAGGCTGTTCCACTCCGGCGAGCACCCGACGCTTCGGCTCCGCACGACGGCCGGACACGAGGTCACCGGCACCCACAACCACCCCGTCCTCTGCATCGTCGAGGCGGCCGGCGTGCCGCTCTTACTCTGGAAGCTGCTCGAGGAGCTGGAGCCGGGCGATCGGGTGGTGATCTCGCGGACCCCAAGAGCCGCACCAAGACACGCCGCAATTGCTGAAGAGGAGCTAGGCACCCTGCTCGGAGGCTTCGTCTCCGAAGGCTGGGTAAACGACACGCGCGCTGGTTTCGCCAATACCGATAAGGCGTACTTCGACGCTGTGATCGGCGCCTATGACGCGGTCGTCGGCGGCTCTCGCTGTGTCTATGCCCAGACGATGCGCTCTGGCAAGACGCTCTGGGCACTCGATGTTCGGCGGCTCGGGCGTGTTTTGGTTAGTCCGCTCAGCGGCGTGGCCGCGACCAGCCATGCGAAATCAGTTCCCGAGATCGTTTGGCAGGGCAGTGGCGGCCTCAAGCGCGCTTTTTTGCGTTCGCTTTTTACCGGCGACGGCTCGTCCTCGCTGTTGCCGCGAAGCTCGATCCAGATCTCGTACTCGACCTACAGCGAGCAGCTTGCGCGGGATGTGCAGACGCTGCTGCTGGAGTTGGGCGTCGCTTCCCGAATCTGCCGCTACGAGAAGGGCGAGCTCAAACTCGTGATCACCAACCGGCGCGACGCGCGGCTGTTCAGCGCCAACGTCGGTTTCCTCGGCGCGAAGCAGGCCAAGCTCGAGCGCGATCTCAAGACGATCCCGCGCGCGAGCAGGGCGCTGAGCCACGACTACGTTCCCTTCGTCGCCGACTACATCCGCTCCGAGAACGCGTCGCGCTGGACCGACAGCGACTGGCTGAGGCGCCACAACGTTGATCGGGTCGAGCGCTGGGAGACCGGAGGCGCGGCGATTCTCGAGCGCATTACCTCCGAGGAGGTCCGCAAGGTCGTGGCGCCGCTGGTGACCGGCGATTACCTCTATGCCGAGGTCGAGTCCGTCACCGATGCAGGGGTTCAGCCCGTCTATTCCCTGCGCGTGGATAGCGAGGACCACTCCTTCCTCACGAACGGCTTCGTCAGCCACAACACCGAGGCCCGCCTTGCCCGCCTCGCGCAGGAGCTGCTGCGCGACATCGAGGCCGACACGGTCGAGTTCGGCCCCAACTACGACGAGAGCCAGCGCGAGCCCCTGATCCTCCCGGCCCGCTTCCCGAACCTGCTCGTCAACGGCTCGGCCGGGATCGCGGTCGGGATGGCCACAAACATCCCGCCCCACAACCTGCGCGAGGTGATCGGCGCCGTGCGCGCCTACATCGACAACCCCGAGATCGACCTCGCGGGGCTGATGGAGCACGTCAAGGGCCCCGACTTCCCGGGCGGCGGGACGATCATGGGCTCGGCCGGGATCCGCGACGCGTACGCGAGCGGCCGCGGCTCGGTCAAGCTGCGCGCCAAGGCGCACGTCGAGCCGCTGCGCGGCGGCAAGGACGCGATCATCGTCTCCGAGCTCCCGTTCATGGTCAAGAAGGGCGGCGACGGGGGCCTGATCACGAAGATCGCCGACCTCGTGCGCGAGAAGAAGATCACCGGGATCTCTGATCTGCGCGACGAAACGGACCGCTCGGGGATGCGGCTCGTCATCGAGCTGAAGCGCGGCGGCGATCCGCCGCCCGTGGTGCTCAACCAGCTCTACAAGCACACCCAGATGCAGACCAGCTTCGGCGTGAACGTGGTCGCGCTGGTCGACGGCGTGCCGCGGACGCTGAGCCTCAAGGAGCTGATCCACCACTACGTCAGCCACCAGCGCGAGGTCGTCACCCGCCGCACCCAGTTCGAGCTGCGCCGCGCCGAGGCCCGCGCTCACATCCTCGAGGGCCTGCTGATCGCGCTCGACAACCTCGATGAGGTGATCGCGCTGATTCGCGGCTCCGACGACCCCGATGCGGCTCGCGCCGGGCTGACGGCGAAGTTCGAGCTCTCCGAGGAGCAGGCACAGGCGATCCTCGACATGCGCCTCCAGCGGCTCACCGCGCTGGAATCCGACAAGGTCAGAACCGAGCATGCCGAGCTGGTCGAGCAGATCAAGGAGCTGCGCGCGATCCTCGGCGACGAGGCCCGGATCGACGGCTTGATCGTCGACGAGCTAGACCAGCTCGTCCAGCGCTACGGCGACGAGCGCCGCACGGAGATCACCCACGCAGAGGGCGACCTCGACATCGAGGACGTGATCGCCGACCAGCAGATGGTGATCTCGATCACGGCCTCCGGGTACGCCAAGCGACTGCCGCTCGCGACTTACCGCCAGCAGCGCCGCGGTGGCATCGGCGTGATGGGGATGAACCTCAAGGAGGGCGACTACATCGAGCACCTGCACATCTGCTCGACGCACGACTACCTGCTGTTCTTCACCAACAAGGGCAAGGTCTACCGGCTCAAGGTCTACGAGCTTCCCGAGGGCGCTCGCACCGCGAAGGGCCAGGCCCTGGTCAACGTGCTGCCGCTGCGCGAGGGCGAGCGGGTAATGGCGGTGAAGCCGACGCGCGACTTCAGCGAGGGCAAGTACCTCGTCTTCGCGACCGCCAAGGGGCTGGTCAAGAAGACCGAGTTCAAGGCCTACAACACGCCGATCCGCGCCGACGGGATCATCGCGATCAAGATCCGCGAGGGCGACGAGCTCGTCCAGGTGCGGCTGACGACCGGCGACGAGGATCTGCTGCTGATCTCGAAGTCGGGTCACGCGGCGCGTTTCTCCGAGAAGAAGGTGCGACCGATGGGGCGCGACACCTCGGGCGTCAAGGGCATGAACGTGTCGGGCAAGATCGGGCGCGAGGCGAATCGCGTGCTGGCGATGGACATCGCGCGCGACGAGGCCGAGATGTTCGTCGTCACCGAGAACGGCTACGGCAAGCGCACCGCGGTCTCCGAGTACCCGGCCAAGGGCCGCGGGACGAAGGGCGTGCTCACCATCAAGCTGACCTCAAAGAAGGGGGGGCTCGCCGGGGCTCTGACCGTGCGCGAGCACCAGGACCTGCTGTTCATCTCCCAGAACGGGATGGTCCAGCGCACGAATGCCGGTGGGATCTCGCAGATGGGCCGCGCCACCCAGGGCGTGCGCGTGATGAACATCAAGGACGACGATCGCGTCAGCGCGGTCGCGCTGGTCGTCGAGTCGAGCGCCGAGGTCGCCGAGGAGGTCGCCGGCGACGGCGCCGCCCCGGATGCCTCGCCCGGCGATCCCGCCGCCCAGTCGGGCGACGGCAAGGGCGACGGAGCGGCAAAGGACTCCGTCGCCAGGCAGCAGCCGGCCAGGCGCTCACCGAAGCCGAAGCGCAAGCGCTGAGTCCGTCGCGCCTCCGCGTCTGCTTGAATCGGATCACCAGAGAAAGGAGGTGGTCCGAAGTTGAGTGACATGTTCTTTGGGACGCTGGAGGTGCAGGGCCGCTAGGTAGGCCGCTTGCGCTCGGGCGGCGGGCGACCGCCGTCGCGGGTGAGCACCGTGCGAGCCGCCCGGCGGAATCCAACCCGGGCACCGGCGAGGAGGCCGAGGCCGGATTTGTCCCACCTGGCCGCACAATCGTCGCCTCGTTTCGAATCGCACCTCGGAAGGGCCCGCCACGTGGCGGGCCCTTCGGTTTGGTGGGCGCCGACCGGGCAATAAGCTTCCGCCGCATGGAGCCGCTGCGCGGCATGAACGCGCTCGTCACCGGTGCGGCCGGTGGGCTTGGCCACTACATCGCTCGGGCGCTCGCCGCCGAGGGTGTAAATCTCGTGCTCTCCGACATCCCGGGCGCTCCGCTCGACGACCTCGTCGAGGAGCTGCGCGCCCGCGGCGTTCGGGTCGAGGCGGAGACGGCCGACCTCGCCGATCGGCCCGAGGCCGAGGCACTGATCGGCCGCGCCGAGGCGGCGCTCGGACCGATCGATGTGCTGGTCAACAACGCGGGGCTCGAGTTCGGCGGCCCTTTCCTCGACAACTCCGTCGACGAGCTCGAGCGGATCGTCGACGTCAACCTGCTCGCGGTCATGCTGCTGACCCGCGAGGCGCTGCCGGGAATGTTCGAGCGCCGTCGCGGACACGTCGTCAACGTCGCGTCGGCCGCCGGCAAGCTGGCGTCTCCCCAGCTCGCCTCCTACGCCGCGACCAAGCACGCCGTCGTGGGCTTTACGCACTCCCTGCGCGCCGAGCACCGCGGCTCCCCGATCGGCTTCTCGGCGATCTGCCCGATCTTCGTCAGCCGGGTGGGCATGTACGGGCGGCTCGAGGACCAGGTCCCCGACCCCCCGCCGATGTTCAAGCCGGTGCCGCCAGAGGACGTCGGGGCCGCCGTCGTCCGCGCGATTCGAGAGGACCGTGCCGAAATCATCGTCGGGGGGCGGATCCTGCGCCCGCTCGCGCTTCTCTACCACGCCGCCCCGAAGCTGTTTGCCCGGATCAGCGACAACCGTCGCCAGCGCGAGTTCGCGGACGCGTTCGCCCGCGCGCGCGAGCGGCTTTAGCGCAGCAGGGCGATCTTGATCGGCGTGGCGGGGGCGTCCACAGCTACCCCAGGGTTGCAGAACAGCACCACCACCGTCCCAGGCAGGGTTCCCGGCGCCGAGGCCCCGGCGGCGAGCACCTGGGTGGGGGCCGGGTTCACGTTGTAGACGGCGACCATGTCGCCCGCCTCGACTCCCGCCACGGCCACGTCCACCCCAATGCAATCCCCCCCGCCGAGCGCCGGCGGATCGGGAGACGCGTCGACGACCACCCGGGCGTAGTCGGCGAGCGTCAGCGAGCCGTCGAGGACCTTAGAGCCGGTGACGGCGCCGTTTCCGATCTTCGCCTCGACGACCGCTCCGTTGGCGAGCTTGGCGCTCTCGACCGCGTCGTCCTTGAGCTTGTTCGTCCCGACGCTCTGGGCGGCGAGCTTCTGTCCGGTCACCGCGTCGTCCTTGAGCTTGGCCTCGCTGACTGCCCCATCGTCAAGCTTGGCCGTCGTGGCCGCGTCGTCGTGGAGCTTCGCCGTCGTCACGGCCTCGTTGGCGATCTTCTTGGTCGTGACCGCGTTCCTCTGCAGGCCCGAGGGCCCGATCTTCTTGGCCGCCATCGCGGTTCCCGAGAGCGCGACGAACAGCGCCAGGTAGGCGACGATCGTGGCGTGGCTGGGGCGCCGCGCGCGCATCCGGGCCGGACGGTCGCAGATGCGGCGGCGGAAACTATTGCGGCGCTAGGCCGTGCTCAGCAGGTAGCGCTCCCAGGTGACCGGGATGCGCGGGCTCGAGATCCGGATGAAGACGAGCGGGCCGGGCGCCTTCGGCCGGCGGCGGGGATGCATGCTCGCCTCCTTGGGAAGCCGGTTTCCCTTCCTGCGGTTGCATGACGCGCACGCGGCGACGATGTTCTCCCAGATCGACTCGCCGCCGCGACTTCGCGGTATCACGTGGTCGACGGTGAGGCCGGGCTTGCTCTGCCCGCAGTACTGGCACGTCCAGGAGTCGCGCGCCAGCACCGCCTTGCGGGTGATCTTGCGCCGGTGGGCGCCGCGCGGTACCCGGACGTAGGTGATCAGTCGGATCACCACCGGGCGGTCGAGCGCGAGGCGCTCCGAGCGCAGCCTGCCCTTGCCGCGCTCCAGGACCTCGGCCTTGGACTTCAGCACCAGCACGGTCGCGCGCCGCACCGTGCAGACGTTGATCGGTTCGTAGGTCGCGTTGAGGACCAGCACCCGCTCGCTTCCCGCGCGCCGTGCCCCGCCGGTCGAGCTCCGGTCCGGGTGGGTCCGGAGCCGCTGGCCGGCGGTCGCTACTGGGGGCATGGTGGCGAAATTCTAGCCAGTGCCGACAGTGCGATCACCGGCTTTCACCACGCGCAACGAGCCGATCGCGGCTACGGAACGCCGTGGCCTCGCACGGGGTAGCTGCCCAGGATGCGCACGGACTCCGCCTTGTCTCGCAGCCGCTCGATCGCCTCGGCGACCTTCGGATCGTCAACCGCGCCCTCCAGGTCGATGAAGAACATGTAACGCCCGAGGCCGCGGCGCAGCGGCCGCGATTCGATCCTGGTCAGGTTGACCTCGCGGTCGGAGAACTCGAGCAGCGCCTCGACGAGGGCGCCGGGGCGGTCAGCGCCTAGCTCGGAGAAGACGAGCGTAGTGCGCCACGCGCCCTCTCCCGAGGAGCCCGTCCCCTGGGGGGCGATCCAGACGAAACGGGTCTCGTTGTCGGGATCGTCCTCGACGCCCTCGGCGAGCACCGAGCAGCCGTACATCCGAGCTGCCGACTCGGCCCCCAGCGCCGCCCACGGCTCACTCGATTCGGCGACCTGGCGCACCGCATCGGCCGTGCTGGGCGCCGCTCTGACCTCCGCGCGCGGCAGCCGCTCGCGAATGAAACGCGCGCACTGGGCGGTGGCCTGCGGGTGCGACAGGACGGCCTCGACCCGCTCGAACGGGATGCCCTCCCGAGCGATCAGGCTGTGGCGTATCGGGAGGTCGTGCTCACCGACGATCGTCACCGAGCCCGCCTCGAGGACGAGCGTGTCGAGGGTCGCGCGCACCGAGCCCTCGAGCGAGTTCTCGAACGGCACCAGGGCGCGGTCGACCTTCCCGCTCTCCACGGCGACGATCGCGTCGTGGACGGTCGCCGCGGCGACCGCGTCGACCTCGACGTCGCCGACAGCCGAGCGCAGGGCATCGTCATTGAAGGTGCCGGGTGGCCCCAGATAGGCGACGCGCACGATCAGGTTGGGGCTTTCCCGCCGGCGGGCGAAGGGCCCGGGGGCGCTGCCGTGCCACTTCCGCCCAGCGCCTCGGCGACCGCCCTCTCCTCCTCCGGCGAGAGCGCGAGCTCGGAACGCCCCCCGATCACCGGCTTGGCGTAGAGCCGCGCCTGCTCGCGATGCAGGATCGAGGACAGCACCACGCCGTTGCGGTGCTCGTCGAGAAGCGCCACGGAGCTCGACTGCATGCCGGTCATCTCGCCGAGCGCGTCATAGCGCACCACGGCGGCATGAGCGATCGCCCCGTCGAGCCGCCGCTCTGCCGCTTCGAGGCGCTCCGTGAGCCGATCCGCCGCGGCATCGGTGTGCTCGCGCAGCGCGGCGATCGCGCGCTCGAGCTCGTGCGCGTGGCGGGCGAGGTCGCGCGGCGCCCCGTCGCCGAGCACCGCGCTCTGCGCCGCGCGCATCCGCCTCAGCCGCCACGCCAGCAGGACTGCCACGAGCAGCGCGACGGCCGCGCAGCCGGCGGCGGCCAGCGCGACGATTCCCGCGGTCGACGTCAGATCGTCCACGGGGGCAGGATATTCAGCCGCCGCCGAGCGTAACCTGAACGGCCTACCCGATCGTGACCGGGAAGGTCCCCTCGTTGTTGTCCTCGACCTGCTCGCCGGGAACAGGCTCTACCACGACGTGGAGGTCGACCGAGTCGCCGGGCGCAGGCGCCGGGTCGAGCGGGATGTTGACGGTCGCGACCTCGCCGACGGCGATCTGGTCGATTGTGCCCGTGCCGACCTCCTCGCCGTCGATGTCCACCGTGACGTCGACGGCCGACTCTTCGGAGTCGCCCTGGTTCTCTACCTGTACGTCGAGCGACTCGGCCTTACTCGCCGTCACCGGGGTGTCCGGCGTGAGGGTGACGTCGCCGGGTTGGAGGATGACCCCACCTGTAGTGCCGAGGCCGAGGCCGTGGACCCCAGCGGTCGGCTTGGCGGCGCCGGTGATCTGACCGAGCGACGAGGCGACCGTCGTCTCGTCGAGCCAAGTGATGTCGGGGAGGAACTGGCTCTCGGAGACGTCGCCGCAGTCGGGACACTGGTCGGCGATAACGCTTTGGATCTCGGACTGGGCGCGCCGGTACAGAACGTCGCTGGCGACGAAGTACTGCATGTCCAGGGCGATCGCCGCGGTCGCCTCCGTGCTGCCCTCGTCGCCGAGCGCCGTCCCGATTTGATCCGAGATCGCTGAGAGTCCGTCGCGGCGCAGCTGGAAGGCGAGCACCACGTCCGCCTGGGCGGGCTTGAGCTCGCCGGGGCTGTCGAGACCCTGGGCGCGGTCCACCAGTCCCTCGGCGGAGCCGCGAGCGGCCTTGATCCTGGACTCGAACTCCAGCGGCGAGAGGTTGCCGGGGTTATCGAAGATTCCGTCTGACCCGTCCGTCTCGAACAGCTCGGCGCTGAGCTGCTGCGACTCCGACACGAGCGCGTTGAGGTCGTTGACGTAGTTCTCGAACGCCCGCTCCTTGCGCGCGTTGAGGCAGCCGCGCACGCCGAGCACGATCAGGATGACGATCAGGATTCCGAACGCAACTGCGATCAGGCGACGGAGGAGGATCTGGCGATCGTGGTCGGGCGGACCGAGCCGGTCTGGCGGCTCGGTCGTATGCGGGGAAAACGGGTCGTCCTCGTCGAGGAAAGCCAAGGGTCGCCTCCGGGTGGGCTTTCGGCGTGGGAAGTATGACCCCTGCCCACGAGGCACGGCTGCGGACGGGCGGCAGGAGGGGATGCACGCCCGCCGAAGCAGTTGGAATCGTGCTTGGCGAGATCGTCCTCGGCCGGTTCACGCTGCTCGAGCGGCTCGGGACGGGTGGCTTCGGGACGGTGTACAGCGCCTGGGACGAGCGCCTCCAGCGCCACGTCGCGGTCAAGGCGATCGAGCGCACGCACATGGCGGGGCGCAGGGTGATGCGCGAGGCCCAGGCGGCGGCGAGGCTCAACCACCGCGGGATCGTGACGCTGTACGAGCTCGGCGAGGATGGGCGTCGGGCTTATCTCGTCAGCGAGCTGGCCGAGGGCGAGACGCTCGACGAGCTGGCGACGGGTGGCCGGATCTCCGACCGTGCCGTCGCGCGTATAGGCGCCGAGCTCTGCGACGCACTCGACCACGCTCACGCCAATGGCGTCGTCCATCGCGACATCAAGCCCCAGAACGTCGTGGTGCGGCCGGCGGACGAGCCACTCCCGCCCGGGTCGGCGCGCGCCAAGCTGATGGACTTCGGCATCGCCCAGCTCCACGACGCTACCAGGTTGACCCGAACCGGCGAGGTCGTGGGCACGATCGCCTACATGGCCCCGGAGCAGGCGGAGGGCGAAGCCGCGACGCCGGCAGTGGACGCCTACTCCCTGGCCCTGACGCTTTACGAGTGCTGGAGCGGGCGCAACCCGGTCGCCTGCTCGACGCCGGCCGCAACGGCGCGGGCGATCGGCGAGCCGGTGTCGCCGCTGCGCGAGCTTCGTCCCGGGCTGCCGGCCGAGCTCTGCGAGTCGATCGACGCCTGCCTGTCTCCCGACCCCGACGAGCGCCCGTCGATCGCCGAGCTCGGCGATGAGCTGGCGGCGGCGGTCCCGCAGCTCGACGGCCGGCGCCCGGTGCCCGCAGCTCGACGGCCGCTGGGGGCGCCCGAGGCGCGCGACCAGCTCGCTCGCATCGCCGCCCTCGCCGGCATCGGCGCGACCGTCGCCTGGCTCGGGCTCGCGGCCGGCCGTCCCGGAGCGGCGCTCATCGCCGCGGTCCTGCTCGCCCCGCTTCCTCTGCTCCTGGCACGCCCCCTTCACTGGGGCCTGCCCGCGCTCGCCCCGCTGCTCGGCGCGGTCGGGCTCGCGCCGCTCTACCCGGCGCTCGCCGCTCTCGCGCCGACCGCCGGGCGGCGCTTCGCGCTCGGGGCGCTCGGGTGGGTCTGGCTCGCGGTCACCGAGTCGGTGCTCGACAAGACGCTGCTGTTCTCGAACCTCGACCCGGCACCCGCGGGCTGGAGCGCGTCCGCGACGGTCGCCGCCCAGGACGTGCTCGTCTCGTTGCTCGCGCCGGCGCCGCTCGCCGCCGCGCTGGTCTGGGGCGGCGCAGCCGCCCTGCTCGGCTACCTGCTGCGCGGGCGGATGATCGCCCTCGAGCTGCTCGGCGTGCTCGTCTGGGCAGCGGGCCTGGTCGCTGCACATCGCCTGCTGGCGGGCGGTGCAGAAGCGCCTCCGGCTGCGCCGCTCGCGGTCGGAGCGCTGGCCGTCGCGCTGCTCATCCTGTGGCTGCGGCTTGGCGGCAAGCCCATTCCCGGCGGTCAGAGGTCGATTCAGGCAGGCCGTGCACGCAGCCGACTCGCGTAGGATTGTGCCGGTCGCCTCGCCGCGTCGAGCGTTGGAGGCGTGCACCCGGGGCCACCTCGAAGGAGTGTGAGCGATCAGCGTTCTGCGCAATCTCGAAGCGAGGATCGAGGGGCTCGTCGAGGGCGTGTTCAGTCGCGCCTTCTCGTCCCAGGTCCAGCCCGTCGAGCTCGCCCGCAAGCTCGCGAAGGAGATGGACGCGCACCGCACGGCGTCGGTGTCGCGCGTCTACGTGCCGAACCAGTACACCGTTTTCCTGTCGCCGACCGATCACGAGCGCCTCGAGGGCTATGAGCGCTCGCTCGAGCAGGAGCTTTCGGCCTACCTGCTGGAGCATGCGCGGCGCCACGACTACGCGCTGCTGACCCGTCCCGAGGTCGACCTCGAGACCGACGAGCGCCTACGGCTCGGCGAGTTCGGCATCCAGACGCGGCTCGTCAAGCCCCCGGCCCGCCAGGGCGAGCAGCCCTCGCAGGGGGCGCACGGCCACACCATGGTCTACACGGCCCCGCAGCAGAAGCAGAAGCGCAGCCGCCAACCGGGGGGACGCCTCGTCGAGACGCGTGCGATCGCCTCGTTCGACGATCGCCGCTACGTCCTCGAGGGCCCGTCGGCGGTGCTGGGGCGCTCCAAGGAGTGCGACTGCATCTTCCGTGACCCCAACGTGTCGCGCCAGCACGCCGAGCTGCGCCGCGGCTCGACCGGCGATTGGCAGATCGTCGACCTGGGATCCACGAACGGCGTCAAGGTCAACGGGCGCCGCGTCGAGACCTCGCGCCTCTCGCCCGGCGACGAAGTCACGCTCGGCACGACGAGGTTCGTATTCGACATCGAGCAATGAGCTTCCGGGCGGGGCGCCTGCGCAGGGAGCGCTGTACGGAGCCAGGAGACTGATGGAGTCCGATCCGGTTGCGGTCGCGCTGAAGTTCGGCTTTCTCGCCGTGCTCTATCTGTTCCTGTTCTGGGTCGCCCGCAGCGCCCTGCGCGAGCTGCGCGGCACCGCCAGCCCGGCGCCGGAGGCCACGGGCTTCTACTCCGTGGACGACCGCCGCGGACCCGGCGTCTCCGATGCCTGGCTCGTCGTTCAGACCGGCGGGGGGCTCGACGCGGGGGAGCGCTTCGACCTCTTCGGCGGCGTCACGGTGGGCCGCTCACCCGATGCCGACGTGCGGATCGAGGACCGCTACGCGTCGCAGATCCACCTCCGCATCTACTCTCGCGGCGGCAGCTACTACGTTGAGGACATGAACTCGACCAACGGGACGTTTCTGAACGGCGCGCAACTCGAGGGAGCGGCGGAGCTCCAGCACCTCGATCGGGTACAGATCGGGGACACCGAGTTCCGCTTCGAGCTCGAGGAGTGAGCCCCGCCGGAGCGCCGATGGGCTAGAGATGCTGAAGGTCGCCGAGGAGGCATACCGCACCGACACGGGGCGCCAGCGCCAGGCGAACGAGGACGCCCTGTTCGCGCGCCCGCCGCTGTTCGCGGTCGCTGACGGGATGGGCGGCGCGCAGGCCGGCGAGGTCGCGTCACGGATCGCGACCGAGGCGCTCGAGGAGTCCACGCCGGGCGACGACGCCCCAGAGAAGTACCTGCGCCGCGTCGTCGAGAACGCCAACGAGCGCATCCACGGGCTCGCCGAGCGCGATGCGTCGACATCGGGCATGGGGACGACGCTGACCGCGGCCCTGATCCGCGACGACGAGATAAGCATCGCCCACGTCGGCGACAGCAGGGCGTACCTCTACCGGGACGGCGAGCTGCGGCGCCTCACCAGCGATCACTCTCTGGTCGAGGAGCTGCGGCGCCAGGGCAGGCTCACCGAGGAGCAGGCGGAGGAGCATCCCCAGCGCTCGATCATCACCCGCGCCCTCGGCCCCGAGCCAAAGGTCGAGGTCGACACGATGACCTACCAAGCGCGTCCGGGGGACGTCTTCCTGCTCTGCAGCGACGGGCTCACGACGATGCTCAACGAGCAGGAGATCGCCGCCATCCTCGCCCAGTCGCCGAGCCTCGAGCCCGTCGTCGCCAGGCTGATCGATGAATCCAACGCCCGCGGCGGACGCGACAACATCACGGTCGTCGCGTTCCGACTCGCCGAGGAGGGCGCACCGGTGCCCGACACCCAGGCGACGCTGGTCGGGCCCGCCGCCGAGGAGGTGGGGCTGACCGCGGAGGGAGTCGCGGCAGCGCGGCGACCGGGCGCCGCTGTGCCCTCGGGCGACGTCCAACCGGGTCGACGCTGGCCGCGGGTGGCCGGCAGGGTCCTTGTGACGCTGCTGATCGTCGCCGGGCTCGGCGCGGCCGCCTGGTACGGGAGCCGCCAGATCCACTTCCTGGGAATCGACGAGGGGGGTCGGGTGGCGCTCTATCGCGGCCTGCCCTACGACCTGCCGTTCGGCGTCGAGCTCTACGAGGAGCAGCTCTCGAGCCCCATCCAGCTCAGCTCACTGCCTCTCGACCGCCGCGACGAGGCGACCGACCACGAGCTGCGGTCCGAGGACGACGCCCAATCGCTGATCGAGGACCTCGAGAATGCCGCGACCGCTCCCGTGCCGCCGCCGTCCGGCGGGCAGCCGGGAGGCGCGGAGAAGCCCGCAGGCGGAGGCGAGGCGAGCGGGGGCAAGCCCGGCGGGCAGAAGCCTGGCGGGGGCGGCGGGGGCAAGGCGGAGCCCGGCGGGGGCGGGAAGCAGGGCCGACGATGAGCGCCCGCAACCGGGAGCTGCTCGCTCTGCTTCCGGTCGCGCTTCTGGTCACCGCCGGGTTGACCGCGGTGTTCATCGTGCGGTCGAACGAGATCGGCGACCTCAGCCTCACCTACGGCGCCTACTTCCTGGGGGTCTGCCTCGCGGTGCATGTGATGATCCGCCTGCGTCTGCCCAATGCGGATCCGTATCTGTTTCCGCTCGTCGCGCTGCTCGCCGCGTTCGGACTCGTGATCCTGTTCAGGATCGACGAGAGCCTCGCCCTCAAGCAGGCGTCGCTCTTTCTGCTCGGGTTGGGGTTTTTCGCGGCGACGATCATCTTCCTGCGCGATTACCACGTCCTGGAGCGCTATCGGTATCTGATCGCGATGGTGGGGATCGGCCTGCTGGTCTTGCCGCGGCTTCCGGGGATCGGAGAGCAGGTCAACGGCGCCTATCTGGGCATCAAGGTCGGGGGAATCTCCTTCCAGCCCGCCGAGTTCGCGAAGATCTGCATCGTCATCTTCCTGGCCAGCTACCTGCGCGAGAAGCGTGAGGTGCTGATCGTGGGGGCGCGCCGGGTCATGGGGGTGATCCTGCCGCCCCTCAAGCATCTCGGGCCGCTGCTGGTCGTGTGGGGCGCCGCGATGCTGATGCTCGTCTTCATCCGAGACCTGGGGAGCTCGCTGATGTTCTTTGCGGCGTTCCTGGCGCTGCTCTACGTGGCCACGTCGCGGGTCTCGTTCGTGGTCATCGGGATGCTCCTGTTCGTCGCGGGGGCGTGGTTCTTCGCAAACACCGTCCCCCATGTGGAGAATCGCGTCGACATCTGGCTCGATCCCTTCGAGGACACGCAGGGCTCCGGGTTCCAGGTGGCTCAATCGCTGTTCGCGCAGGCCGACGGTGGCCTGTTCGGGGCGGGGCTCGGGGAATCGCTGATGCAGCTGCCCGACGCCTCGAAGGGCTGCATCGATCAGTTCCCGGAGTGCGGCAGCATCATCCCGGCGCCGCACACCGACCTGATCTACGCCGTGATCACCAACGAGCTCGGCCTGTTCGGCGCCGCGGGGGTCGTGCTGATCTACATCCTGATCGCGGCACGCGGCTTCAAGACCGCGGTGATGGCGCGGGACGGGTTCTCGAAGCTGCTGGCGGCGGGGCTGACGGCGGTCTTCTCGCTGCAGGCGTTCGTGATCATCGGCGGCGTCGTCCGCGTGATCCCGCTGACCGGCGTGACGCTGCCGTTCATCAGCTACGGCGGCAGCTCGGTGGTGGCGAACATGGTGCTGCTCGCCCTGCTGCTGATGATCTCCAACGACGCCCGGCGGCCGGACCGTGAGGCCGCCGAGCCTGAGATCCAGCTGCGCGGCCCGGTCGGGAGGACAGCGTGAACGTTCCGATCTCGAGGCTGTTCGCGCTCGTCCTGCTGCTGTTCGCGACCGTCGTCGGCTTCACGTCCTACTGGTCGGTGATCGACGCCGAGAGCCTGCGCGACAACCCCGAGAACCGCCGCCTGCTGCTGGAGGAGGCCCAGATCCAGCGCGGGACGATCACCAGCTCCGACGGGGAGCTGATCGCGGAGAGCGTCTCGACGGGCAACGGGGAGCAGAAGTTCTTTACGCGCCGCTATCCGCTCGGCGACCTGTTCGGCCATCCCGTGGGCTATTACTTCCTCGACCGGGGGCGCTCGGGGATCGAGCTCGAGGAGGACGACGAGCTTTCGGGGCGCAAGGCCGAGTTCATCTCGATCCTCGACCAGCTCGAAGGCCAGGCCCGGGAGGGGAGCGACATCACGCTCACCCTCAACGCGGCGGCGCAGCGGGTCGCCTACCAGGCGCTCGCGGGTCGCAACGGGGCCGTTGTCGCGATCGAGCCGGCGACCGGGGCGGTACGGGTGATGGCGTCGAACCCGCCATTTGACCCCAATGCGGTCGAGGACTCCGAGACCTTCCAGGCGCTGAACACGTCCGAGGAGACGCCGCTGGTCAACCGCGCGACCCAGAGCGTGTACGAGCCGGGCTCGACGATGAAGATCGTGACGGCCACAGCGGCGCTCGACAGCGGCGAGTTCACGCCCGACACCGTGCTCAACGGCGACAGCGGCATCGAGATCTCCGGCGTGCCGCTGGAGAACGCAGGGGGCGAGAGCTTCGGCGAGATCGACATGACCACCGCGCTGACCAACTCGGTCAATACGTACTGGGCGCAGGTCGGCGAGCAGCTGGGCAACGACACGATGTTCGAGTACATGGACCGTTTCGGCTTTGACTCCGACCCGCCGGCTGACTACCCGGACGAGAACATGGTCGCGAGCGGGGTCAGCCAGAACGGCAAGCTGCTCGGTCCGGGCGACACGATCGACATCGGCCGCGTCGCGATCGGCCAGGAGCGCATGCGCGCGTCGGCGCTGCAGATGGCGATGGTGGCCGCGACGGTCGCCAACGGAGGCAGGGAGATGCAGGCGCAGTTCGTGCAGTCGGTCACCGATCCCGATGGCCGTACCACCGACGAGCTGAAGCCGGAGCTCGCCTCGACCGTGATGAGCGAGGAAACCGCAGCCCAGCTCGCTGAGATGATGACCAACGTCACCCGGGAGGGAACCGCGGCGGGGCTCACGGTCGAAGGGGTGAGCGAGTTCGCCGGCAAGACCGGCACCGCCGAGGTCCAGGGCGGCGACTGCCCGGACAACCGTGGATGGTTCATCTCCTTCGCACCGACCCAGGACCCGCAGATCGCGATAGCGGCGGTGATCGAGTGCACGGCCGGCTTCGGCGGCGAGACCGCGGGTCCCGTCGCGACCGAGGTGATGGGCGCCCTGCTCAACCAGGCGGAGTAGGCAGCGGGCGGAGGGCAGTGAGCAGGAAGCAGCCAGCCCGAAGCCGAAAGCCGTAGCTGTGCTCGTAGCCGAGAACACCCTCGTCGACGGCAGGTACAGGCTGCTCAGGCGCGTCGGTTCCGGCGGAATGGCGGACGTGTGGTGCGCCGAGGACACCCAGCTTGGCCGCCGGGTGGCGCTGAAGATGCTTCACGAGCGCTTCGCTCAAGACCGCGAGTTCGTGGAGCGCTTCCGGCGCGAGGCATCGTCCGCGGCGGGGCTCCAGCACCCAAACGTCGTCGGCGTGTTCGATCGCGGTGAGTTCGACGGCACCTACTACATCGCGATGGAGTACGTCGAGGGCTCGTCGCTCAAGGACCTGATCCGGCGGGGGATGAGCGTCGAGGAGGCGGTCGAGGTGACGCGCCAGGTCCTCGCCGCGGCCCGCTTCGCGCACAGCAACGGGATCATCCACCGCGACCTCAAGCCGCAGAACGTCCTCGTCGACCGCGACGGGCGCGCCCGGGTGACGGACTTCGGGATCGCCCGCGCGGGTGCGTCCGAGATCACCCAGGCGGGGTCGGTCATGGGGACGGCGCAATACCTCTCCCCCGAGCAGGCCCAGGGCCTGCCGGTAACCGCGGCCTCGGACCTCTACTCGATCGGGGTGCTGCTCTACGAGGCCCTGTGCGGCCGGGTGCCGTTCGAGGGCGACAGCGCCGTCGCGGTGGCGCTCAAGCAGGTCTCCGAGCAGCCGCTTCCTCCGAGTCGCATCAACCCGTCGGTCCCGCCGGCGCTTGACGCGGTGGTGCTCAAGGCGCTCGCCAAGGACCCGGCCAACCGCTTCGCCTCGGCCGACGAGTTCGCCGCCGCGCTCGACGCGGCGCAGGTCGATCCCACCACCTCGCCGGTCCGCGACACCGAGCGCTTCGCGCCGGTGCCGCCCCCACCGCCACCCGAGCAGCCGTACGAGGAAGGGCGGCGTGGATGGCGTTGGGCCATCCTTGCGATCCTCGTCCTGGCGCTCGCCGGGCTCGCGGTGTGGGCGCTGACCCGACCCGCGGACGTCACGGTGCCGAGCGTCCTCGGCGAGCAGCAGAACACCGCGACCCAGATCCTCGAGGCCAAGGGGTTCGACGTCGACGTCGAGGAGTTCGAGAGCGACGCGCCCCCCGGGGAGGTCGTCGAGCAGGACCCGCGCGCCGGCGAGGAGGCCGAGGAGGGCTCGACCGTGACTCTCTCGGTCAGCTCCGGGCTGGGGGCGGCGAAGGTGCCCGATGTCGCCGGCCAGACCGAGCGCCGCGCCACCAAGGCCCTCGAGGGTCGCGGCTTCGTGGTCGAGACCGAGGAGCAGTTCTCGACCGAGGTCGAGGCGGGCTTGGCGATCGGCACGGAGCCGAAGGCGGGGTCGAAGCTCGAGGGCGGGTCGAAGGTGACGTTGCTCGTCTCCAAGGGCGCGAACACGGTCGAGGTCCCCGGCGTCGTCGGGCTCCAGCAGCAGATCGCCGAGAACCAGCTCGAAGCCGTCGACCTGATCCCCAACGTCGAGACCGAGAACTCCGATCAGCCGGAGGGGACCGTGGTCGCCCAGGATCCCGCCGCCGGGAGCGAGATCGAGAGCGGCTCGCAGGTGACGATCCTCGTCTCCACCGGCGCCGGATCGGTGATCGTGCCCGACGTCGAGGGCCTGTTCCGCGACGGTGCGGTGCGGATCCTGACCAACCACGGCCTCGACGTCGTCTTCCAGGAGGAGTCCGTCGCCGATCCCGACGACGACGGGCGCGTCATCGACCAGGCGCCCGCTGCCGGGACGCGAGTGAGGCAGGGGGATACGGTGTCGCTCGTCATCGGGGCGTTCGAGGAACCATCCGCGGAGCCGCAACCGGTGCCGTGAGCGGGCACGGGAAGGCGAGCGCGCATTGCGTGTAGCCGTGCTGAGCGGCGGGCGGTCGAGCGAGCACGAGGTCTCGCTGCGCTCGGGAGCGGCCGTCGCTGAGGGGCTCGCCGCGGCGGGCCACGAGGTGGTGCCGGTAAGGATCGAGCGCGACGGCCGCTGGACTCGCGACGGGACCGAGATCGAGGTCGCGCCGGGCGGCGGCTTGCTCGACGCCGACGTGGCGTTCCCGGTGCTGCACGGCCCATACGGCGAGGACGGCACCGTGCAGGGCGTGCTGGAGTGCCTCGACGTCGCCTACGCCGGCGCCGGGGTGCTCGCCTCGGCGGTATGCATCGACAAGCTCACCTTCAAGCGCCTGCTGTCCTTTCATCAGATTCCCCAGGTCGATTTCTGCGGCGCCGGCGAGGACGGGTGGCGCGAGCGCGCCGCGGCCATGGACAGGCCGTTGTGGGTAAAGCCCTCGCGGCTCGGCTCGAGCGTCGGGATCTCGAAAGTCTCCGACCCCGAACGCGAGCTCGACGATGCCGTGGAGCTCGCGCGGCGGCACGACCCGCGGATAATCGTCGAGGCGGGGGCGTCGGGCAGCGAGGTCGAGTGCTCGGTGATCGGCCTGACCAACAGTCCCGAGACGTCCCTGGTCGGGCAGATCGTTGCGCACGCCGACTGGTACGACTACGAGGCCAAGTACGAGCCCGGCGGGATGGAGCTCGTCGTTCCCGCGCCGATCGGCGATGCGGCGACCACGCGGGTCAGGGAGCTGGCGACGGAGGTCTACCGTGTCACGGATTGCACCGGCCTCGCGCGCTGTGACTTCTTCGTCACCGACGACGGCGAGGTGCTCGTCAACGAGCTCAACACGATCCCCGGATTCACCGAGACGAGCGTGTTCGCAAAGCTCTTCGAGGCGACGGGGGTCCCGTACCCCGATCTCTGCGACCGCCTCGTGCGGCTCGCGGTCGAGCGCCACGAGGCCGAGCGGCGCTACGAGTTCTGAAGCTCAGCCGAGCAGTCGCGCGTCTGAGATCTCGGCGCCGTAGCCCTCCTCGAGCGCGGTCGGGGACGTGATCCAGAGCAGGTAGTACTGGAACGACGTCGGGGAGTCGAGCGGGACGGTCTCGTCCTTGGTCACACTCGTCGCCGACCCGATCGGGCCGTTCCATGCGTCGAGGCTGTCGGGAGGCGAGCCCGTGGCGCCGTAGACGTCGAGCGGGAAGCCGGGGGTCGCCGTGCGGACCTCGAGCTGCGACGCCTTGACCGGCTTGCTGGCGTCGAGGTAGATCCCGACACCGGCCTTGCCGAAGTCGCTGGTCGTGTAGGTCTCCGTCGTCCAGGCCGTCTGCGGGTTGCCGTCAATCGCGAAGCCGACGTCCTCGCTGTGCTCGGTCTGGTCGTCGGAGAGCGGGTCGAAGTCCTCCGCGCCCTCGACCGCGATCGGCTTCGTCCCGGCGTTGCCCTGATGGGACGGCCCCTCTTCGCCGGTCAGAGCCGCAAGCGCGATCGCGGCGCCGGCGGCAGCGAGGACGAGGATCACTCCCGCCCACGAGACGCGGCGCCGCGTCAGGACGCGGCGTCGCGGCGCCGGCACGGAATCGAGCACGTTGGTCACCTCGCCGTGTGAGCCGCCACCGCTGCGTGCGACCTCGACCTGGAGGGCGCTCTCGAGGTCGCCGAGCATCGCCGGCATGTCGGCATAGCGGCGGTCGGGGTCCTTGTCGGTCGCCGTCTCGACGACCGCCGCGAGTGCCGCCGAGACCTGGGGGCGGCGGCGCTGCACGTCGGGCATCGGCTCGTTGACGTGCTTCATGGCCACCCCGACGAGCGTCTCGGCGTGAAACGGAACGTCGCCGATCAGCATCTCGTAGAGGACGACGCCGAGCGAGTAGATGTCGGAGCGAGCGTCGACCCCCTGGCCCATCGCCTGCTCGGGAGAGACGTAGTCGGTCGTGCCCAGGACGCGCCCCGTCGCGGTCAGCGCGCGCTGGCCCTCCAGCGAGCGCGCGATCCCGAAGTCGGTCACCTTGGCCCTGCCCTCGGCATCGATCAGGACGTTCTGGGGCTTGACGTCGCGGTGCACGAGGCGCTGGAGATGCGCCGTCCCCAGCCCGCGCGCGATCTCGATCGCGTAAGCAGCCGACTCGTCGAGCGGCAGGTGGCCGAGCCGCTCGATGCGCTGCTTGAGCGTCTCGCCCTCGACGTACTCGAAGACGATGTAGGGGTAGCCGCCGTCCTCACCGGCGTCGATCACCGAGACGACGTTGGGATGCGACAGCTGGGCCACCGAGCGCGCCTCGCGGCGGAAGCGCTCGATCTGATCCGGCTGGTCGGAGATCTCTCGGTGCATGACCTTGATCGCGACCCAGCGCTCGAGCGTCTCGTCGCGCGCCAGGTAGACGGTGGACATCCCACCGCTTCCCAGCTTCGACTCCAGGCGGTAGCGAGCAGACAGGACCGTCCCGATGACGGACCTGGTGTCCATCAGCTCAACCCGTCCTCGTCTCGCGGCCGCGCATGTTCCAGGTATTTTCGACGTTTCGCCGCCCGGACCCACCGCACCGAGCGTCTCACGGTGGATGGATTGTGCCGGGCGGGTCCCCCGTCAGAAGTAACACCGGATGCCGGTCGAGGTCAGCTACTACACGGATCCCGCCTGCTCGTGGTCGTGGGCCAGCGAGCCGAAGCTCCGCAAGCTGATGTGGGAGTTCGGCGACGCGCTGCGCTTTCGCTGGGTGATGGGCGGCCTGGCGCGCGACTACGGCGACGAATATCGCGACGAGGAGGCCGGGATAACGGGCCAGGGGTCCTGCTTCGACGGGTTGATGTCGCATTGGCTCGACGTCGGCGCCGAGACCGGGATGCCGATCGACCCGCGGCTGTGGCGCCGCAATCCGATCTCGTCGACCTACCCGGCCTGCCTCGCTGTCAAGGCGGCCAGCGAGCAGGGCGCCGAGCGCGCGTACGCCTATCTGCGCCGTCTGCGCGAGGGGCTGATGTGCGAGCTCAAGAAGCTCGATCACGTCGAGGCCCTGGTCGGTGAGGCGGGGCCGGCGGGGCTCGACGTCGAGCGCTTCCGGATCGACGTCGTCTCGAACGCGATCACGGAGGCGTTCGGCGCCGACCTCGACGAGGTGCGCGACCCGCCCGACGCCGCGCGCGATGCCGGTCAGGTCAAGACGACCGAGGGTCACCAGCGGCTCTCCTTCCCGTCAGCGGTCTTCGAGGGCGAGGACGGATCGCGCCACGGGGTCTGGGGCTGGTCACCCTACGACGATTACCGCGAGGCCGCGCTCGCCGCCGGAGCCGAGGTCGCGGAGGGGCGCCCGCCCGCGCCGATCGAGGCAGTGGAGCGCTTCGGACGCGCCGCGACCAAGGAGATCGAGGTGCTGACCGGCAAGCCGGGCCCCGTGGTCAGGGCGGAGCTGTGGGAGGCGGCTCGCGATTGGCGCCTGCGACCCGTGCCCGTAGTCGGCGGCGAGATCTGGGAGCCCGCCTAGGGCCGCGTCGGCGAGCCGGCGTGCTCGTTCGCCGCCGAGGGCTCGTAGGAGTGCTCGAGCGGCGCTCGCTCGACGTTCCGGATCCTGTCCACGATCGCGGCGGGCGCCTTGCTCGGCGAGCCGGCGTCGAACGGCGGCTCGGGGTCGTACTCGATGCTCAGCTGGATCGCCTGTGCGGCCTCCTCGCCGGCGACCTCGCGCGCGAGGTGCAGCGCCATGTCGATCCCGGCCGACACTCCCGCCGCCGTGATCACCCTGCCATCCTCGACGACGCGCTCGGCGACCGGCTCGGCGCCGAACTCGCGCAGCGACTCGAGCTCGAGCCAGTGGCTCGTCGCGCGCCTGCCGTCGAGGATCCCCGCGGCGCCCAGCAGGAGTGACCCGGTGCAGACCGACGTGGTCCACCTCGTCTGCTCGTGCACCGCGCGCAGCCACTCGAGCAGCGGCTCGTCCGACAGCAGTGGCCGGGTCCCCTGGCCGCCCGGCACCACGACGATCTCGGGGTCGGCCAGCTCGCCGAGCGACTTCGTCGCCTCGAGGCCCAGCCGGCCCGGGGCGGTTCGCTTGATCCCGGGCTCCGTGGCGACGAACTCCAGCTCGGCGCCCGGCAGCCGCGACAGCACCTCGTAGGGCCCGATCGCGTCGAGCGCGGTGAGCTGGTCGAAGATCAAGATCGCGATCCTCATGGCTCGGTGAGATTACGTCACGTGCAGCGTCGCCCGCCGCCCCGCTAGCGGTCGTCCCGAACGCGCCGCACGGCCCCCGCCTCGGACGTAGCGTGTCCGACCCGGTTCGCGGCCGCGTAGTGACCGCGCAGCAGGTCTAGCGCCGGGCCGGCGTCGCGGGCGGCGACCACGCAGCAGAACCCGCAGCCCATGTTGAAGACCTCGTGCATCTCTTCGTCGGCGACCGAGCCCTGCTCGGCGATCAGCCTGAAGACGGGCGGGACGGGGAGCGGGTCGTCGATCTCGTAGCCGACCTCGGCCTCGAGGCGCAGCAGGTTGCCGAGCCCGCCCGACGTGATGTGGGCGAGACCGCGGACCTCGACCGGCGACCGCAGCAGGTCGAGCACGGCGCGGACGTAGATCTCGGTCGGTTCGAGCAGGACGTCGCCGAGTGGGCGACCGAGGCGCTCGTCGTCGAGCGCGATTCCCTCCAAGACGCGGCGCGCCAGCGTGTAGCCGTTCGAGTGCAGGCCTGACGAGGGGAGCCCGATCACGGCGTCGCCGGGTTCGACGGCCGCGCCGTTGACGATCGAGTCGAGGTCGACGAGCCCGACGCAGGCGCCGACGAGGTCGAGACCCCGGACGATCTCGCCGAGCTGGGCCAGCTCGCCGCCGGGGATCTCGATCCCGGCAGCCTCGGCGCCGGCGCGAAGGCCCTTGCCAAGATCGCGCATGATCTCGGGGTCGGCGGCGGGGACCGCGATGTAGTCGAGCATCGCGATCGGCTCGGCACCGACGCAGATCACGTCGTTGACGTTCATCGCCACGCAGTCGATCCCGACGCTGTCCCAGCGGCCGAGCTGCTCGGCCAGGACGAGCTTGGTACCGACGCCGTCTGTCGACAGCGCCAGCCCGCGCCGCGCGTCGAGCCGCACCACGCTCGCGTAGTGGCCGGGGCCGATCGCCTGGCGCGACTCGCGCCCTGGGTCGATCGCGCGCAGCGACTCGAGCAGCGCGTCGACGGCGGCGTCGGCGGCGCCCTGGCTCACGCCGGAGCGGGCGTAGGCGTCGTCGCCGGTCTCGGTCATCGTGCCCGCCTCAGCTTGCCGACGACAATCACGGCCAGCGCGGCGCGGTAGGCCGCGTAGGGCCACAGCGCGCGGTCGCGCTCCACGAGCGTGATGAGGCGCTGCGAGG
>DASPWW010000109.1:0-9324 GCA_035637595.1 Solirubrobacterales bacterium | reverse complement strand
GCCGCCACGAGGGCTCGCACGGCGCTCGCCCCGTCAGGTACGCGTGTGTCCACCAAGATGATGTCGGGCCCAACCTCCTCGAGCGCGGCGAGGGCCTCCTCGACATCGGCTGCGACGGCGACGACATCGATGCGGTGATCGCGTTCGAGCCAGCGCGCCAGCGCGTCGCGGTATAGGCCGACCTCGGCGAAGATCAGGACACGCGACACGGGGAAGGCCCCTTTCTGGCCCGGTCCTGTTGCCACGGAGGTGGACACCGAGTCCGGCACCGACGCGCTCCTTCGCTGATTGTGGGCTACCCGCTAGGCCCCCGGGAACACACTCTAAGCGTCGGGGGCGCGACATGATGCCCAGCCGAGCAGCAGCCGACGAGCCCACGGCTCCCGACCTTGCGCAGGGGACTGGCCCCCCGCCTGCATCCAATTTAGATCGAACGGTCCATTGCTCGCCGGCCCGCCCGCGCGGACAATCGACCGTGACGATCGCTAGAGGACGATCCATCACGCCTTACCAGCGCCGCCACCGCGCGGGGCTTGTGGCGCTCGCGTTCGCGGTGGCCACCGTCTTCGTGTTGCCCGCGAACCCGGCCGGTGCCGTCGGTTTCACGAACGCGTGTAAGAACAGCGTCACGACTAACAACACCCAGCTCGACATCGATCTGACCGGCAACTCGCCGGCTCAGGTCAACCCGGGCGAGTCGTTCACGTTGAGCAACATCAACCTGACGGTGGCCGTGCCCGGCGACGTCTTCGTGGTCGGCTACAACCTCGGTCTCATCACCGACGGGCAGACCCTGCCCGGCAACGTGGAAACCAGAATCGAGGGCACGCACACCGTCGAGGGTGTCCAGTCGTCCGGACAGCAGCCGGCGACGGTCGGGCCGATCGACATCAGCGACCCCGACGGGATCCCGATGACCGGCGATGAGACCGCCGCCCCCGCCAACGTCCCTGCCACGTTCTCGGACCAGACCTGGACCGCCGGACCCACCGGCGCCCTCATCGAGTTCCGGGAGGACACGGTGGAGGCGCTCGCGCCCAACGTGGGCGGCATCGTCGTCAACGTGACCATCCCGACCCCGAACCCCAACCTTGTCATACCGGCGCAGTTCCGCTGCAGCCCCGGCACGGTGAGCGGGCCGGACCCGGGCGTGATCGCGTTCAGCGACCCCGCCCCGTCGTTCGCCACCACGGAGGTCCTGGGTGCCCCGGAGACGACGATCACCAAGGGCCCGAAGGACAAGACCAAGAAGAAGCGGGCCAGGTTCGAGTTCACGTCGTCCGAGCCGGGCTCGACGTTCGAGTGCAGCCTCGACAACCGGGCGTTTGCCACGTGCACCTCGCCCCACACGGTGAAGGTCAAGAAGGGCAAGCACAGCTTCGCGGTGCGGGCCAAGGACCAGGCCGGGGAAACCGATCCCACACCAGCCACCGACAGCTGGAAGAGAAAGAAGAAGAAGTGAGGTCAGCTACTTGCGGCTCTCGTAAAGCCGCCGCGCCTGCTCGTAGGCCTCTCTGGCCCGCTTCTTGGCGTGCCCCTCGGCCTCGCTGACCCGCTGCTTGAGCTCGTCGAGCGCCTGCTTGGCCGTCTGCGGGGTCGGCCCGGGGCTCGCGTCGTCGCCGCCGCATCCCGCCGAGCCCGCTCCGCCGAGAGCCAGCGCGACCACCGCCGCGGCGGTCGCGGCGACCGAGTGACGCGAGATCACTGGCCGAGGTTCTGCACCAGGTAGACGTTCCATGCTCCTGTGGCGTCGCCCTGGTAGGTGAGCGACCTGCCGGAGAGCGCCGGCGCCTGCTGTCGCCCGGGCTGGCTCGAGGCCACCTCTCGTTCGCTCATCGTGGTGGCGAGGTCGCGCCACCACACCCGGCTATCGCCGCTGCGGGCGTCCTCCCACGCCACCACCGACCCCGAGATCACCGGCGCGGTCTGGTGACCGGGCCCGTTGGTCACCACGAAGGTCTCACCGGTGCTGAGGCGCTTGCCCACGATCTGGATGCCTTCGACCGTGTCGGGCTGGTTCGGCCACTCTTGCCACACGACCCGGTCCCCGGAGATCGCCGGCCGCCACTCGGCCCACGGCCTGTCGGACACGACCGTGGTCTCGCGGGTGGTGAGGTCGTAGAGGCGGATGTTCGCCGACTCGCCCTCGGGCGCGTGCATGTACACGACCCGTGCACCATCGCAGGCGGGATAGGCGTCCACCGCCGGTGACGAGGCGACCGCGATCTCGGCGCCCCCCGCGAGGTCGCGGGCGTACACGTCGGGCGTGCTGCCGCGCAAGTCGGTCCATGTGACCACCGAGCCGCACAGCGCGGGGTCCGTCTGGGTGGTCCCCCCTGCGGTGACGTAGAAGGTCGTCCCGCTCGCCCGGTCCGTCGCCCGGAGCCGGCCGCGGTCGATCCACGCCACGTAGCGGTCGGAGACCGCGGGCTGCCCCTGGTCACCCTTCCCCCCGGCGATGAGCGCCTCGGTGGCCGTGGCGACGTCGTACATGAAGACGTCGGAGCCGTTGGTCTCGTCGTTGCGCGAGTCCTCCCAGGCGACGCTCGACCCGTGGATCGCGGGCGACACCTGACTGTCCTCACTGGGCACGAGCCGGACCGGGGCGGGTTCCCCCGAGCCGCCGCACGCCGCCGCCAGCGCCGCCGCCGCCGCCGCGGCAACGATGAGCAGCCTTCTACGCGTGATTGTGTGCATCCTCGCCCTCCTCAAGCTCTCATTGCGCGACGTGGGGTGACGTCGGCGCGTTGGCGCCACGAGACCCCCACGACCCGGGTTGGGTCGTGGAGGTCGTCGTGGCTTCGCACAGGCCGGTTAGTTACTTGGCCGTGCGGGTCTCCGTGTCGCTGTTGTTCCCGGGAACGGCGTCACCGGGAATCGTGACCGTCGCCGTGTAGTCGACGATCGCTCCCGGTGTCACCTCACCGAAACCGTAGGTCCAGCGGAACCGGAACCGCGCGACCCCGCCCGGAGCGAGGTTCGAGCAGCCCGGGTTCAGCGCCGCCACGGTACCCGTCGTGGGGGCACCGTTGACCATGATGTTCCAACTGATGTCGGTGTCGCACACCTGGAAGGTGCTCGTCCCGACGTTGCTGACCACCGCCTTCACCGTCTTGCCGTCTGCAGCCGAGCGAGTCGGCCCGCTGACGACCACGTTCATGGCGGCGTCGGTCACGTCGTTGTCGAGGATCGTCCCGACGCCCTGGTTGTCGGCGATCGTCGCACCCCGGCCACCGGTCGGGTTGGAGAGGTCGACGTTGAACGTCTCGGTGTTCTCACCGAGCGCGTCGTCGATGGTCTGCACGGTGACCGGCTCCGATGTGTCGTTGGGGGCGAAGGTCACCGTTCCGGAGGCCGACGTGTAGTCCCCGGGGGCGTTCGCCGTCCCGTCCGAGGTCGCGAAGTCGACCGTGACCTGCTGGTCGGAGGCGTGGTTGAGCGAGGCCGTGAAGTTCGCGGCCTGGCCCTCCGTCACCGTCTGGTCGTCGATCGAGATCGCCGGCGGCGGGTCGTCGTTGCTGATCGTCCCGTGGCCCTGGTTGTCGACGATCGGCGTGACGACGTTGCCCGTGGGGTTGGACAGGTCGACGTTGAACGTCTCGTTGTCCTCATTGACGGTGTCGCCGTTGACCTGCACCGTCACCGTCTCCGATGTGTCGCCGGGGACGAAGGTCGCCGTCCCCGTATTCGACGCGTAGTCGGAGGGCGCGTTCGCCGTGCCGTCCGAGGTCGCGAAGTCGACCGTCACCTGTTGGCTCTGGGGGCTGTCGAGCGAGACCGTGAAGGTAAACGGGGTCAGCCCGGCGTCGCCCTCGTTCGCCGTCACGTCGTCGATCGAGATCACCGACTTTGGTTCCACTGGAACGATGTCCGTGATATCGAAGGACGCCGCCGGATCGATCAGCGTGATCACACCCGGGTCCGGCGGGGTCACGGTGCCGGGGGCGCAGCGGAACTGCACGTTCAGGAACCCGGCGATTAGGGCGTTGATCAGCAGGGTGTTGTTGGCGCTAGTGGGCGGTGCCGTCCCGATCGACTCCTGCCGGTAGTTGATCGTCCCGCTGGCGCCCGCGGTCCACGACAGGTCGTTGTAGGACACGCTGAACGAGGCATCGGTCGCGCTCTCATCGCCGGTGCCCGGGGTCCCGTCGGGATCCGTGATCACCGTCGTGACCGACACCGAGCCGTTCGGCGGTGTGCCCCCCACCGTGTTGGTGGTCTGGGTGCCCTGGGTCGTGTTGGTGCCCTCGATCTTCGTCTGCACGTTGGCGGGAATGTTGTTCGTGCCTTGCTGCAGCAGGCCGAGGTTGTAGCCGGCCACGAAGATGGCGCCGGGGATGGAGGCGCTCTGGCTGAGGCCGCTCAAGGTGGTCGCTCCACCAGCCGCCACCGTATCCACCCCGTCCGCACCGGACGTGGTGACCTCGATCTGGCTGAAGTTCGCCGTCACGCTGTTCGCACAGGCGTTCGACGTCGTGGCCGTACCGGCTGCGGCCGGGGTCGCGGGCAGCACGAACACGGCTGCCGCCGCCGATACGAGCACGCCGAGTACCGCCTTGCGGCGACGCTTGAATACGCGCATAAACCCTCCTCCTCTGGGGACGTTGACCGTGCGATTCTCCGCGCGAGGCCGGGGGTTGACAATGGGCCGTTGGATGCAAATGCGATGCAGCCGTGAGGGCCAGTCCTTTGCCCCCCGATCGTCTCTTTGGGAGGTGAAAGGCCCAGTCCCCGGGCGGTATGGGTTCAGTTCGTTGGACGAAAGAGGTTCAGTTCTTCACTGAACCTCGTCGCGCTCGACGTCCGGTGGCCGGGTAGGGCGACCCGGTTCGTCCTGGATTGATTGGCAAATCCGGGCGAAGTCAGACCGGGCCGGCGAGCCCCGGTAGACCGTGCCGGCGAGCGCGCGCGGCGGCCTCGGTGCGGTTGTGGACCTTGAGCTTCTCGAGGAGGTTGTGGACGTGGTTCTTGACGGTCGCGAGCTCGATCGAGAGCGCTGTGGCGATCTCCTTGTTCGAGAGGCCCTCCTCGATCAGCCGCAGGACGTCGAGCTCCCGCGCGGTCAGCTGGCCCTCGATCGGCTCGAGGGCGCGCTCGCGGGCGAGGGCGCCCACGCGGTGGAGCAGCGTCGCCGCGATCTCGGGCGAGCACAGAACCTCGCCGCGCGAGACGCTCTCGACCACGGCCACGAGATCCTCCATCGATCCCTCGGGCGGAACGTAGCCCGCGGCCCCCGCCTCGGCGAGGGCGATCACGTCGCGCTCGATCTCGGGGACGGCAAGCGCGACGACCCTGACCTGCGGCGCGGCCGCCACGAGCGCTCGCACGGCGTTCGCGCCCTCGGACGTGGGCATATCCAGAAGCACGATGTCGGATCCAACCTCCTCGAGAGCCGCGAGCGCCTCCTCTACGCCGGCTGCGACGCCGACGACCTCGACGCGCTCATCGTGAGCGAGCAACCGCGCCAGCCCGTCACGGTACAGGCCGACATCGGCGAGGATGAGGACGCGCGTCACCGGAAAGGCCGCTTTCTGCCTCGGTCCTGTTGCCACGGATGTGGACACACCGAGTCCGGCACCGACGCGCTCCTTCGCTGATTGTTGGGCTCATCCTACCCACGCGGGGGGAAGCGGGAGCTTCCGGCATGTGCTCGGCCGTGGTCCTCCGTCAGATCGAGGGGGTTCCCTCATTGATGGCATTGGGCGCGGCGACTACGTTGGTCTGCCATGTCTGCCTCGAATCGAGGAGCCCGGCGACCAGGCCACGCCACCGTGGTCGCCTAACGTCGCACTCTTCGTCGCGCTGAGCGGCAGCGCGTGGGCGGCGTCGAACGTGGGCCCGGGCGACATCAACAGGAACGCCGTTCGCGGAAAGCACAATCAAGGACGAGGCGGTGACCGGCGCGGACGTGAACGAGGCAACGCTCGGAGCGGTGCCGTCCCCCCAGAACACGCAGAACGCGCAGAACGCCGAGCACCTCGACAACCTCGACTCCTCATCGGAGATCTGTTCCCAGTTCATCGTGCCGCCGGACTACCTGCCCAACCAAGGGGGAGCAAGCATCAGGTTTCGGGTGTCGAAGCCGACCCAGACGGCCGCCAACTCGGAGAGGATCGAGATCGCGGCAGCCATCAACGGAGACGCGCGTGGGAGCCACAAACAGCAGAGAGCTCTCTCAGACGACCAACCAGAGCACTTTCATCGACCCTCTCGGGGTCGCCGGTCCGTACGACAGCTTCAGCAGCCAGGGCGGTCGCTGCTGCTCCTCGTCCGTTGCAGGCGTGTGCCACATCGGTAATCACACGCCCGCATCGAGGAGGAAGCGGCAGTGACCAGTGAGGCGGGTGAAGCGCTGGCGAAAGTCGGGAGTCCGGTGTGCCGCTGGAGCGCCGAACCGGCGGACCGAACCTAGCCCTTCTTCACCTTCCACGCGTAGGTTGCGGGCGTGGGGTCGGTGTTGCCGGCCGCGTCGGTCGCGCGGACCTCGAACAGGCGCCTTCCGTGCCTGAGGTCGGTGTAGGTCTTGGGCGAGCCGCAGGGCTGGAAGGGGTGGGACTGGGTGTGGGGCTTGTCGGTTCGAAGCTTGCGGCACTCGAACGTCGAGCCTGGCTCCGACGACTCGAACTCGAAGCTCGCCGTCGTGCGCTTCGTCTTCGCCTTCGGCCCCTTGGTGATCGTGACGTCGGGCGGGGCGGTGTCCGCAGGACTCTCTGGCTCGGGCTGCGGCGCCGGCTCCTGATAGGTGATGGCCACCTGCGGCGGGCCCGAGGCGATCGAGGCGCTGCCGCCGGCGGGGACGAGGTTCGAGCCGCCGCCGCCGCCACCGCCGCCGGCGGGACCAACTATGTCTGAGCCCTCCCCACCTCCGCCGCCGTAGAGCCCCCCGCCCCCGCCGCCCCCGTCGTCGATACTGGTACCACCGACGCCGCCCTGGCCGAGCGAGCCGCTGCCGCCATCCGGACCGGTGCCGCCGGAGCCGCCGGCGCCGCCGGCACTCGCGTCGCCCGGCTGGCCTCCATTCGCACTGCCGTCGTTGCTGTCGGAACCCGCTTCACCGGCGTCGCCGCCGGCACCGCCAGCCACGAACGCTGCCGCGCCGCCGCCGCCGGCCGCAAGTAGAAGCCGGGACTCGAGCGAGGCCTGGCTATGGGCGGCGCAGAGGGCGCCGCCACCGTCGCTAACCGAGATCGTGCGGATGTCCGAGGCCCCGCCGCCAGCGCCGGCGTCGGCGCTCCCGCCGGCGCCGGAGCCGTTGCACTGGCCGACCCCGCCGACCTCGACGTATAGGGTCTGGCCCGGGGTGACGGAGAGCGTTCCGGTGACGAGCGCGCCGTCGCCGCCGGGAACTCCAGCGTTCCCTGGGGCGCCGTCTGCCCCGGCCGCCTCGACCTCGATCTCGCTCACGCCCGCGGGGACGACGAAGGTCTGCTCGGCGCCGGTGAAACCGAAGGTCTCGGTGACGGCTGCCGCCGAGCTCGGGAGCCCGAGCGAGACGACCGCGGCGGTAAGCCCCGCCGCGAGAACGCGTGGGCGCCGAAGCACCCCCTCCCTCGGCGATCTGCCTGCCATCGCGGGCATGGTAAGTAGATCGACCGACGGATCTAGATCTTGAGCGCGACGAAGACCAAGTGGCAGCAAAAGCGCGAGGCGAGCTACGCCGCGCTGGTTCGCTCGGCGATGCAGCGCTTCCACGAGCGCGGCTACGCGGCGACCACCGTCTCCGACATCGTCGAGGGCACCGGCTACTCGCCGGGCGCCTTCTACTTCCACTTCGACAACAAGGCCGACTGCTTCTGGCACGCGGTCGCCTACCGGGAGGGCCTTCGGGGGCCGTGGTGGGAGCTGGTCCTCGAGGGGCTCGATCCGGCCTCAGCCGGCCTGGAGGAGGTGCTCGCGCACCTTCGCCCACTTCGCCGAGCGGACGCGGCGGCGAGCGGTGTCCGCCGGAAGGGAAAGGTGCAGAGTGAGGGAGCGGGTTCGGATCACGATCGCGGTCACCGCGGCGCTGGCAGCGTCCGCACTGCTCGCCGCGCCGGGCGCCCCGGCGGCGTTCCCGGGAGCGGACGGCAGCATCGCCTTCACCCACGACCCCGGCACGCCCGGCTCCGTGAGCGACATCCTCGCGATCGACCCAACGGGCAGCTCACGTTCGCCGGCGCAAGCAACGACCAGGCCCTCGATCCCGCGTTCTCGCCCGACGGGCAGCGGATCGCCTTCCACCGCACCGACGGGGCAACCGGCTTCACCGAGATCTGGGTCATGAATCCGGACGGAAGCGGCCAGACCCCCCTCACCACCGGCTCGGCCACGTCGGAGGACTTCGAGCCCGACTTCTCTCCCGACGGGCAGCGGATCGTCTTCTACCGCGAGGACGGAGTAGCCCAGGCCGACATCTGGGTGATGAACGCCGACGGCTCGGGCCAGGCGCAGCTCACCAGCGGCCCGGACAACGACCTCAACCCGGCGTTCTCGCCCGACGGCACGCGGATCGCGTTCACGAGGGAGGATTCGGCCGGCACGTTCAGCAACATCCTGCTCGCCGACCCCGCGGGCCTGAACCAGAACGTCACCCCGCTGACCTCGAGCTCGCCCCCGGTCTTCGACTTCGATCCCACCTGGCAGCCGCTCAACCCCCCGAGCTGCGAGCTGACCGGGAAGGCGACGCAGAAGTCGCTCAGCCAGGTGAGCGTCACGGTGACGTGCCCACAGGAGAACGCCACCGCGGTCCTCGAGGGCTCGGGCAAGGCGCCGAGGGCGCCGAAGGGCGCGGTCGCCTCGAAGGCGAAGAAGTTCACGATCCCCGCCGTGACCACCCAGATCCCCGAGGGGACGCCGACGGCGGTAACGCTGAAGATCCCGAAGAAGGGAAAGAAGGCGCTCAAGAAGGCCGCCAAGGCGGGCAGGAAGGGCAAGGCGACGATCACCGCCACGCTCACCGACGACCTCGGTCAGTCGAGCGAGGACAGCCTCGCCGTCAAGTTCAAGGCGAAGAAGAAGTGAGCGCGCCGACAGCCGCTTGAGCCAGCCCCCGCGAGGGGGAAGGGAAGGACACGCGGGCACCCGCGGGGAGAGCCCGCGCCCCCGCGGGGCGATTGCGACCGCGAGGCATCGGCGCAGCGACGGCGCCGCCGCTTCGCCCGGAACAGCGAGCGTCTTTGCTCGGCTGCCTGGACGCCTGCATTGGACGAGCTCCGGGCGTGTGCTGCCGGCGACTGAGCCTCGCGTCAGATGCGCCCTCGCCCGGCGAAGGGGGCGTCGGGATCCGAACCCCGAGCTGGCGGGAGCGCCCTTAGCGCTCCGCGCTCCCACGCTCGGAGGCCTTGT
>DASPWW010000108.1:0-28899 GCA_035637595.1 Solirubrobacterales bacterium | reverse complement strand
GACCGAGGTTCCGCGCGATTCGCTGATGACGTATACCGTCATTGTCGAGAAACTTCCATGCGAACCAACCGCCAGGGGGTGGTCAGTGGGTAGCGCTCCACGCAAGTCACAGCGCGTCGGCCTCATCGCGATCATCGCGTTCGCGAGTCTGCTCGCCACGAGCGTCGCCTACGCCGCAACCGGGGACCTCACCCAGAAGGCGGGAACCGCAGGATGCGTCTCGGAAACCGGGACAGGCGGCGCGTGCCAGGACGGAGAGGCGCTCGACGCCGCTGCGGGCGTCGCGGTGAGTCCCGACGGTACATCGGCCTACGTCGCCTCCATCGCGGGTGGGGCCCTCCTCACCGGTGGGGTGGCAATCTTCGACCGCAACACCTCGACCGGGGCGCTGACCCAGAAGGCCGGCACCGCTGGGTGCATCTCGGAATCGGGTGGCGCTCCGTGTCAGGACGGAGAGGCGCTCGGGGGCGCATTCGCGGTAGCGGTAAGCCCAGACGGCGCCTCGGTCTATGTCGCCTCGCAGACCAGCGACGCCATAGCGATCTTCGACCGCAACACCTTTACCGGTGCGCTGACCCAGAAGGCCGGCACGGCGGGATGCGTTTCCGAGGACGGAACGGGTAGCGCGTGCCAGGACGGAGTGGCGCTGGACAGCGCCACGGGCGTCGCCGTGAGTCCCGACGGTGCCTCGGTCTATGTCGCGTCGGAGACCAGCAACGCCGTGGCGATCTTCGACCGCAACACCTCGACTGGCGCGTTGACCCAAAAGGCTGGGACGGCGGGATGCGTTTCCGAGGATGGAACGGCTAGCGCGTGCCAGGACGGGGCCGCCCTTACCGGCGCCATCGGCTTAGCGGTAAGTCCCGACGCCAGCTCGGTGTACGTTGCGTCCTCCACAAGCAACGCCGTAGCGATCTTCGACCGCAACACCTCGACTGGCGCGCTGACACAGAAGGCGGGAATGGCGGGGTGCGTGTCGGAGCTGGGTGGAGCGTGTCAGGACGGCCAGGCACTCGTCGGCGCGTTTGGCGTCGCCGTGAGCCCCGATGGGACCTCCGTCTATGCGGCCTCCGATACCAGCGACGCGGTGGCGATCTTCGATCGCAACACGTCGAACGGAGAGCTGACCCAGAAGATGGGGACCGCGGGGTGCGTTTCGGAGTTGGGCGTGGTCTGTCAGGACGGGGTCGCTCTGGACGGCGCGCGAGGCGTGGCGGTGAGCCCCGACGGGAGCTTCGTATACGTCGCCTCTACCGTCAGCGACGCGGTGGCAACCCTCGATCGCAACACCTCGACCGGCGCGCTGACCCAGAGGGCGGGAACCGCGGGGTGCGTGTCCGAGACCGGGACCGGTGGCTCCTGCCAGGACGGGGTTGCTCTCGACGGCGCCCGGAGCGCGGCGGTGAGTCCCAACGGTGCTTCTGTCTATGCCGTCTCCGACGAGAGCGACGCGGTGGCGATCTTCGACCGCGAGCCGCCGCCCATCCCGCCAACCCCGGCCCCGGAGCCCGAGCCGGGCGACACCGCTCCGCCGGACACGCAGATCACCAAGGGCCCCAAGGACAAGACCAAGAAGAAGACCGCGACGTTCGAGTTTTCGGCCAACGAGCCGGGCGTCACTTTCAACTGCGTGCTCGACGGAAAGCAGGAGTTCAAGGCCTGCACCTCGCCGCTGAAGGTCAAGGTCAAGAAGGGAAAGCACAGCTTCCAGGTCCAGGCCCGGGATGCCGCGGGCAACCTCGACGCCACGCCAGCCAGCGATTCCTGGAAGGTGAAGAAGAAGCGGAAATGAGACGCATTAGGACCGCTGCTGCGCTCGCCGCCGCGTCGGCCCTCCTTGCCGCGAGCATCGCCTACGCGGCAACCGGGGACATCACCCAAAAGGCCGGCACGGCCGGGTGCGTGTCAAACGACGGGACCGGCGGTGCGTGCCAGGACGGGGTGGCGCTCTCCGACGCTCGCGCCGTCGCCGTGAGCGAGGACGGAAAGTCGGTCTACGTCGTCTCGCAGTTCACCACCAACGCCGTAACGATCTTCGACCGCAACACCTCCACCGGGGAATTGACCCAGAAGGCGGGGACCGCGGGCTGCGTGTCGGAGAGCGGGACCGGGGGGGCGTGCCAGGACGGGGCCGCGCTCGACTTCGCCGAATCGGTCGCGGTGAGCCCGGACGGGAAGTCGGTCTACGTCGGCTCTGGTTTCAGCGACGCCGTGGCGATCTTCGACCGCGACACGACCACGGGGGCTCTTACCCAGAAGGCGGGGACCGCGGGCTGCGTGTCGGAGACGGGTACCGGCGGGGTGTGCCAGGACGGGGTCGCTCTCGACGACCCTCGATCCATCGCAGTGAGCGAGGATGGAACGTCGGTCTACGTCGCCTCGGCCGGGAGCAGCGATGCGGTCTTGATCTTCGACCGCAACACCTCGACGGGGGCACTTACCCAGAAGGCTGGGACCGCCGGCTGCGTGTCGGAGACGGGAACGGGCGGGTCGTGCCAGGACGGGGTGGCGCTTGACGGGGCCTACGGTGTCGCGGCAAGCCCGGACGGAAAGTCCATCTACATAGGGGCGAACTCCAGCGACGCCGTGGCGGTCTTCGACCGCAACATCTCCAACGGCGAACTGACCCAGAAGGCGGGGACAGCGGGCTGCGTCTCGGACACCGGAACCGCCGGGGCGTGCCAGGACGGGGTGGCGCTCGAGGGTGCGGTGGGCGTTGCGGTGAGCCCAGACGCCGAGTCCACCTACGTCGCCTCGGACCTCAGCGACGCGGTGGCGATCTTCGACCGCAACCCTTCCACGGGGGGACTGACCCAGAAGGCGGGGACGGCCGGATGCGTGAGCGAGACCGGGACCGTCGGGGCGTGCCAGGACGGGGTGGCGCTCGACGCCGCCCTAGGCGTGGCGCTGAGCGATGACGGGGCGTCCGCCTACGTCTCGGCGTTCAACGCCGACGCATTGGCGATCTTCGATCGCGACACCTCGACCGGCGCGCTCACCCAGAACGCGGGCACCGCTGGCTGCGTGAGCGAGACGGGGACCGCCGGGGCGTGCCAGGACGGGGTGGCGCTTGATGCCCCGCAGCGGTCGATGTGAGCGCTGACGGAAGGTCGGTCTACGCTGCCTCACAGGCCAGCGGCGCGGTGGCGATCCTCGACCGCGAGCCACTGCAGATCTCGATCGACAACGTGGCGGTGACCGAGGGCGACGCGGGCCAGACGGCGACGAGCTTCACCGTCACTCTGAACAACGCCTCCTCGCAGCAGGTGACGGTCGGCTTCGCGACCTCGAACGGTTCGGCTGCCGCCCCCGGCGACTACGCGTCGAGCTCGGGCACCGCGACGTTTGCGGCCAACGACACGACCGAGACCGTCACCGTGCAGGTAAACGGCGACACGATGGACGAGCCCAATGAGACCTTCAACGTCGATCTTTCCAACGCCACCATCTTCGCGGCGATCGCCGACGCCCAGGGCGTGGGGACGATCAACGACGACGATCCCGTCCCGAGCATCTCGATCGACGACGTGGCGGTGACCGAGGGCGACGCCGGCCAGACGCCCGCTGCCTTTACGGTCTCGCTCACCAACGCGTCCTCGCAGCAGGTCACCGTCGACTTCGCGACCTCCGACGCCAGCGCAAGCGCCCCCGGCGACTACGCCTCCAACTCAGGGACCGCAACGTTTACGTCCGGCGACACGTCCGAGCCGGTGACCGTGCAGGTGAACGGCGACACCATCGACGAGGCGGACGAGACCTTCAACCTCGGGCTTTCCAATCCCACCATCGCGACGATCGCGGACAACCAGGGCGTCGGGACGATTACCGATGACGACGTCACGATTCCGCTGCCGCCAGCTCCAGGGCCCGGACTCGGCGACGCGACCCCACCCGAGACCACGATCACCAAGGGCCCCAAGGACAAGACCAAGAAGAGGACCGCGACGTTCGAGTTCTCGGCCAACGAGGCGGCGACGTTTGAGTGCTCGCTCGACGGTAAGTCGGTCTTCAAGCCATGCACATCGCCGTTCACCGTCAAGGTCAAGAAGGGCAAGCACACCTTCCAGGTCCAGGCCCGGGATACCGCGGGCAATCTCGACGCCACGCCCGCCACTGATTCCTGGAAGGTCAAGAAGAAGCGGAAGTAGACGTCGCGGACCGGCCGGTGGAAGCGCGCGGCCAAGAGGGGCCTAGGCTTCACCCTGCCGGACGCTCGAGCGAAGGAGACGACATGGCCGTAGCGGCGCCCCTCCGCAGCCCGCAGGAGCTCTACAACGACTGGGAGCACGCCCACTGGGCGGCCCAGGACATCGACCTCAGCCGCGACCCCGATGACTGGGCGCGGCTCGACGCGGCGGAGCGCGACCTGCTCGAGTTCGCGCTCAGCGCGCTGATGGTCGCCGAGGAGCGGATCTCGACCCAGTTCTGCGGCCTCGTGTTGGCGCAGGACGACGAGGAGGAGGGCAGCTTCCTGTCGACCCAGCTCGTCGACGAGGTCCGCCACATGCAGTTCTACGCCCGCTTCCAGAACGAGGTCGTCGCCGATCCGGCCGCGATCGCCGCCCACGTGCGGCGGGCGCGCGAGGTGCTCGCGGATCCCTTCCGCACGATCTTCGACGAGGCGCTGGTCGACGCCCACGACCGGCTGCGGGCGGACCCCACGAACCGCGAGGCCAAGGTCGAGTTCGTGACGATCTACCACATGGTCATCGAGGGCACGCTCGGGATCACCACCTCGCGCTTCCTGCTCGACCTGCTGCACGAGCGCGACATCCTGCCCGGCTTCGTCGACGGCTACAGCCGCATCGCCGCCGACGAGCAGCGCCACCTCGCCTACGGGACGGAGTTCCTGCGCCGCGCCGTCGCCGAGGACCCTGAGATGGGGGAGGTGATCCGGCGTCGCCTCCACGAGCTGCTGCCCGCGGTCGCGCAGTCGCTTCAGCCGCCCAGCGAGGGCGCGTTCGAGGCGCTTGGGGTCGATCCCGGAGGGCTCGCGGAGTTCGGCCTCGGCGCGCTCAACCGCCGCCTAAAGCTGATCGGGGTCACGCTGTAGCCCCTGGGGGTGCGGGCTCAATCGCCCGCCCCCGCCGCAGATCCCACGCTCGATAATGGTCGGTATGTAAACCTAGCCACGAGCGGCTGATTGGCTTGTTGACGCGGGCCCTTCACGACCCTTCGCGCGCCTGCCGCGTGGTTCTACCCCTCGAGGTCGGCTCGCCGCCAGACCTGGGCTGCATTCGCACCACATGCGGGGGTCAATACAGCCCAGGTCCTCCCCCGAGGGCTGATCGCGCGCGACCAGCGCCCATCAGAGCCTGGTCCGAACGTCGTCGCTGACCATTCGGTACTGGATCCTCGGCCCGTATCCCACACCGGACACCCGGCCGGTTGACATAACGGCTTGCCGGCTAACCGAGTCCGAGCTTGCCTGCCAGCTCGTCGAGCTGGCGCTCGGTCTCGGCGGCGCCGGTGGGCTCGATGTAGAAGACGCAGCGATGGACGCCGGCGTCCTCCCCGCGCTCGATCAGCTCCCGATCCGGTCTGGCGGCGTTGAGCGTGACCGGGATCCGGCCGCGGCCGGCGTCCGCGGCAAGCCGTTGGAGCGCCTCGATCCGCTCGCGCAGCCCAGAGACGCGGTTGGGCATCCACTCGTCGCCGAAGGCGACGACGCGGTCGAGCACCCGCTCGGCATTTCCGCCCACCAGCACCGGAGGGTGCGGCTTCTGGATCGGCTTCGGCCAGCACCAGATCCGGTCGAAGTTCACGTGCTCGCCGTGGTAGGAGGCTTCGTCCTCGGTCCAGATCGCCTTCATCGCCTCGATCCGCTCGCGCATCAGCGAGAAGCGCCGGCGGGGATCGGTGCCGTGGCTCTCCATCTCCTCGAGATTCCAGCCGGCCCCGACGCCGAAAAGGAAGCGCCCGCCCGAGAGGCGGTCGAGTGACGCGACCTCCTTGGCGGTGATGATCGGGTCGCGCTGGATGACGAGGCAGATCCCCGTGGCGACCAACAGCTTCTCGGTCGCCGCCGCGGCCGCGGTCAGGGCGACGAACGGGTCGTAGGTGCGGCTGTATTCGGGCGGCAGCTCGCCGCCGGCCGGATACGGCGTTCGGCGGCTCGCCGGGATGTGGGTGTGCTCGGGAAAGAACAGCGACTCGAAGCCGCGCTCCTCGACCAGGCGCGCGAGCGTCGCGGGGTCGGCCGAGTCCTCGGTGGGAAAGACCGCGATCCCGAAGCGCATGCGAATCATCCTAGGGCGCACCGGCCCCCCTCTCCGAGGATGCGAGTATCAGCCCCATCAAGACGCTCGCGATCGAAACGCCTCACGGCCGGGCCAACGCCCGTCTGCATCCGGCCGACGAGCCCAGGGCGGCGCTCGTCATGGGTCACGGGGCCAGCGGCGGCGTCGACTCGCCCGACCTGGTCACGGTGACCGACGTCGCCCGCTCCGAGGGAGTGAGCGTCGCGCTCGTCGAGCAGCCCTACCGCGTCGCCGGGCGGCGCTCACCCGCCCCGGCGCCCCAGCTCGACGCCGCGTGGACGGCGGTCGTCGAGCACCTCGTCGGTGGCGAGCTCGCCGACCTACCCCTCGTCGCCGGCGGCCGCTCGATCGGCGCCCGGGTGGCCTGCCGGACCGCTGAGGCGACCGGGGCGGTGGCGGTGCTCTGCCTCGCCTTCCCGCTCCAGCCGCCGCAGCGTTCCGGGAAGCCAAAGCCATCGGATCGCCTCCACGAGCTCGACGCGGTGACGGTGCCGATACTCGTCGTCCAGGGCGAGCGCGACCAGTTCGGGATGCCGCCTCCCGGGCCTCGTCGCGAGGTGGCCGAGGTGCCGGGCAACCACAGCCTGCGGAAGGACCTCGACGCGGTGGCGGCAGCGGTGCGCACCTGGCTCCCCCGCGTCGTCGCCCAGGCGGCGCCGGCGGGTTAGCCGACGCGGTGACCGAAAACAGGTCAACCGGCTAGGCTTCGGTCAGCCGGCAACGGCGGGGCTGCAGAGGAGGCATCAGCGGGGGACGACCATGATCGGGAGAGTCGAATCAGCTCAGCGTCGGCGCCACATTGGCGCTGCGGCAGCGACGGTCGTTGCCGGCGCGATCATGCTCGTCGGGCCGACTCCCGCGGCCGCCCAGGAGTCCCTGGCGGCGAGTTGCCCGCTGCCACGCGACGACTACGTGGCCAACGGCAGCTCGGGGGAGCGCTTTGCCCAGACCTTCGTCTCGGGCTTCACCGGGAACCTGACCCGCGCCGAGATCGATTTCCTAGAGCCCGCCGGCAAGACCGGCGATTACGTCGTTCAGATCATGGGGGTGGACGGATCAGGCACACCAAACAACAACGTCCTTGCCTCGACTACGGTGCCCGAGGTCCCCGATGGACCCACGACCTTGGTAGCAACGTTTGCCTCGCCGGCCGCGATCGTCGCAGGGCAGAGCTACGCGCTTGTGCTGTCGCGCCCGAGCGAACCCACCATTGAGGGAGGAGAGGGCCTAGAGGCTGGATACAAGCCCGATACGGCCGACTGCCCCGGAACGTTTTGGTACTCCCCCGGCGGAACGACGACGTGGAACACGGTCGGGGTGGACATGATCTTCGCCGTCTTCGCCACGCCGCCTGAGCCCCTGCCTCCGGTCAAGGTCGACCGCACCGTCACCCTCGATGCCAACAAGGGCAAGGTCAAGAAGGGCAGGAAGGTGGTCCTGTTCGGCAAGGTCGACGCGCCGCAGAACGAGGCTGCGTGCGAGGCCGCCCAGGCGGTCGAGGTCCAGCGGCTGAAGGGGGGCTCCTTCGAGACCATCGAGCAGGTGCAGACGGACGGTCAGGGCAACTTCCTGACGAAGACGCAGGTCAAGAAGACCTTCCTCTATCGAGCCCACCTCGGGGAGACGGCCGACTGCGTCGCCGCCAACTCCGATACCGAGAAGGTCAAGGTAAAGAAGACGAAGTAGAGCGAAGCGGGCGCCCGTCCGCCGCGGGGCTCATCCTTTGAGGGGCTTGGAGAGCTCAGGGTCCCTTCCCCCCCGCCCCCGGCCCTCGATCCCGGCGCGCATCGCCGGCGCCGGGGCGCGCGGCGCCCAGCGCGCCGCCGAGCTGACCGGGATCGACAGCGCGGTCCAGATCGCCGCCGAGGAGGCGATCGTCCGCGCCGCGGAGAGCCCCGCGGTCGAGCGCGCGCTGGTCCGCGTCCTCCAGGGCCCGGCGGTCCGCGAGGCGACCGCGGGCGCGCTGAGCAGCGCGGAGGTCGAGCGCGCGGTCCTCGAAGCGCTCGACAGCGAGCTCGTCGACCGCGTCTGGGCGCGGCTCCTGGACAGCGAGCAGACCCAGCTTTTGGTCGAGCGCATCGCCGAGGCCCCGGAGGTCCGCGCCGCGCTTGCCTATCAGGGCGTCGGGCTCGTCGAGGACATCGGTCGCCAGCTCGGCCGGGTCGCCCGCCACCTCGACGACCTCGTCGAGCGCGTCGTCTGGCGACTGACCCGAAAGCCCCGCCGGACCGAGCCCGCGCGTCAGGCGGGCGCGGTCACCCGCATCCTGGCCTTCGCGATCGACGTGGTCCTGCTCAACGCCACCTTCTTCCTCGGCTCGGCCCTCGTCGCGTTCGTCCTCCGGGAGCTGTTCAGCGACTCCCAAGACGTTCCGACCGGAGCCATCCTCGCCGGCACCGGCGCTTGGCTCATCGGCATCGGCACCTACCTTGTCGCCTTCTGGTCGCTTGCCGGCGAGACCCCCGGCATGCGCTTTCTCGGTTTGCGCCTCGACGCCGAGGACACCCACGGCATCGGCCTGCGCCGGGCGGTCCGGCGCCTGATCGGCTTCGGCGTGTCCGCACTGACCCTCGGTCTTGGTTTCGCCGGAATCCTGCTCGGGCCGACCCGCCGCGGCCTTCCCGACCGCATGGCGGACACCGAGGTGCTCTACGTCGCGCGCCGTGGCGAGCCGGCGATCACACGTAACTCAGCTGCTCGTCCCACTCAGACGGGCGCCCCTCCGGCGTGAGGTCCAAGAGGTTCCAGACCGGCTCGAGCGTCCCGACGTGGCGGGGATCCTGGCCCGCGTCGGTCGGGGCGTAGAAGAGCTCGGAGCCCCAGAAGTGGCGGATCGCGTCGGGGTCGCGGTGAAACAGGTTGAGCATCGGCCGCTGGTGGCCCTCGGGGGTCTCGGCGAGATAGTCGCGGTTGTAGCTGTTCGCGGCCGAGGAGAGGAGGCGCAGCTTTCGCCAGCCGCGCTCCTTCGCGAAGGCAAGCAGCCGGGGAAGCGGCGCCTTCGCCACGACCGCGAAGCTCATCAGCGGACGTGCGTGCTCCGCCGAGCCGTCGAGCTGATCGAGCAGCGCGACGCACGACGGGCACGGCCCCTCCGCGAGCGGTAGGTCCGCGGTCTCCCCCGCGGAAGGCCCCGGCCGCGTGTCGCCGGGGTCGCGGGGGAACATGAAGCTGTAGATCGCGAGCGAGTCCCTGCCGGGCGCGAAGAGCTCCGACAGCCGCACGTCCGTGGCACCGCCGTCGGGGCCCTCGCCCTCGAACACGTAGTCCCCCGGAACGGGGCCGCCGGGCGGAAGCTTCCGCCTCTCGGCGGCCACCGCCTCCATCGCGCGCCGCAGCTCGATCTCCTGCTCGAGCAGCCGATCGCGCGCTGCCCGATAATCCGCTGACTCTCCGGGGAACGCGATGCCCATGCGGCTACTCGCGCTTCCAGCCCCCGCCGAGGAAGCGGCCGAGGCGGCCCTTCGCGCGTCGCGGCCTGAAAGTTCCCGCCCCGCGCTCGGGCGCGGGGAGCTGGGCGGCCTCCTCGGCGCTGATCGTCAGCGTGACGGCGCGTTCGTAGGTACGCTCGACCTCCGGCGCGTCTACGAACCGCAGGTTTCCGCTCGCCGTCTCGATCACGAGCCCGTCGAGGATGTGCTCGCGGTAATTGTCGAGCACATCGTCGACCTTGCCGACCTCGACGCCGTCGGCCGCGTACACAGACGTCCCGCGCTCGACCGCCGAGTAGTGGATGGGATGGCCTTCGTCCATCGCCCGTACACCTTAGTTGTGGCCGGGTCAGGACACGGCGCGCTCGGCGACGGCGTCTGTGGCGCAAAAGGCCGCGATCTCGCGCGACAGCCTGCCGCCCTGCCAGGAGAGCGGCGACTGGCCGGTCTCCTCGCTGACCAGCCGCGCCTGGGGGAGTCGCTCCGCGTACGTCTGCGCGACGGCGTAGGGATGTCCGGGATCGGCCTCGTCGTTGCTGGCGACGACGAGCGCCGGGACGTCGAGGAACTCGAGCTCGGACATGTCCTCGAAGGGGCGATCGCGTGGGACCTCGCGCATCGCCTCGGCGACGGCCTCTGGATGACGATGCGTGACCAGGCGCTCGCGCGTGATCCTGATCAGCGTGTCGCGCCACTCGGGGTCGAGTCCGTGGCTTTCGTAGGCGCGCAGGAACCCGTCCACCCCATCGCTCTCGAGCCCGTCGGCGAGCTCGTCCCACTCCCGGAGCACCTCGTCGGGCGCCGGCAGGCCGTTGAAGGCGGGGCCGATCGCGACCAGGCCGGCGATCCGCTCGGGAGCCCGCAGCGCGAACGCCACCGCGGTGTGAGCGCCCATCGAGCTGCCCGCGATCACGGGCCTGCGCTCCCCCACCACCTCGTCGATCACCGCGCCGAGGTCCGCGACGAGGTCCTCGTACCCGTAGCCGCTGCCCTCCTGGGCCGGCCCCGACTCGCCGTGCCCGCGTGCGTCGTAGCAGACCGAGGCAAAGCCCTTGCGGGGCAGGACCTTCGAGCCGTGGACTACATAACGTCTGCTCGCCGTTATCGCGTGCAGGAGCACGACGCTCGGCGCCGCGGGGTCGAGCTCCGGCGCGTCCAGCGCCTCCCCGACCAGCGCCTGGCCGTCGCGCTCGACCTCGAACCGGCGCGCCTCGCCGACGGTCGCCGCCAATCCCTAACCCTCGAACGCGCCCGGCAGGTCGGCGATCGAGTCCAGCGTCGCCGTGGGCTCGATCCCCGACTGGCGCACGAAGTCCTCGCGGTACTTGCCGGTGCGCACCAGGATCCCCGCGAGCCCGGCGTCGATCGCGCCCCCGACGTCGGTCTCGACGTCGTCGCCGATGATCGCGGCGCGCTCCGGAGTCGCGCCGGCGCCCTCGAGCACGAGCCGGAAGAACGCCTCGGAGGGCTTGCCGACGACCAGCGCCTCGCGCCCGCTCGCAAATTCGATCGCGGCGACGAACGGTCCTGCGTCGAGCGACAGGCCGTCCGCGGTGAGCCAGAAGCGGTTCTTCTGCAGCGCGATCAGCTCGGCGCCGTCCATCACCATCCGAAACGCGGAGTTGAGGATCGCGAACCCGAAGCGCTCGCCGAGATCGCCCATGATCACCGCGCCCGGCGAGTCCTCCGACTCCTCGAGGCCGCCGAAGTCCTCCTTCACGTTCTCGTTCATGATCAGCGCCACCTCCTGGTGGCCGGCGTCTACGCAGTGCTGCCGCGCCAGAGCGGCGGGCGTCACAAGCTCCTCGGAGGAGACCTCGAACCCCAGGCGAGCGAGCTTGTCGACCGTCTGGTCGTGCGAGCGCGCCGTCGTGTTGGTGACGAAGCGCAGCGTCAGCCCGGAGTCACGCAGCTCGCGAACCGCTTCGACGGCCCCCTCGACGGGCTCGTCCTCGACGTACAGCACGCCGTCGAGGTCCACCAGCAGGGCGTCGAGTGGCGGAAGCGCCTCGGTCAACGCAGCCCGGCCAGCGCCTCGCTCAGGTCGTTGACGTCCTTGAAGTGGAGCCCGAGCAGCGCGACGTGCCGGAACCGGACCATGCCCTCGGGATCGACGATGAAGATCGACCGCCGCACGATCCCGCCCGGGGCGAGGACGCCGTAGCTGCGCAGGACCTCGCGTCCCTCGTCGGCGAGCAGCGGCTGTGTGAGGCCGTGCTTGCGGCGGAAGCGCTCGTGCGAGTCGACGCTCTGGGGCGAGATTCCCAGGACCTCCACGCCGAGCTGATCGAGGTGGTCGTCTCCGTCGCGGTAGGAACAGAACTGACGCGTGCAGACCGGGGTGAAGTCGCCCGGGTAGAACGCCAGCACGACCCACTGGCCGCGCAGGTCCGACAGCCGGTAGGTGCGCGACCCCGTGCCCGGCAGCTCGAACTCCGGCGCCGGATCGCCTACGTCCACCTTTGCCATGTCCCCAGCCTAGGTGACTGGGCGCGGCGCTATCACCCGCGCAGGGTGATGCTCTCGATCACCACGGGGGCGCGCGGCGCCCCGTTCTCGCTGCCCGGCTCGCGCAGCTCAGCGATCCGGTCGACGACGTCGATCCCCTCGGTCACTTCGCCGAGCACGGCAAACTGCGGCTGGAGCCCGGCATCGGCCGCATAGACGACGAAGAACTGGCTACCCGAGCGCCCCGTCGGCTCGACCTCGGTCTTCGCCATCGCCACGGTCCCGCGGGTGTACTCGGCGTCCACCGGCGGCGGCTCGTCGACGAAGTAGCCGGGCCCGCCGGTCCTGTCGCCGATCGGATCGCCGCCCTGGACCACCGAGCCGTCGATATATGAGAACGACGTCCCGTCGTAGAAACCCCTGTCGGCGAGGTATGTGAACGAGCCCGTCGTCTCCGGCGAGGTCGCGGTGTCGAGCGCGATCTCGAACGTCCCGCAGCTCGTCTCGACGATCGCGGTCACACGGTCGCTCGCGGACAGCTGCTCGTCGGGCTTGGGAAGCTGTTCGGGCTTCGCCGGCGGCTGGGCAACCGGCTTGCACCCGGAGGGAAGGGCGGCCGAGGACTCCTCCTCGCCGTCGCCGCCACAGGCCCCGAGCGCGAGGGCACCGATCAGCGCAACAGCCGCAAATATGGTCTGCCGCCCACCCATGGGCGGCCAAGGTAGCGGCCCGCCCGGCGCTAACTAACCTCAAGCGCCTGTGCGCCTCCCGACCGCCAAGACATGGCGCACCATCGCCGCGGCGACGCTCTGGGCGCTGATCGTCTTGGGGACCGCGTGGACGGCGGTTCGACTGTTCGGGCTCGAGCGCGGCTATCCGCTCGTCCCGTTGATCGCTTACACGCCGTACGTACCCGTTGTCGCCGCGACCGCCTTGATCGCGGCGCTCTTGCTGCGCTTCCGGCTGGCAGCCGCGCTCTGTGCCGCCATCGCCGTGACACTCGCGATCCTCGTCGTGCCGCGTGCGCTTTCCGGGCAGGGCCCCGACCAGCCGCCGTCCGGACCGCACCTGACCGTCATGACGTCCAACCTCAGATACGGCAACGCGGACCCCGAGGCCCTCGTCGGGCTCGTCAGAGACCAGGACGTGGACCTGCTCAGCGTCCAGGAGCTCACCTCCCGCGCGGTGCGCGGTCTGCGACGCGCCGGACTCGATGACCTCCTCCCCGAGCAGGCCCTTGCTCCGGGCGCGACCGCCTCCGGGAGTGGCCTGTACTCCCGATACCCGCTGCGCGCGCCCGATCTCACGACCACGGGCAGCGTCGGATTCGCCTGGCCCACCGCCAACCTCGACGTGCCAGGCGCCCCGGCGATCGAGGTAATGGTCGTCCACACGCCGCCTCCCAAAGGCTCGTCACAGGTCGACGGCTGGTTCGCGGACTTCGACGCCCTTCCAGTGGCGAACCCGCAGGGAGCGATTCGACTGCTCGCGGGCGATTTCAATGCCACGCTCGACCACGCCCCGCTCCGCGATCTCATCAACACCGGCTACGTCGACGCCGCCGACGCAGCCGGTGCGGGACTCAGCCCGACGTGGCCCTCCAACCGGATCTTCCCACCGGTGACGATCGACCACGTCCTCGTCGACGAACGGGTATGGGTGGCGGACGTCTCGGTCCACGATCTACCCCGCACCGACCACCGCGCGGTGGTCGCAGAGCTGGTCGTTCCGCCCGCATGAGCTCGGTAGATCGCTGGAGACGGGCCGCCATGGCCTAGCCCGCGACCGCGAACAGGCGCCACTCGCCGGGGACGCCCTTGAGCTGGTGGGTCCCGCGGTCCTCAAACTCGATCCCCGAGCCGGCGACCAGGTCCTTGACGGTCTGCGAGACCAGGACCTCGCCCGGGCCGGCCTTGGCCGAGACGCGCGCGCCGGTGTGGACCGCGATCCCGCCGACATCCTCGCCGATCACCTCGCACTCGCCGGTGTGCAGCCCGGCGCGGATCTCGATCCCGAGCGGGCGCACGGCGTCGGCGATCGCGCCCGCGCAGCGGATGCCTCGTGCCGGCCCGTCGAACGTCGCCAGGAAGCCGTCGCCCGTGGCCTTGACCTCGCGGCCGCGGTGGCTGTCGAGCTCGCGGCGGACGATCGAGTCGTGGCGCTCGAGCAGCGAGCGCCAGTCGCTGTCCCCCAGCTCGGCGGCGCGCTCGGTCGAGCCGACGATGTCCGTGAACATGACCGTGGACAGCACCCGATCGGGTTCGGGGGCGTGGCGAGCGCCGGTCAGAAACTCCTCGATCTCGTCGACGATCGCGTCCTGGTCGCCGAACCACCACAGGTGATCCTTGCCCGGGAACTCGATCAGCTTGGCGCCCGGGATGCGCTCGGCCATCAGTCGGCTCCACTCGACGGGGACGAGGGTGTCCCCGCTCCGGTGGAGGATCAGCGTCGGCACGCGTACCGACGCGAGAATCTGGGTCACATCGGTATCACGGAGCGCGTTCCACAGCGCGAACGCGGCCCCCGGGCTCGCCGCGAGCCGGTTGTAGCGCAAGAACCATTGCCGCGCGTCCTCCTCCTGAGCGACGCTCGGGGCCCAGTAGCGCAGCGCGTCACTCGACTGTCCCCAGATCTCCCGGAGCTTCTCCGCCCACCGGTCGTACGCCTCGGGTGACGCGCCCCACGGATATTGCTTGGACTCGAGGATGCGGGGAAACCCCCCGTAGGTAACGAGCGAGGTCGTCCGCTCGGGATAGGTGGCGGCGAAAGCCGTGCACGGGATCGTGCCTTCAGACCATCCGACCATGGCCGCGCGCTCAACGCCCACGGCGTCCATCACGGCCACGATGTCGTCCATGCGCTGCTCCACCGTCGCGGTCCGGTCAGGCGGCAGTCGATCCGAGAGCCCCGTGCCCAGCCTGTCGATCAAGATCAGGCGGCTGAACGACCCGAGGCGGTGCAGGAAGCGCGAATAGCGCGGCTCCTCCCAGAAGACCTCGAGGTGGGAGGCGAAGCCGGGGACGTAGAACAGGTCCAGTTCGCCCTCCCCCACGACCTGGTAGGCGATGCTGAACTCGCCGCTGCGCGCGTAGCGGGTCTCCGGCGTCGGGGCGGCCACGACTAGATTCTCCCTATGAACGAGCGACAGCACCATCTACTGCTCGTCAATCCGTCGGCTGGCCGCGGCCGCGCGGCCGAAGCGCTGCCCGAGGTCGAGGAGGCATTCCGGCGGCATGGCCTCGAGTACCGGCTGGTGCTCACCCAGGGGCTCGAGCACGGCCTCGACGAGGCGAAGGCCGCGGCCGAGTCAGGCGAGATCCCGGTCGTGCTGAGCGGCGACGGGCTCATCGGCCAGGTCGGGGGCGCGCTCGCTGGCGGAGAGGTGCCGATGGGGATCCTGCCGGGCGGGCGCGGCAACGACCTCGCGCGCGTGCTCGGCATCCCGCGGGAGATCCCCGGGGCGGTGGACGTCATAGCGGCGGGCGACAGCAGGGCGATCGACGTCGGGGAGGTCAACGATCGCCGCTTCCTCGGCATCGCGAGCTGCGGCTTCGACTCCGACGCCAACCGGATCGCCAACGAGGCTCGGCTCGTGAAGGGCAACCTGGTCTACCTCTATGCGGCGCTCAAGGCGCTGGCGCAGTGGAAGCCGGCGCGCTTCACGATCGTCACCGATGGGACCACGACCGACTTCAGCGGCTACTCCGTCGCCGCGGCCAACAGCAAGGCGTACGGGGGTGGGATGTTCCTGGCACCCGACGCGGAGCTCGACGACGGGCGGCTCGACGTCGTCTACACCACCCACGTCAGCAAGCTGCGGTTCCTGGCTAGCCTCCCCAAGGTGTTCAAGGGCGCTCACGTCGACAACGACGAGGTCACCATCCTGCGCGCGGCGGAGGTCGAGATCCGCGCCGACCGCGACTTCGCCGTCTACGCCGACGGCGACCACCTGGCGGACCTGCCCGCCACCGTCCGGGTGCTGCCCCGCGCCCTGCGCGTGATCGCGCCTGCGGCCGACTCCGCGTGAGCGCCTTCTTCGGGCCGAAGCTGGCACTCGCGCGCGCGACCGGGGCGCTCAGCCGGCGCAGCGGGCGCGGCGGCGGGACGACGCTCCCTGGAAGGCTGTTGCTGCGCCTCGCGCCCGACGCGATCTCCCGCCTTGGCTCGTCGCTGACCGACGGGTCGACGATCGTCAGCGCGACGAACGGCAAGACGACGACCGCCGGCATGATCTCCGCCGCGCTCGGCGCCTCCGGGCGCGCCCCAGTCCACAATCGCGCGGGTTCGAACATGACCTGGGGGGTGGCCACCGCGCTGCTCGAGCAACGCGGCACCGAGGGTCTGTTCGAGGTCGACGAGGCGTGGCTGCCGCAGGTCGCCTCCGAGCTGGATCCGAAGCTGCTCGTGCTCGCCAACCTGTTTCGCGACCAGCTCGACCGCTACGGCGAGCTGGAGCGCCTCGCCGACGACTGGGCAAAGCTCGTCGAGGCCCGTGCCGGCGAAACGGAGTTCGTGCTCAACGCAGACGACCCGCTGGTCGCGGACCTGGGTCGCGACCGCGAGCTGCGCCGCCGCCCCGGGGTCACGTACTTCGGCATCGAGGACCCTTCCCAGGCGCTCCCCGAGCTCCAGCACGCCCACGACGCGAAGCACTGCCGGCGCTGCGGCGCCGCGTACGAGTACGAGCGCGCCTTCGTCGGCCATCTTGGCCATTACTCGTGCCCCCGCTGCCACGCCGACCGCCCCGAGCCCGACGTCACCGCGACCGAGATCGAGCTCGAGGGGATCGGCGGCTCCCGGGTCGCGGTGCGCACACCCGAGGGCGAGCTCCGCCTCCGTCTCCCCCTCCCGGGCGTCTACAACGTCTACAACGCCCTGGCCGCGATCGCCGCCGGCCTGCGCCTGGGGCTCGGGATCGAGCAGATTCGCGCAGGACTCGAGTCGATGCGGGCCGTCTTCGGGCGCGTGGAGACGATCGACGTCGCCGGCACGCCGCTCTCGATCCTGCTGATCAAGAACCCTGCGGGCGCCAACGAGGTGCTGCGAACGCTGCGGCTGGAGTCGAACCGCGACGGGATCGACCTCTGGATCGCGCTCAACGATCGCATCGCCGACGGGCGCGACGTCTCCTGGGTCTGGGACGCGGACTTCGAGCTGTTGGCCGGGCACGTGCGCCGCGTGGCCTGCGCCGGAACGCGCGCCCCCGAGATGGCGGTGCGGCTCAAGTACGCCGGCTGGGACGAGGGCGCGATCGAGGTCGAGGAGGACGTCGCGCGCTCGCTCGACGCCGCCGTCGAGGCGGCCGACGGCCACCTCTTCGCCCTCCCCACCTACACCGCCCTGCTCGAGCTTCGCACCCTGCTCGCCAACCGCGGCCTGGCTCGGGAGTACTGGGCGTGATCGGCTCCGGCTCCAGCGAATGCGATGCCGCCATCTGGGACGACGTCGAGCACGGCCCCTACCGCGCCGACCTGCCGCTGTGGGCCGAGCTCGCCGCCGGGCGCGTCCCGGTGCTCGATCTCGGCTGCGGGACGGGGCGCGTTGCGCTGCACCTCGCCCGGCTCGGTCACGAGGTCTGGGCCCTGGACAACGATCCCGCGCTCGTCGCCGCTCTACGCGAGCGCGCCGCGGCCGAGGGGCTCGAGGTGCACACGGCCGTGGCCGACGCGCGGCGGTTCGAGCTTGACGGCGAATTCGGCCTGATCCTGGCTCCGATGCAGCTCGTTCAGCTGCTCGAGGGTGCGGCGGGCCGGGCGGCGATGCTCGCCGCCGCAAGGTCCCACCTCGCGCCGGACGGTCTCGTCGCGGCGGCGCTCGTCGATCCGCCCACCGACCGGCCGGCGACCTGGGGGAGCGCCGAGGACATTCCGCTTCCCGACGTCCGAGAGCGCGACGGGTGGGTGTTCTCGAGCCTTCCGATGAGCGTGCGCGCCGAGGGCTCGAGCCTCGTCGTCGAGCGCCTGCGCCAGGCCGTCTCGCCATCGGGCGAGCTGCATGACGAGCGGCATGTCGTGCGGCTTGACGTCCTCGATCCCGAGCGCTTCGAGTCCGAGGCGCGAGCTGCCGGGCTGTCGCCCGCGAGCCGCAAGCCGATCCCCCAGACCGCGGATCACGTCGGCTCGACGGCGATCCTTCTGCGCCACGCGAACGGCGACGACCCCGGGGAGGCGCGATGAGCGAGCTGCGCCTGCTGGCCCTCTATCCCGCTCAGATGAACATCTACGCCGACCGCGGCAACATCATCTTCCTGCAGCGTCGCTGCGAATGGCGCGGGATCGGCTTCTCCTACGCCTCTGCGGGGCCCGGTGAGGGCTTCGACCCCTCGGCCCACGACCTGATCTACGTCGGGGGCGGCCAGGACCGCGATCAGGTACTCGTCGCCGAGGACATGGTCGCAACGAAGCGCGAGGCGCTGTCCGATGCGGTCGAGGACGGCGCCGCGCTGCTCGCCGTGTGCGGCGGCTACCAGCTCCTCGGCCATTCCTACCAGCTCGGCGAGCGCCGAATCCCCGGGCTCGGCCTCGCCGACCTGGAGACGGTCCGCGAGCCCGGACCGCGCCTGATCGGCAACGTCGCGATCGAGCTCGATCTGGGCGACGGCTCGCGCACCGTGGCGGGGTTCGAGAACCACGGCGGCCGCACATACCTCGGCTCCGACGCCGAGCCCCTCGGCCGCGTCGTGCGCGGCCACGGCAACAACGACAAGGACGGCTGGGAGGGCGTGCGGCGCCTCAACATGCTCGGCACCTACCTGCACGGGCCGCTGCTGCCCAAGAACGCATGGCTCGCGGACAGGCTGATCGCGATCGCGATCGGGCGGCGTGAGGGGCGCGAGCCCGCGCTGGAGCCGCTCGACGACGCGCTCGAGGACGCCGCCCACGAGTCGGCGCAGCGGGCCGCGATGCGCGGATGATCGCGCCGATTGCCACCGTCCTGGCTGCGCGATAGGTTCCATCTCACAAAGGCGACGGCGCCCCGGCGCCAGCAAAGGAGGAGTGCCATGGAGCAATCCGCTACGCCACCCCAGCCACCGCCGCCCCCGCCACCGCCCGCACCGGCTGCGACGGACGAATACCCGGTCACCTTCACGGTCGAATACCCCGACCGCGAGTTGAGCCGGGTCTCGACGTTCTTCCGGTTCTTCGCCGCGATCCCGATCTTCATCGTCCTCAGCCTGGTCAGCGGCGGCGGCAACTACTCGGCCTACGCCGGAGATACAACCACGTCGTTCTCGGTGGGCGCCGGCGGCGTGCTGATCGCCGCGACGCTGATCATGATCCTGTTCCGCCAGAAGTACCCGCGCTGGTGGTTCGACTGGAACCTCGAGCTGACGCGGTTCTCCAACCGCGTGGTCACGTACCTGTTCCTGATGAACGACAAGTACCCGTCCACCGACGAGCACCAGTGGCTGCGCCTCGACATCACCTACCCCGACGCCGAGCGCGACCTCAACCGCTGGCTACCGCTCGTCAAGTGGCTGCTGGCGATCCCGCACTACATCGTGCTGGCCTTCCTCTACATCGGGGCGTTCTTCGCGACCATCGGCGCGTGGTTCGCGATCCTGTTCACGGGCAGGTATCCGCGGGGGATCTTCGACTACAACGAGGGCGTCTTCCGCTGGAGCATCCGCGTGGAGGCGTACGTCGCCATCTTGGCCACCGACAAGTACCCGCCGTTCCGGCTCAGCCCCTGAGTTAGGGAGAGGAATACCCCTGGGGGGTATGGTAGGCTCCTGCCCATCCAGCAGGCGACCGCCCATACTCACGAACCCGGCGCAGGGCTGAACGGGCTCGCGACGAGCGCGACCGTCCACTGTCTCACCGGCTGCGCGATCGGCGAGCTGGTGGGCATGGCGATCGCGACCGCGTTCGGATGGGGCAACGTGCCCCAGCTCGCGCTCGCGATCGCGCTCGCCTACACGTTCGGCTTCGGGCTCACCGCGATGCCGCTCGTCAAGGCCGGCCTCGCGGCGGGGGTCGTCGTCTCGACGGCGCTCGCCGCCGACACCGTCTCGATCACGATCATGGAGGCGATCGACAACCTCACGGTCGTCGTGTGGCCGGGCGCGATCGACGCCGGGCTCGACGACGCGCTCTTCTACGCCAGCATCGCCGGCGGCTTCGCGATCGCGTTCCCGTTCGCGTGGCTCGCCAACCGCTACATGATCGCCCGCGGCACCGGCCACGCCGTCGTCCACCAGTACCACCACTAGCCGCGGTCAGTCCTCGGACGCGGCGGTCTCGTCTCCTCAGCGACCGCTCGAGCCGAACCCGCCGCCGCCCCGCGCGCTCTCGGCCAGCTCGGCGACCTCGACGGGCTCCACCTCGGCGAGTGGGGCGAGGACGAGCTGCGCGATGCGATCGCCCGGCTCGATCTCGAAGGCCTCGGTGCGGTCGGTGTTGAGCAGCAGGACACGAACCTCGCCGCGGTAGCCGGAGTCGATCAGGCCCGGCGCGTTGACGAGCGCGATCCCGTGGCGGGCGGCAAGCCCCGACCGGGGCAGCACGAGGCCCGCGTGGCCGACGGGGATCTCGACCGCGATCCCGGTACCGACCGTCGCCCTCGCGCCCGGCTCGATCCGGGCCGCCTCGGCGGCGTGCAGATCGAGGCCGGCGTCGCCGGGATGTGCGCGTGTCGGTAGACGCGCGTCCCCGGTCAACCGCGTCACGTGTAGCTCCACGCCGCGGAGCCTATGCGGCGTCGTCGTCCGAGCTCTGGGCCGGACGCGCCCCGTTTACCTCGAACCGCTCCCAGCGATGCATCAGCCCCGCCGGCAGGCGTGCCTTGACGAGCACGCCGTCGGGCGTGTCCTCGCGCTCCAGGTCGCCGGCGACGTCGTGCAGCTCCGACAGCCGGCTGCCCTCCGCATAGGGAACAAGCAGCTCGACCGGGTGGAGCGTCTCGGCGAACGCCGCCTCGATGCGATCCCGAAGCCCCTCGATCCCCTCCCCCGTCTCGGCCGAGATGGCGACGGCGTCGGCCTCGCCGACCAGCAGGTCCCTGCGCTGGTCGGCATCGAGCAGGTCGATCTTGTTGTAGGCAACGAGGCGCGGCTTGTCCCCGGCCCCGATCTCCTCGAGCACCGAGTCGACGGCGGCCATCGACTCGACCCTGCCCGCCTCCGGCTCCGAGGCGTCGACGACGTGAACGACGAGGTCGGCCTGCACGGTCTCCTCGAGAGTCGCCTTGAACGCCTCGACGAGCTGGTGGGGCAGCTTGCGGATGAAGCCGACCGTGTCGGTGACGAGATAGCGGCGGCCACCGTGCTCATAGGCGCGCGTGGTCGGATCGAGCGTGTGGAAGAGCCTCTCCCCCACCCCGACGGCCGCGTCGGTGAGCGCGTTGAGCAGCGTCGACTTGCCCGCGTTCGTGTAGCCGGCGAGCGCGACCGACGGAATCGCGGAGCCGGCGCGCTGGGCGCGCATCACCTGGCGGTTTCGCTCCACGCGGCCGAGGCGCCGGCGCAGCGTCGCGATCCGGTCGCGCGCCAGGCGGCGGTCCGTCTCGATCTGGGACTCGCCCGGGCCCCTGGTGCCGATCCCGCCGTCCATCCTCCCGGCGCCGAGGCGCTCGAGGTGGGTCCACAGCCCACGCATCCGCGCCAGGTTGTATTCGAGCTGGGCCAGCTCGACCTGGAGCTTTCCCTCGGCGCTGTGCGCGTGGTCGGCGAAGATGTCGAGGATCACCGCTGTGCGGTCGATGACCGGCACGCCGAGCTCGGACTCCAGGTTGCGCTCCTGGCGCGGTGCCAGCTCGTCGTCGGTCGCGACGACGTTCGCGTCGCACTGGGCGATCACGCCCTTCAGCTCGGCGAGCTTTCCGCGGCCGAGATAGCGGTCCGGGTCGGGGGCGTCACGGCGCTGGATCAGCTCGCCGGCAGTCGCCACGCCCGCCGTGCGCAGCAGCTCCTTGAGCTCGGCGAGCGGCTCGCCGTCTGCCGCGCTGGATTGCGGCGTGACCCCGACCACCAGCGCGCGCTGGCGTGCGCGGGGATTCGAGACACCCGCTCCGCCGTCCGCGTAATGCGTCTCGGCGGTCCTGCCATGGCGGGTTCGCTGCACGGGTTCAAAGTTTAGGTGGGTGATCCACCCCCCACCCGCAGCAGCTCGATTTGACCCGTTGCCAACGTCGCCGGAGGCGGGATAGGGTTGGAGGCGCATGAGGGTCTTCCTCACCGGAGGTACGGGGTTCATCGGCGGCCACGTCGTGCGCAAGCTGCGCGACCGCGGCGACGAGGTCGTGGCGCTGGTGCGCGATCCGGCGAAGGCGAGGGACCTCGCCGACATGGACTGCGAGCTCGTAACCGGCGACCTCTCCGACGAGGCCGCGATCAGGAAGGGGATGCGCGGCTGCGACGCCGCGATCCACGGCGCCGCGATCTACGAGGTCGGGATCCCCAAGGACCGGCGCCAGGCGATGTACGAGGCCAACGTGCGGGGTACCGAGAACGTGCTGCGCGCCGCCCAAGCCGAGAAGATCCCCGAGATCGTCTACGTCTCGACGGCCGGGGCGTTCGGCAACACGGGCGGCAAGATCGTCGACGAGAGCTACCGGCACCCCGGGGAGAGCTACACCTCCTACTACGAGGAGACAAAGGTCAAGGCGCACGAGGTCGCGCGCCGCATGATCGACGACGAGGGGCTGCCCTGCATCATCGTGCAGCCGGGCGGCGTCTACGGGCCCGACGACCACTCCGCGATCGGGACGCAGATGAACCAGTTTCTCGCCGGGCGCATGCCGATGATGGCGTTCCCTGACCTGGGGATGAACATGGTCCACGTCGACGACGTCGCCGACGGCATCCTGCTCGCGCTCGACAAGGGAAGCGCCGGCGAGCAGTACGTGCTCGGCGGTCAGATCACGACGATGCGGGAACTGATCGAGACGCTCGCCCGGGTGACGGGGAAGACCGCACCGAAGCGCGCAATACCGACGCCGCTGATGAAGGCGATGACGCCGATCGGCCCCGTCGTCGGCAAGGTGATGGGCCAGCCGCCCAATCTCGCCGAGCTGATCAGCTCAGCCGACGGCGTGACTTTCTGGGCCACGCACGACAAGGCGATCCAGGAACTGGGCTACTCGCCCCGCGGCCTGGAGCAGGGCCTGCGCGACATGCTCGCGGCCGAAGGCAAGCTGCCGGCGGCGGCATAGGCACGATCCCGGCCCATCATCCCCCGCCGGTCGAGCACGAGAAGGGCCATGCGCACCGTTCGGATCGAGAAGACGATCGAGGCGCCGATCGACCAGGTCTTCGGGGTCTTGACGGCGCACGCCGACTACAAGAAGTTCCGGGGCGTCCGGGACTCGAGCCTGGTCCGTGAGGGAACGCCGCAGGCAAACGGCGCCGGCGCGCTGCGCAGAGTCGTCATCGGCCCGCTCACGTTCGAGGAAGAGATAACTCGCTTCGAGTCACCGGTCGGGATGGACTACGTGATTCGCAAGATCAACGCGCCGCTGGAGCACCAGGGCGGGTCCATCGATCTCCGCGCATTTGACCAAGGCACGCGGGTCGTGTGGACGTCCACCTTTGAGGTCAAGGCACGCGTGCTCGGTGGGCTCCTGACAAGCGTCGCGGCGATCTTGATCCGCCTCGGATTCATCAGCGTCCTGAGAGACACCGATCGCATGCTGACCCGGGCCTGACTTCCCTTACCTCACGTAGCGCCCGTGCAGAGCGTGGATCTAGCTATCCGGATGTCCAGAGGCCGTCTCGCGGCCTCGAAAGAGCCGACTGAAAGGAGAGGCGATGCTCGTCGCATTGACCGTTCGCAAGCTGAAGCCCGGCACCCTGGAGGACTTCAGAGAGGCCTTCGGTCCCCCTGAGGCTGCCGAGGCACCGCCTGGCTGGAAGCGCTTCTACGCGATCCGCAACGTCGCCGACGAGAACGAGGTCATCACCTTCGGGTTCTTCGACGGGACGCTGGAGGAGCTGCGAGGCGGTCAGCGGGACAGCGGCTACGAGGAACGGGTCCAGGCGGTCGACGAGTTCATCGAGTCGGTGGGCGCCGACGGCATCTACGAGGTGATCGAGGAGCGATCGATGGAGTAGGGGCGTGGGTCAGCGCCTTCGCCACCGCGTCACCCTAACCCCCGGCATTACCCACGAGCGGCGGGCTTGTATCGTCCGCCACCGTGGCCGAGCGAGACCTTGACGTAGTCGTCTTCGGGGCGACCGGAGTGACCGGTCGACGCGTGGCCGCGTACCTGGCCGAGCGGGCACCCGAGACGGGCGCGAGGTGGGCGGCCGCGGCGCGTGACGCCGCAAAGCTCGAACGGGTCCTCGGCGAGGATGGCGTCAGCGGGGCGGAGACCATCGCCGCAGACCTCGACGATCCCGATTCGCTGGCGGCGATGGCCTCCCGCGCCCGCGTCGTGCTCAACCTCGTCGGGCCCTACACGCTGTACGGGCGCCCGGTGATCGAGGCCTGCGTGGCGGCCGGCGCCCACTACGTCGACCTCACCGGAGAGATCCCCTTCGTGCGCCAGGTCATCGACGACTTCGATGCCCGCGCCACGGAGGCGGGCGTCAAGGTCGTCCAGGTCTGCGGGTTCGAGGCGCTGCCCCCCGACCTCGCTGTACTGCTCGCCACCGAAAGCGCGCGCGAGCGCTGGGACGAGGGGCTCGTGGAAGCGGACCTCGACGTGAGCGTGCAGGGACCGCCGGGCCTGCCGCACCCCTCGGACGTGATCTCCGGCGGGACGGCCCAGAGCGTCGCCGCAATCGCCGGCAGCGAGGACCCGTCGGGCGTCACCGACCCCGGCGCCCTGATCACCGACTCCGCCACCGCCGGGGAGGTGCGGCGACGCAGCCCGATCTCCGTCGCGCCCCGGCGTTCGGGCGACGCGGTGATCGCGCCGATGGCGCCGGCGGCGTTCATCAACCCCGCCGTCATCCAGCGCACTGCCGCGCTGCTTGCCGCCGAGCGCGGCGACAAGGCCGAGCCGTTCCGCTACCGCGAGGGCTTCGCCCTGCGGGGAGGCACGGCGACGCTGCCGCTTCGCTACGCGGCCGCCGGCGCGCTCTCCGGCGTCCAGGCCCTGCTCGCGAGCGCGACCCGCGCGCGGCCTTCCGTGCGCCGCCGAGTCGGCAGCGCACTGGGCGCGGTCCTCCCCTCCTCTGGCTTCGGCCCCGCCGCCGACCGCCTCGAGTCATGGAGATGGAGCATGTCCCTTCGGACCCGCACCGCCGGCGGGCACGAGGTACGAATCGAGGTCGACGCGGACGGCCATCCTGGATACCTGGCCACCGCGAGGATGCTCGGCGAGGCCGGCCTGCTGCTCGCCGAACCCGACGCCACTCCCGAGCGCGCGGGCTGTCTTACGCCTGCGACCGCGCTCGGGACGGCGGGCATCGACCGCTTCGACCGCGCTCGCGCTCGGTTCTCCGTCAAGGCCTGAGGCGGCGCCGGGATGGGCATCCTCGAAGCGCTCGGTCGCTACAAGCGAGGCGACGGACCCGGTCGGGTGCATGTCGACGATCCCCGCTTCGACGACTGGGAACCGGTCCGTGACTTCGACAGCCTCAAGGCGGCCCAAGCCTGGCGCGAGCACCTCGCGTCGGAGGGCTTCGACGCTGTGCTCACCGCCGACTGGCCGCTGGACCGCTTCGGCCGCGGCGACATCGCCCTGCGCGTGCCGCCTGAGCAGTGGTCGGCGGCGGAGACGCTGCTCAGCAACCTGGACTGAGCCGGCTGCATTCAGCTCGCCTCCCGATCTGAGCGGGGTCGTTCGCCGGCGCCGTGGGCACGGCCCCACAATAGGAGTGATGTACGGCTGGGTGGACCACACGGCAGAGCTGGAGCTGCGGATCGAGGCGGCCAGCGAGGGCGCCGTCTTCGAGGAAGCGCTCGCCGCGTTGGGTGAGCTGCTGAGCGAGCATTCCGATCCGGACGTGAGCGGCGAGCCTGTGAGCTTCGCGGTCTGGGCAAGTGCGCCCGACCGCGCGACGCTGCTCGCCGAGTGGCTGAGCGAGCTCGTCTACCTCGTCGAGACCGAGCGGTTCGTTCCCCGGCGCGCCGAGCGTCTCGACCTGGGTGAGGACTGGCTCGACGCCGAGGTGTCGGGGTCACGGGCCGCGCCCCCCCACCTCGTCAAGGCGGTCACCTACCATCGTCTCGCGATGAAGCAGCAGGGAGGGACGTGGCGCGCCGCGGTGGTGCTCGATGTCTGAGCCGGTGCGCATCGACGAGGTGACGTGGGAGATACCGCCCACGGCGCGTCCCGACATGCGCGTGCCGGCGCGGCTGTTCGCCGACGACGAGTTGCTCGATGCGATCCGCGAGGACCGCTCGCTCGAGCAGCTCGAGAACGTCGCCACGCTGCCGGGGATCGTCGAGGCTGCGATGGCCATGCCCGACATCCACCAGGGCTACGGCTTCCCGGTCGGCGGGCTCGCCGCCACAGCCCCGCCCGACGGCGTCGTCTCGCCGGGCGGGGTCGGCTACGACATCAACTGCGGCGTGCGCCTGCTCGTGCTGCCGCTGACCGCCGCCGAGCTGGGCAAGCGAAAGGAGTCGCTCGTCCATGAGATCTCGCGCCGGGCACCGGCCGGGGCCGGCAAGGAGGCCGCGCTGAGGCTCAAGGGCGCAAAGCTCGATCGGGTGCTGACCGAGGGCCCGCGCGCGCTGCTCGAGCGCGGGATCGGGACCGAGGACGATGTCACACACACCGAGTCCGAGGGCCGCCTGGACGGCGCCGATCCCGATGCCGTCTCGGAGCGAGCGCGCGAGCGCGGTTCGGGACAGCTCGGCACCGTCGGCTCGGGTAACCACTTCATCGAGGTCCAGCGCGTCGAGCGCGTCATCGACGCCGACGCAGCAGCCGCATACGGGCTCGAACGCGACCAGGTCACCGTCCTGATCCACTCCGGATCACGCGGGCTCGGCCACCAGGTCTGCACCGACTACGTCAAGCGCATGGACGCGGCGCTCTCCCGTCACGCGATCGAGCTGCCCGACCGCCAGCTCGCCTGCGCCCCGCTCGACTCCGACGAGGGGCGCGACTACCTCGGTGCGATGGCCGCGGCGGCGAACTTCGCCTGGGCAAATCGCGCCGCCATCGCGCACTCGGTGCGCGCGTCGCTGCGCCAGGTCATGGGCGACGAGGCCGCCGACGAAACGCAGCAGGTCTACGACGTCGCCCACAACGTCGCGAAGCTCGAGACGCACAACGGGCGCGAGGTGTGCGTGCACCGCAAGGGCGCGACCCGCGCCTTTCCCGCCGGCCACCCCGAGATCCCAGCCGACCACCGCGAAGTCGGTCAGGCCGTGTTCATTCCCGGCAGCATGGGGACGTCGAGCTTCGTGCTCGCCGGCCGCCCGGGCTCGATGGAGCGCTCGTTCGGCACTACCTGCCACGGCGCCGGGCGGCTCATGAGCCGCACCCAGGCGCGCAAGCGCATCCAGGGCGCCGAGCTGCGGCGCGAGCTCGAGGCGCGCGGGATCACGGTCCGCTGCCCCTCCAACAAGGGTCTCAGCGAGGAGGCGCCGTTCGCCTACAAGGACGTCGAGAAGGTCGTCGCCGTGGTCGAGCGCGCGGGCCTGGCCGCGCGCGTCGCGCAGCTGCGCCCGATCGGGGTCGTGAAGGGCTAGGAAACGGCTTACTTCTTCTGCTTCTTCGGCTTCAGCTTGACCGCGAAGCTGTCAGCGGCCTGGGCGCCGAGATCGTCGGCGGCGCTGATGCTGACGCTCCCCTTCGGCTTCTTGCCGGCCTTCTGAGCCCTCTTGAGCAGCTTGTTCCCCTTCTTGTCCGGCGCGAGGACGAGCGCTGCGGGCACACCCGGCTGCACGTCGACTGTGACGGGACCCAGGGGTACCTGCTTTGACTTCGAGTCCGACGCGCCGCGTTTCGCCTTCGGGGCGGTCAGGGTCCCGGTCGCCGTCACGAGCGCGTCCTCCGAGCAGGTGACTGTGGCGCTGACCTGCTTGGCGGACTTCTGCTTCGCCTCGCCTGACAGGTCGCACACGGGCGCGTTCAGCGGCTGCCAGTACGGCTCGGCGTCGTCCGGGGGGCTGTTTGTCAGGTTCGTCTGGTTCTGCCCGTCGGCGTCCATGACGAGGATGTCGTCGCCGCTGGTGTTGAAGGCGATTCGCATGCCGTCGGGTGAGAAGACCGGGTTGAAGTCCCCCATGGGGGTGCTGGGCAGCGGCACCTGGCTCTGACCGTCGGCGTTCATCACGAAGATGTCCGAGGTCGGCGGGCCGGCGGGGTCTCGCTCGAAGACGATCCTCTGCCCGTCGGGCGAGAAGTTCGGGCGGCGGTCGGCGTGCGCGTTGTTGGTGAGCGGCACCACGTTCTGGCCGTCCGCGTCCATCGCGAGGATCTCGTTGTCGAAGCCGTCGTACTGGACGAAGGCGATGCGCTGTCCATCCGGGGAGAAGGTCGGATCGACCGCAGTGCTCGTGAGGTTCGTCAAGGGAGTCGCATTCGCCCCATCCGTATCCATGACGAAGATCTCCTCGCCCGTGCCACCGGCCTCCGAGGTGAAGAGGATCCGGCGGCCGTCGGGGGAGAAGCTCGGGTAGTTGTCGTCCCCCGCGTTGTCGGTGAGCTGGACCTCGTTCTCGCCGTTTGCATCCATCACCCAGATCTCCCTGTCGGGCTGGTCGCGGTTGCTCGTGAACACGATGCGCTCGCCGTCGGGCGAGTACGCGGGGCGCTGGTCGTCCGCGTCGACGCCGCCGGCCGCGGGAGAGTTTTCGGTCAAAAGCGTCATCTCGGACCCGTCCGGGTTCATCGACGCGATCTCGGTGTCGGTCCCGTCG
>DASPWW010000107.1:0-14583 GCA_035637595.1 Solirubrobacterales bacterium | reverse complement strand
GACCCGGGACACGGCCTGGTTATCGCGAGCACGGCGCGCCCGATGGACGCGGCGGCCGCCTCCCCACTGTCGGCGAGTGGAAAGTGGGGTCCCCTGCTGCTGACGGAGACTGGCGACGTCGTGCCGGCGCCGTTGCGTGGCTTCCTGCTCGACATCAAGCCCGGCTACGTCGACGATCCGACGCGAGGGTTCTACAACCACGCCTGGCTGATCGGGGACTCGAGGACGCTCAGCGTAGGCTTCCAGGCGCAGATCGACGAGCTCCTCGAGCTCGCCCCGATTCAGGAGGGCACCGGAGACGTGGGCTTCGACATCGGCACCAAGGATCGCGAGGCAGGGCCGTGAGCGAGGCGGAGCGCCCCGATCGGCTGGACCCCGCGCGCGAGCCGACCGTGGAGGACATCCGGACCCTGGTCGGCCCCGCGACCCCCCACTTCGCGCTTCAGATCCGCAACCGGGTCCGGCGTCTGATCGAGCCGCTCCCCGAAGGGCATCCCGCGCGCGTCGAGGGCGAGCGCGAGATCGCGCGGCTCGAGGAGCTGGCCCGCCACAGCGGCGAGCCGCGCGGTCTGGGCCCGGAGGCCTATTCGGTTGGCCGCGACTGAGACCGGCTCGGCGGCACTGGATCGGGCGCTGGAGCTGGTGCGGCCCGGAGATGCCGAACGCGCCCGGCGGGCGGGGCCCGCGGGCGGCTACCTCGACCTGATCGGCGGTGAGCTGCCCTCGACGGGTCCGACCCAGGACCTGATGACGTCGCGCCTCGTGCCGACCGTCTACGAGCGCTACTGGCGGCCCGCCCTCGGCCGGATCGCAAAGGGGATCACCGGCCCCGGAATGGACGAGGAGATGCGGATCGCCCGCCTGCTGATGGGAATCTCGCCCGGCGACGTGGTCCTCGACGTGGCGTGCGGGCCGGGCAACTTCTCGCGCGAATTCGCGCGCGCGGTCGGCGACTCCGGTCTAGTCGTCGGCATCGACGCCTCGCGCACGATGCTCGACCGCGGCGCATCCGACCTCGAGCGCTCGGGACTGCGCAACCTTGCGCTCGTGCGAGGCAACGCCGTCGAGCTGCCGTTCCGCGACGACTCGTTCGACGGCGTGTGCTGCTTCGCCGCGCTTCATCTCTTTCCCGATCCCCTCGCGTCGCTCGGCGAGATGGCGCGGGTGCTGGCGCCCGGCGGCCGGATCGCGCTGATGACCTCGGTGCGGCGCCAGATCACCGTCCCGGCGCTCAAGCCGCTGGTCGAGCGGATCAGCGGGATGCGGGTCTTCGAGGCCGACGAGATCGTCGCGGCTTTGCGGGCACGGGGCTTCAGCGAGATCCATCAGCGCCTCGCCGGCATGGTTCAGTTCGTGGGCGCTAGGCTGAGCACGGCGTGAAGGAGCTGGCTCCCGACGTCTGGCAGCTCGGCGGGTTTCCGCCCAACGGGATCAACGTCTTCCTGCTCGGCGACGTCCTCGTGGACGCGGGCTCGAAGTACGCGACGCGGCGCATCCTGCGCCAGCTCGAGGGCCGCACCGTCACCGCTCACGCGCTGACCCATGCCCATCCCGACCACCAGGGCGCAAGCCACGACGTCTGTGAGCGCCTCGGGATCCCCTACTGGGTGGGGGCTCGCGACGCCGACGCCGCCGAGAACCCGGAGCTGATCGGCCAGCGCCAGCCCGACCACTGGCTCGCCCAATTCTTCGCCAAGTACTGGACCGGGCCCGCGCATCCGGTCGACCGCAAGCTCAGCGAGGCCGACGAGGTGGCGGGATTCAAGGTTCTCGACGTCCCGGGCCACTCGGCCGGGCACGTAGCTTTCTGGCGCGAGTCCGACCGCGTTCTCATCCTCGGCGACGTGCTCAACAACATGGACCCGATGACCGGGATCCCGGGCCTGCGCGAGCCGAAATGGTTCTTCACCCCCGACCCGGAGCAGAATCGGCGCTCGGCCAAGCGGCTCGGCCCGCTGGAGCCGAACGTCGTGGGCTTCGGGCACGGCGCGCCGCTTCGCGAGACGCGCAAGTTCGTCGAGTTCATCGACGGGCTGCCGGACTGAACGTCTCCACGATCCGCGCCTGGTAGGCGGCGATCCGCTCGGGCTCGATGAAGTACGTGGCCGGGGTGAGGAAGACCCCGTCGGCGCGCCCGGCGACCGCCTCGACACGGGCGCGCACCTTGTCGAGCGAACCGGCGGCGCAGTACGTGTCGACCATCTCATCGGGAACGTGCCCCGGCATCGCCGCGAGGTCGCCGGAGCGAAAGGCGTCGCCGACGGCGGCAGCGGCGTCGCCGAAGCCGTGCAGCTCCCACAGCGGCGCGTACGTGCGCACCGTGGCGTAGAAGGCGATCGTGCGACGCGCGGCCTCGTAGGCCGCCCCCTCGTCGTCGTCGATCACGCAGCACACCGTCGGCAGGAAGTCGAAGCGGGCGCGGTCGCGGCCCGAGCGCTCGAGGCCGCGCTCGAAGTTGGCGACCAGGACCTCGTCGAGCCAGCGCAGAGAGCACATCGGGTGGCCGATCAGCCCGTCGGCGACGTCGCCCGCCATCCGCGCCATCCCCTCGCGCACGGCGGCCGCGTAGATCGGCACCGAGTCGCGGGCCGGCGGATGCGGTCGCACCCAACCCTTGATGTCGATGTCGTGGTAGTCGCCCTCGAAGCGGATCGGCTCGCCGGAGTGCGCCTTGGACATGATCAGGCGGACCGCCTCAATCGTCTCGCGCAGGTGGGGCGCGGGGCGCCCGTACTCCACCCCGTGCCACGTCTCGTTGAGCCGCTTGACGCCGGCGCCGAGCCCGAGCCGGAAGCGCCCGCCCGACAGCTCGTCTACGTCGAGCGCCGAGAGGGCGAGGATGAACGGGCTGCGGGTGAACGCCCAGGCGATCCCGGTCCCGACGGCGACGCGCTCGGTTTGGGCCGCCATCCACGTCGCCTGGGTAAACGAGCTGCGGAACAGCTCCGGCGCCCACAGGCAGTCGATCCCGGCCGCCTCAGCGCGGTGTGCCTCGCTGCTCAGCTCCTCCGCCGTCGCGCCGATCGCCGCGATCGAGATCCTGTCGAGGGCGGGAGGCTGGGCGTTCATCCGCGGGACACGATATCCGCGGCCAGAGGGCCGAGAACTACGAAGGGCGCCCGAAGGCGCCCCTCGCAGGCCGCTCGTGCTCAGCGCTGGTCAGTCTCCGCAGACCTTGAGCCCGTAGTCCTTGGCGAGCTGATTGGCCTCCGCGAACGGGTCGTTGCCCTTCTCGCCGAGGAGGCTTGGATCGTCCTTGATCGTGTCTAGGCCATCCTGAGCCGCATCGAGGATCGCGTTGACCTGGTCCTCGTCGCCCTCGGGCGGCGTGAGCGCGCGGATGTCATCGAGCTCCCCCTGGACGGTCGGGACGATCGTGTCGCTCGCGACCTGCTCGATCTCGTCGTCCGAGGGCTGGCCCGGACCGAGCTGCTGGAAGGCCGCGTCGACCTCCTTGTCTCCGGCCGCGCAGATGTCGTCGGCCGCCTTGATCCACGCTGTCTTGGACAGCGCCTCACCGGTCGCGCCGGTCGCGCCGGTCGCCCCTGTGGCGGTGGTCGTGGTCGCGGCGGTGGTCGTGGTCTCGTCGTCGTCGCCGCATCCGGCGGCGATCAGCCCCGTCGCGAGCGCGAGCGCGACGAGCGCGATGATCCTGCTCGGCACTTGAATCCCCTTTCGTAGCTCTAGGAGGGCGGCAAGCTAGCCGAAATGGCTCGCGCGGCGCGGCTCAGCCGCTGGCGCACTGGTCGAGGCCGTAGTCCCCGGCGAGCTCCTGGGCCTTCTCGAATGCGGGTGCGGCTCCGCCCTTGGCAAGCTGCTTGGGATCCTGCTTGAGCTTGGCGAGTCCCGCCTCGGACGCCTGGAGGATCGCCTTCACCTGGCCCTCGTCTCCCTCCGGCGGGCCGAGCGAACGAATCCGGTCGATCTCATCCTGGATCGTCGGGTAGACGGTCTGCTCGCCGAACTGCTCGATCTCGTTGGGCGGCGCCTCCTGGCCCGGCGGCGCGCCGGCGTAGAACCGCTTCGACGCCTGCTCGATCTTGTCGTCGGAGGCCTTGCAGATCTTGTTCGCCTTGCGCACGAACTGCGCCTTGGTGAGGCTCGCGGTCGTCGTGGTCTCGCCGTCGCCGCCGTCTCCGCAGCCTGCGGCGACGATCAGCAGAACGCAAGCCAGGATCAGCGCGAGTCCGCGACGCATCGCCGGGGACTTTAAGGGCCTAGGCGGGCGCATTCTGGAGCGAGCGCCACAGATAGAGGCAGGCGAGCGTGCGGTGCGGCCGCCACGGCTCCGCGATGCGCTCGAGGTCGGTCGGGCCGGGCAGCTCGTCGAGCCCGTAGGCGAGCTGGGTGGCGCGCCGGATCCCGAGATCCCCGGTCGAGATCACGTCGGGGCGCGCGAGGTGAAAGATCAGGAACATCTCGGCGGTCCAGCGACCGATCCCCTTGATCTCTATCAGCTCGGCGACGACGTCCTCGTCGGCGACCTCGGCGATCCGCTCGAGGTCGAGATCGCCGGACTCGACGCGCTCGGAGAGGTCGCGCAGGTAGGCGACCTTTGAATTCGACAGGCCGGCCGCGCGCAGGTCGGCGGGGTCGGCCGCGATCAGCTTCGCCGGAGCGACCCGACCGTCCAGGCTCTCGACGACGCGTTCCCAGATCGACCGGGCCGCCTTGGTCGAGAGCTGCTGGCCGACGATCGCGCGCGCCAGCGCCTCGAAGGGGTCGGGGCGGCTCCCGCGCCGGTCGGTCTCGGGATCGATCGGCCCGCTCGCGTCGATCAGCCCGCGCAGCACGGGGTCGGCTCGGCGCAGGTATTCGTCCGGCGCGCTGAGCGTCGCGGCCGCCGGGCGCGCGTGCGCGCCGGCCGGTCGGGGGCGTTTGTCAGCGGCGCGGGCTTTCTCCATCAATGCACGTGTTGTCCACGACGCTGCCGGATTTCGGCGAGCCGACGGTGATTCCGATCGCCGCCGTGGTGGGCGCCTTCGTCGGCGCCGCGTGGGCGCGCGCGCTGGGACATCATCGAAACGCCGTTCGGCGACTCGCCGAGGACATGAGCTTTGGGTTCACCGCGATCGCGCTCGCCGCTTATCTGTTCGGAATCGCCTCGGGTCTATATTGAGCCCGTGATCCATATCGAACCCATGATCTACACGGCCAATCCTTTCCGCCTCATGTTTGTGATCGCCTTCGCGCTCACGGCCGCGCTGATCGCGGTGGGCGTCGCGCTCGGCTGGTCGGGCGAGACGCTCGGAACCGCGTTCATGGGCATCATCGTGATCGTCGGCGCGATCCGGGCGCTGATGGTGGACGAGCCGGCCGGCCGGCGCCAGTAGGCCGATCGGGCGGGTTCGCTCAGACGCGCTGGATCAGCGTTCCGGTTCCCAATCCGCCGCCGCAGCACATCGTCACCAGCCCGGTCTCCTTGTCGGAGCGCTCCAGCTCGTGGAGCAGGGTGGTGGCGAGGCGGGCGCCGGTCGAGCCAAGCGGGTGGCCGAGGGCGATCGCGCCGCCGTTGACGTTGACCCGGTCCATGTCGGGCTCGATCTCGCGCCGCCACGCCGCGATCACCGAGGCGAAGGCCTCGTTGATCTCGATCAGGTCGATGTCGGAGATCTTCATCCCGTTGCGGTCGAGCAACTTCTGCGTCGCCGGAATCGGACCGGTCAGCATCAGCACGGGGTCGACGCCGACGGTGGTCTGGTCGACGATCCGCGCCCGCGGCTTGAGCCCCAGCTCGTCCGCCTTCTCGCGCGTCATCAGCAGCACCGCGGCGGCCCCGTCGGAGACCTGCGAGGAGTTGCCGGCCGTGACCTTGCCGTCCTCCTTGAAGGCCGGCTTGAGGGCGGAGAGCTTCTCGAGGCTGGTGTCGGGTCGGATGCCCTGATCCTGGACGTAGGTGTCCCCGTTGACCGAGAAGGGAATGATCTCGCGCTCGAAGCGGCCCTCCTCGGTCGCGCGCGCGGCGAGCTGGTGCGAGCGCAGGCCGATCTCGTCGAGCTCGGAGCGGGGGATCTCCCACTTGTCGGCGATCATCTCCGCCGAGATTCCCTGGGGGACGAGGTTGTAGCGCTCCATCAGCTGGGGCGAGAACGCCATCCCGTGCTCCTGCATCACCGACATCGAGTCGGCGAACGAGATGTGGCCCATGTGCTCGACGCCGCCGCCGATCACGACGTCGTGGACGCCGGAGGCGACGAGCGCCGCACCGAAGTTGATCGCCTGCTGGGCCGAGCCGCACTGGCGGTCGACCGTCGTCGCCGGCGTCTCCATCGGGAGGCCGGCCTCGAGCCACGCGTTGCGGCCGATGTTGATGCCCTGCTCGCCGAACTGCTGCACGCACCCGGCGACCACGTCCTCGACCTCGGACGGATCGATGCCCGCGCGCTTGATCAGCTCCGCGTAGGTCTTCGCCAGAAGGTTGCTCGCGTGGACGTCCTTGTAGTAGCCCTTCTCCTCGTGGCCGCGGCCGATCGGTATGCGCGCGGCCTCGACGATCACTACCTCACGGCCCTGGAAGTTGCCGTTGCTCGCCATTTGAGGCCCTCCTAAGTAGCTCGACGGACGTCCTGATTCAGCTCGCGCCCGACTCGAATTGAGCATACCCGATGGGTTGACTGGTCAGTCAGCCAGGAGCTGGCGCAGATGAGGCCGGTCGCAGGGTCAGCTCTTGACCTTCCATTTGAACTTCGCCGGCGTGGGGTCGGTGTTGCCAGGCTCGTCGAGCGCCCGGACGCGGAACGTGTGCTCGCGCGGCCGCAGCAGGGACTTGCGGTACCGGCGCGGCGAGGGGCAGGGCTTGAAGCCGCGCTTGTCGAGCTTGCACTCAAAGGTCGAGAAGGGCTCGTTCGAGACGAACTCGAAGCGCGCCTTGCGCTTCTTGGTCTTGCCGGGCGGGCCGGCGGTGATCGTCGTCTCCGGGGGGGCCTCGTCCTCGCGAACGAACCACACCACGGCCTCGTCGTAGATCGACTCGACGTAGAGCGAGGTCGTGCCCGCGCTCGGGGCCACCCCGAGCGCACCGTTCAGCCCGTCGGTGCTCTGGGCGCACGCGTCAGGGCCGTCGGGCGGGTCGTTGTCGTCGATGCAGCCCTGCGGGGTCAGCCCCCCGGTCTCGGGGTTGCGGTCGAAGCGCACCACGGCGTCGTCATCGATCGCCGCCGCGTAGACCGACAGTCCGTCGGGGCTCAGCGCCAGCGAGAAGGCCCCGTCCAGGCCATCGGCGCTCTGTGCGCATGCGTCCGCGCCGCTGTCGTTGTCGTCGATGCATCCCTGCGCCGTAAGCCCGCCGTCGTCCGGGTCGCGGTCGAACCGCACCACGGCGTCGTCGATCTGGGAGCTGACGTAGACCGACTCGTCGTCGGGGCTGACGGCTACGGCGCGAGCACCGTCGAGCCCGTCCGCGCTCTGTGAGCAGCTATCCGGGCCCGCGTCGTTGTCGTCGATGCACCCCTGCGGCGCGAGGCGCCCGCTCTGCGGGTCGCGCATGAAGCGTGTCACCGCATCGTCGGACCCCGATGCCACGTAGACCGACTTGGCGTCACGACTGACCGCGACCGATCGCGCGCCGTCGAGGCCGTCGACGCTCTCCGAGCAGTTGTCGACGCCGCTGTCGTTGTCGTCGACGCAGCCCAGCGGAGTCAGGACACCGGTGTCGGGATTGCGGTCGAAGCGCACGAGGGCGTCGTCGTTGAGCGACGCCGCGTAGACGGACTTCCCGTCCCCGCTCACGGCGACCGAGACGACGCCGTCGAGCCCGTCGGCGGTCTGGCCGCAGGAGTCAGGGCCCTGGCCGGCGTCGCCGTCATCGACGCATCCCTGCGGCGAGAGCGAGCCCGTGTCCGGATCGCGGTCGAAGCGCGCGATCGCGTCGTCGTCGAATGAGGCCACGTAGACCGAACGCCCATCGGGGCTGATGGCGACCGAGAAGGCGCCGTCGAGCCCGCCGGCGCTCGTCTGGCACGCGTCCGTTCCACTGTCGTCGTCCTTGATGCAGCCCTGCGGAGTCAGCGCTCCGCTCGGGCTTCGGACGAACTGTGCGACGGAGTCGTCGGTCACCGACACCGCGTAGTACGAATGCCCGTCGGGGCTCGCGGCCCCGGCGACCACGCCGGCGAGCCCGTCGGCCCCGTGGGCACAGGTATCACCGGCCGGCGGGTCGTTGTCGTCGATGCACTCCTGGGGCACGATCTCCCCGGTCGCGGCGAGCGCCAACCCGGTCGCGAGCAAGGCAACGGCGCTCGCCGACGCGGCGAGCGCGAGGGCGCGGCGTCCCGCCATCACTCGAGGCCCTCCCGCATCTCCACGCCCAAGCTAACACCGGCCGGATGAGCGTGGAGCGGTCGGGGGCCGCCCAGCGTGATACAAGCCCCGCGGTGAGCCCGGAGGGATACTCGCGCCCGGTGATCGCCGGAAGCGGCGTGATCGCATGCGGGCTCGCCGCATGCGCGAGCACGCTCGGCGAGGTGCGGCTGCTCGCTCGCAGCGACGAGTCGGCCCAGCGCGCCGAGGACGAGGCGCGCGAGGCGGCGTCGAAGTTTCCCGAGGGCGCCCCGGAGCGAATCTCGGCGACGACCGACTCCGCTGGACTCGAGGGCTCGGAGCTGATCGTGGAATCGATCGTCGAGGACCTCCAGACGAAGGCCGATCTGCTTGCCGACCTGGGCCGCATCTCGCCCGACGCGGACCTCGCCACCACGACCTCCTCCCTGCGGATCTCCGAGATCGCGGCGATGAGCGGCGTCGCGGAGCGGCTCTTCGGCCTCCACGTCTTCAACCCCGTGCCCCGGATGAAGCTCGTCGAGCTGTGCTTTCAGCCGGACACTCCCGCCGCGACCCGCGAGCGGGCTCATGCGTGGTGCGAGGCGCTCGGCAAGCGGCCCGTTGAGGTCCCCGACCAGGCGGGCTTCGTGGTCAACCGGCTGCTGTTTCCCTTCCTGTTCGACGCCGTGCGCCTGCTGGAGGGGCCCGCAATGAAGCCCGCCGCCGTCGATGCCTGCATGACGCTCGGCGCAGGGCACCCCATGGGGCCACTGGAGCTGCTCGACTTCGTGGGTCTCGACGTCGCGCTGGCGATCGGCGAGGAGCTGTACGGCGAGTCCGACCTGCGGGCGCACGAGCCGCCCAGGCTGCTGCGCTCCCTGGTCGAGAACGGCAGGCTCGGCCGCAAGACCGGTGCGGGGTTCTACGACTACCCGCAGGGCGAGGAGAGCTAGCGCGAAGCCTTGCGCTAGCGCGAAGGCTTGCGGCTGGCGGCCTTGCCCTTGCGCCGCGGTCGCCGCTTGACGACCGGCGTCGCAGGCTCGCTGCGGCTGCCGCACATGTCCCACACCACGTCGGCCTCGGAGACTCCCTGGCGGCGGGCGGCGTCGGCGACCTTGGCCCACGGCAGCTCGGCCTCCGGAAGCTCGTCCCAGCGTGCCAGATCGAGCGCCTGGAGCGAGCGCTGCAGCGCCGGTCCGAGATGCTCCTGGGCGCGAAGCAGCGCCCTCAGGACCTCGAGCTGCTTATCGGTGAGCCTGACGACCCACATCGCCCTCTCCTCGGTCGGGCCAACGGATGACCGCACGCTAAAGACGATCGCGGACGGAAGCCCGCGGGCGCGAATCACCCACGATGCAGCTTCGCAAATGCGTCAGCCCGACTCGGTGCCCTGCGCTGCGCCGGCCGTCTCGGCGGGAGGGTGGATCCGGACGGCGACGATCCGGTTCTCGCGCACCGACTCGACCCGGATCGTGTAGGCGTCGGCGCTGATCGTGTCGCCCCGCTTCGGCAGTCGCCCGATCTGGCCGAAGACGTATCCCCCGACCGAGTTGTAGGCGTCGGTGTCGACCGGGAGCTTGATCCCGACGTCGGCGAGATCCCCAAGCGGGACGTGTCCACGCACGTACCAGTCGCCGTCTCCGAGTCGCCGCACCGCCGTGGTGCGGGGGTCGGTCTCGTCCTCGATCTCCCCGACGACCTCCTCGAGGATGTCCTCCACGGTGACGATCCCGACGGTGCGCCCGTACTCGTCGACGACCACGCCCATGTAGCTGCGCTGGCGCTGCAGCTCGGCCAGCAGGTCGTCGAGCGGCTTGGTCTCGGGGACGATCCAGGCGTCGTGGACCGCCTCCTCGATTGAAGCCTCGGGCCCGGTGTTCATCAGCAGGCGGGCCAGCGCGTTGTTGTGGACGATCCCCCGTACCCGGTCGGGGTTGTCGTCCTCGATCACGACGAGCCGGGTGTGGCCGGACGACACGCAGCGTCGCAGCGCAGTCTCGACCGACTCCTCGGCATCCACGGTGACGACCGCGGGGATCGGGGTCATGACCTCGCGCGCCTCCTGCTCGTGGAGGTGGAAGACCCCGGACAGCATCCCCGCCTCTCCGGGATCGAGCTGGCCCTCCATCCGAGACTGGTCGATGATCGCCTTGAGGTCCTCCGAGGTGTGCTCCTGCTCGAGCTCGCTCGGATCGACCCCGAACAGCCGCACCACCGCATTCGAGATCCGGGTCAGCCCGAGGGTGAAAGGAGCGGTCGCCGACTTGAACCACCTGAGCGGGCGCGACAGGGCCCGCGCGATCGCCTCTGCCCTGTCGATAGCGAGCATCTTCGGGACCTGCTCGCCGACGCTGATGTGCAGCGAGGTGGCGAGCGTGAAGGCGAGGCCGAACGAGATACCGGTCGCCACCCCGTGCGACAGCCACGAGATCCCCCCGAACCCGGGCTCGATCAGATCCTCGATCGCCGGCTCGCCGAGGAAGCCGATCCCGATCGAGGCCATGGTGATGCCGACCTGGCATGCCGACAGGTACTCGTCCATGCTCTCGATCTGATCGAGCACCCGGCGCGCTCCCGCGGTGTCCTCCTTGGCGAGCGACTCGACCCGGGAGCGTCGCGAGCGCACGAGCGCGAACTCGGCGGCGACGAAGACGCCGTTCAGCGCGACCAGAAGCAGCAGGATGCCGAGCAGCAGCACGCTCACGGGCGCGGCTCCTCCCTGCGACTATGTGGCCTGGGACTCGGGGGCTGGTCGTCGTCGCTCATTCGCCGACGCTGGCAAGGCTAGCACCGGGCTCAAGCCGGGTTGACGTGGTCGCCGACGATCTCCTGGGGGCGTTGGTGGATTAAGGGGTGCGGGGGCTCGGGGAGGCCGAAATCCGGTCCCCGAGCGACGAGATTCGCGGCCGCGCGCTCGCACACCGCCGAGATAGTCAGCGACGGGTTGACCCCGAGGCTGGTCGGGATCGCCGAGGAGTCCATGCAGAACAGGCCGGGGTAGCTGTGGACCTCGCAGGCGTCGTTTACGACTCCGAATCCGATGTCGTCGGCCATCCGGCAGCCCCCCAGCGGGTGCGACGCGTACACGCCGGCGCTCTCGGTGAACTTCATGAACCTGCCGAGGCCGCCGCGACCCGCGATCTCGCGGATCGCCGCGTCGGCGACCTCGCGGATCCGCGCCGACTGCTCCGATAGCTCGTAGCCGAACAGCCCAACCCCGACCGGCCCCGCGTTGGGCTGGATGTGGCCTCCGCCTTCCGGGGGAGGCAGGAAGAACTCGCCGTCGTGGGTGTCCTCGACCATCGCCAGGATCTCGATCCGGTCGCTCCACGTCGAGGTGGCCTGCTTCTTCTCGCGCCCCCACCAGGACGGCTCCTCGCCGTTTCCGCGCCCGTCGTCGTAGAGGAAGTTGGTGAGCTGGGAGAGCAGGATCTCCTGGAGGTTGAAGCGCGTCCCGTCGTGCTCGTTGCCGCGCTTTCCGACCCAGAAGTCGTAGGTCATCGTCGTGATCGGCTTGCCCTTGTAGAACTGGCCGTAGCGGGGCAGGCGCAGGTAGCTGCGCACCTTGTCGGGGTTGATCTCGATCGCCGCGACATGGTCGCCGTTGACCCCCAGGTGCCTGCCGAGGTGCGCCGAGACGTTGGGCAGCGCTCCGTTCTGGCGCGAGCGCATCATGATCGGCGGCGTCCCCATCGCTCCCCCGGAGAGGATCAGCACCTTGCACTCGATGTCGTCGATCGCACCGGCCGGCTGCTTGGTGGCGGGGTCGATCTGCTGGCCATGGACGATCCAGCGATACGGCGTGGCGCTCGACTGCGAGAAGTCGTTTACCTGGACTAGCGGGCGCACCTGGACGCCGGCGCGCTCGGCCGAGGCCAGGTAGTTGGTGATCAGCGAGTTCTTGGCGCCGAAGATGCAGCCCGTGTAGCACCACTTCGCGTCGACGCAGCGCTCGGGGTTGATCGCCAGCGGCACCCGGTCGCAGGTGTAGCCGGCCTTGCGCAGCATGGCGGCCCAGATCCCGCCCGACTTCGAGACCTCCCTCCATCCCCCCTGGGTGACGCGCAGGCCACGCTCGGCGCGGCGGTAGTAGGGGTCGAGCGTCCTGCGGCTGATCGCCGCAGGCCACAGGCGGCGCCGCGGCCCGTCGTTGGGATGCACGTCGGTGCGCTCGAAGGTCTCGCTCGGCGAGCGCAGCGATGCGGCGAGATAGAGGTTGGAGCCGCCGCCGACCAGGTTCGCGAGCACGATCTGGGCGCCCTGGCCCTGGACCAGCGCGTAGATGTCGGACAGGTGGTCGACGTCCATCGACTGGCGAAAGTCGGTGTGGCCCTTGCGCAGGCCGCGCTCCAGCACCACGACGCTGGCGTTGGTCTCCGCGGCCCGGTAGAGCTCGGCGAGCCGCCACGCCGCGATCGACCCGCCGAAGCCAGAGCCCACGATGCAGACGTCGACTCGCTCGGCCATCAGATAACTGCGTTGGCGTTGCCGGTCACGGGAGGCTGCCGCCCTTCGTGCGACCCCTGTTTAGCCGCCGCTTGTAGGAGAAGCTCTTGTAGCCGTGCGGGGCGGTCCCGGGATGGCCCATGACCGCGTAGCCCAGCGATGTCGCGGCCGTGGCGTTGGGAACGTTGGCAGCGGCGCAGAACGCGGTGAAGGGCACGGCGGCGGCGGCCTCCCAGACCTGACGCCCGGGATTTCCGAAGTCGAGCCCGACGAGGCCGACGCGCTCGCGCGCCTCGTAGTCGAGATCGAGGAACTGCCCGCCCGCGATCGACAGCGAGCGCAGCTCGAGATCGGTGAGAAACGCTGCCTCGAGCGCGTCGAAGCCGATCTTTGTGTTGTGGGCGAGCAGCAGGGCGTCTGTCTCGACGGCCCCGGGCTCGGGGTCGACCCCGGCGATCGCCTGGGGATGGATCGCGTTGCCGAGCTCGGTCACGCTCGCCGGTCGCCCCGGGATGATCGTGTCGAAGAACGCCTGAAGCGTCCCGTCGGCGAGATCGCCGAGGGGCAGCTGGGCCTTCGCGGCGTCGGGGGTCGCAAGGCGGGCAGCCGCCGGGAGGGCCGAGACCACGACGGCACCGAGGCCCAGGGCGCCCGCGCGGCCCAGGAACTGGCGCCGCGACAACTCCTCCGCGAGGTCGTTGCGGATTGCGTCGCCCGGAGCTCCCCTCTCCTCCATCGGAGGCCGTCAACGTACCACCGAGCGGTGGTTCCGGGTGGCGGTTCGGACATCTCCCCGGTAACGTCTCGATTGAGGGGACGATGAGACGGAGCGAGGTGAGCGGCAGGCGCGGGCGAGCGGCGCTCGCCGCGGTCCTCTCGCTCGCGGCGGGGCTGTGGGCGTGCTCTGCGGCCGGCGCCCAGCAGACCCAGGTCGTCGGGCCGTGGGACGGCACCAACCCCTTCAACTGCGAGATCCAGAACGTCGGCACCGGGACCGACTTCCCCGACCCCGGCGCCGATCCGTTCTGCGTCGAGTTCGACAAGACGCAGCAGAACCTCCTGCCCGACGCGGGCCTGATCGACTTCCTCGCCAACGAGCCGACCCGCGTCGCTGCGGCGGCGCCGAAGTGCTTCTACTTCCAGCGCGATCACTGGACGGGCTCGCTGGTCCAGGGCCAGCCCCCGGAGCTGTGGCACTGGGACGGCAACTACTTCTTCGACAAGGCGATGGGGATCGGCGGCGTCGCGGTCGACAACTTCCGGATCGGCGGCCAGCCGGCGAGCGGCTACGACTACGCACCGCCCCAGTACAAGCCGTTCTTCACCGAGGCCGGCGGCGGTGGCGTGATCGTGCTGATGGAGACCGCGCCCGAGCCCGACTGCGTAGCGAAGGCGGCTGCCGGCGGCGTGTACGCGGGCCAGCCGGTGTTCGGCAACTGCATCGCGCCGGGTGGGGAGCTGCACGGGCGCCAGGTCGGCGCCGTCAGCCTCGGGATGACCCGCGAGCAGGTGCTCGGGCTGCTCGGCGAGCCGCACTCGCAAAAGGACGGGACCGACCGTTGGTGCGTGATCGGGGACGCGGAGCTGCGGATCGCCTACCGCAACCACAGCCCCGCGCAGGCCGCGGTGATCCTGACCACCGTGCTCGGCCACACCGTCAAGGGAGTGCGAGCCGGCACCGGCCGGCGCCATGCGATCCGGCGCCTTCACCTGCGGCGTCGCTTCCGAGCCGGGGGGGTCGGCGTGTTCGAGGCGCGGCGCAAGCCCGGGCGCAGGCTGTTCGTCGGGATCGGCGGCAAGCGCGTCAAGTGGCTGGCGGTTAGCGATCCGCACCAGCTGCGCTCGCTCCGGGCCACGAAGCGAGCGCTGCGGCGGGCG
>DASPWW010000106.1:0-8431 GCA_035637595.1 Solirubrobacterales bacterium | reverse complement strand
GGGGCTCGGCGGCGGCGAAGCGCTGCTCGGCGTCGGGGGCCGCTGTATCGATCACCGTCCCCGACGCCAGCACGAGCTTCATCGCCCGCACGGTCATGTAGGAGTCGTGGGTGACCCCGCAGCGCATCCCGCCCGAGTTGTTGGCGACCACGCCGCCGACGCAGGCGATGTCCTTCGACGCGGGGTCGGGGCCGAGTTTGCGCTGGTGCTCGCCGAGCACGCGGTTGACGTGCCCGAGCACGGTCCCGCACCCCACCCGGACCCGCTCGCCGCCGTCCTCGACCGCTATCCCGCGCCAGTGCTGGCGCGCGTCGACGAGGATCCCGTCGCCCTGCGACTGCCCGTTGAGGCTCGTACCACCGGCCCTGAACGTCACCGGCGTGCCGGTGCTCCGCGCGTAGCCGAACAGCTTCGCGACGTCGTCGACGTCCCTCGCCATCACCACCGCCTTGGGGATCAGGCGATAGGGGCTCGCGTCCGAGGCGTAGCGGACCAGGTCGAGCGCCCGGGCCAAGACGCGGTCATCGCCGAGCAGCTCGACGAGGTCGGAGCGAAGCGGCTCCGGCGTGCCCTCGGCGACCCAGTCGGGTGCGCGGTCGGGGCTCGGCTCCGAGGGCTCGGGGGCGATGCGATCCACCCGCGGTTCGAGCAGGGCCACGCCGGCTAGCCCTCCCTCACGCCAGCCACCCTCACATCAGCCACATTCCGGGCGCCACGCCGACCTCGACGAGCTCCGGCTTGCCGGACGGGATCGCGTCGCTCAGCGCGCTGCCCAGCTCCTCGCTCCCCTCGACGCGGCGCGAGCTGATGCCGTAGCCGTCCGCGATCTCCGCCGTGTTGAGCTCCGGGAGGTCGAGGCCCGGCGCCCCGCTGACCTGCTCGAACTCTGCGAACCACTTGAGGATCGCGTACTCGCGGTTTCGCAGCACGAGGATCGTCAGCGGGACCTCGTAGGCGGCCGCGGTGTAGAGCGCCGAGACCGCGTACTGCACCGAGCCCTCGCCGATCACGCAGACGACGGGCCGGTCGGGCTGGGCGAGCTGGACGCCGACCGCCGACGCGAGCCCGTAGCCGAGCCCGCCCCCGGCCGCGAAGAAGTAGCTGGCGGGACGCGAGATCCGGACCTGGTTGCGAAACGCCGCCGTGCTCGACGGCGTCTCGATCACCGCGATCGCGTCCTCGGGCCAGACGCCGGCCAGGGTCCGCATCGCCTCGCTGCCGCTGATCGGGTCCGATTCGGGCGGCTCGTCGGGCGGCGGTCGCTGCGGCGGCTCGTCGCGGTCGGACTCGCCGACCTCGTCGAGCAGCCGTTCGAGCGTCAGCGCCACGTCTGCGACGATCGCGTCGCCCATCGGCGCCCGCGCGGCCTCGTCGGGGTCGGAGGTGATCGCGACCAGCGAGGCGCCCTCGGGGAGCAGCGGCCCCGGGATGTAGGGGTAATAGCTGAACACAGAGGCGCCGGCCACGAGCACGAGGTCGTGGCCCTCGAGCGTCTGTGACAGCGGCGCGATCGCCGGCGGCAGCACCCCCTGGAAGTTGGGATGGCCCTCGGGAAAGCCGATTCGCCCCCCGCCCGGGGCGGGAATCGCCCAGACGGGGAGGTGCTGGCGCTCGGCGAGCTCGACCGCCCACTCCCATGCGCCGCTCGCGTCGACGTCGGGGCCGGCGACGAGTACCGGGCTCTTGGCCTCGCTCAGGCGCTTGGCGAGATCGCGCACCCGCTCGGGGTCGGCCGCGGCGCGGCCGGTGACGCTGCGCTCGATGGCGTGCCCGACGGCGCCGTCGTCGACCTCGGCCTCCCAGTCGTCCATCGGGATCGAGACGAAGACGGGGCCGCGCGGCGACAGCCCCGCCATGTTGGTGGCGCGGCCCAGCGCCGCCGGGACGTCCTCGGCGCGCGGGACCTCGTAGCTCCACTTGACGAGCGGCAGGGGCATCAGGGCCGCGTCGCGGTTGGTGAGGTTCGCCTGCATCGTCATCACGGCGCGGACCTGCTGGCCGGCGGTGATCACGAGCGGGGAGTGGTTGGCCTGGGCGTTGAAGATCGCCCCCATCGCGTTGCCGACCCCCGGCGCCGTGTGGAGGTTGACGACCGTCGGGCGGCCGCTGGCCTGAGCGAACCCGTCCGCCATCCCGACGACGACCGCCTCCTGGAGCCCGAGCACGTAGGTGAAGTCGTCGGGGAAGTTCCTCAGCATCGGCAGCTCGGTCGAGCCCGGGTTGCCGAACATCGTCGTCATCCCCCGCGCCCGAAGGAGCTCGAAGGACGCCTCGCGGACGGTCGTCATCGAGGTCAGCCTATGTCAACGGCGAGGAGGCAGCCTTCATCGCAGCTTCATCGCGTCCCGTGTACAACGATGGCGTGGCGTGGGTCCCGAAAGCGGTCGGCATCGGCTTCGCTGCCGCGATGCTCGCCGCCGGCTGCGGGGGCAGCGACGGCTCGAATATTGCGGGCCCGGGGACGCTGCCCCAGCCCACGAACGCCCAGCTCGCGGCCGCGGGGCTGGCGAAGCTCCCCGTCGCCCCCGACTCCGACCGCGTCGATCTCGCCGCCCCGACCTTCTCCGACCCGACCCGCGTGACCAATCCGCTGTTCCCGATCGGCGAACTGCGTTCCGCGGTCCTGAGCGGCAGGGTCGAGGGCAAGCCGTTTCACACCGAGACCACGCTGCTGCCCCACACGAGGCTCATCGAGTGGAGCGAGGGCGAGCAGGTCGAGGCCCTCGTGTCCCAGTACGTCGCTTACCTCGACGGCCGAATCGAGGAAGTCGCGCTCGACTACTACGCCCAGGCCGACGACGAGTCGGTGTGGTACTTCGGCGAGGACGTCTTCAACTACGACGAGGACGGCGCGGTCGGGGACACCGAGGGCACATGGCTGGCGGGTCGCGACGGGCCGCCGGCGATGATCATGCCGGGCGATCCGCAGGTCGGGGACGTGTTCCGTACCGAGAACATCCCCGCGATCGCGTTCGAGGAGGTGACGGTCAAGACCGTCGGGAAGACCGTGGATGGGCCGAGCGGACCGGTCGAGGGGGCGATGGTCGGCGAGGAGCTCCACGACGACGGGGCCACGAGCGACAAGGTCTTCGCCCCCGGATACGGCGAGTTCTTCACCCGCGACCGCGGCGAGGTCGAGGCGATGGCGCTCGCGGTTCCGGCCGACGCGCTCAGCGGTCCCACGCCGCCCGAGCTCGGTGCCCTGACGCGCGCTGCTGACGACGCGCTCGATGCGGCGCGGGCCGGCGACTGGGCTGGCGCCGCCGCGGGCGAGCGCGCGGCTGAAGAGTCCTGGGCGGCCTACCGGCGCGACGAGACCTCGCGCCGCATCGCGGGCGAGATGGAACGCAGCCTCACCTCGCTTTCGGGATCGATCGAGGCGCGCGATCGGACCGCGGCCGGCACGGCAGCGATCGATGTCGCGCAGTCGACCCTCGACCTCGAGCTGCGCTACCGATCCCCCGCCGCGATCGACCAAGGCCGGTTCGGGCTCTGGGCCCGCCAGGCGCTCGTCGACGCCTCGGCCGGGGATCTCGGCGGCGTCAGGGGCGACGCCGCGACGCTCGGCTGGATCCGCGACCGCTTCGCCGGCAGCGTCGACCCGGTCGAGCTGACCCGAATCGACGCCGCGCTCGCCGCGCTCGCCGAGGCCGTGGCCGACGAGGACCTCGCCGCGGCGAGCGACGCCGCCAATCAGCTCATCTCTTCTTCTTCTTCTTGACCTTCCAGCCGTCGGTCGCGGGCGTCGGGTCGGCGTTGCCGGCCGCGTCGGTCGCCGTCACCTCGAAGCTGTGCTTGCCCTTCTTGACCTTGACGGTCAGCGGCGAGGTGCAGGCCTTGAACTCCTGCTTGCCGTCGAGCGTGCAGGCAAAGGTCGCGGGCTCGCTGGCGGAGAACTCGAAGGTCGCGGTCTTCTTCTTGGTCTTGTCCTTCGGGCCCTTGGTGATCTGAGTGTTGGGTGGATTGGTGTCGGCCCCGGCGGGAGGACCGGATGCGGGCGTGAAGGTCGCTGTGACGCTGCGGTCAGCGGACATCGTCAGGTCGCAGGTCGCCCCCGCGCAGTCGCCGCTGAAGCCGGCGAACTCCGAGCCGGGCGCGGGTGTGGCGGTGAGGCCGACCTGGCTCCCGGGGTCGTAGGGCTCGGTGCAGTCGACGCCGCAGTCGATCCCGGAACCGGTCACCGTGCCCAAACCGGCGCCCGCCAGGTTGACGGTGAGGGGGTAGCTGTGGGGGCTGACGTCCGCCAGGGGATTGGCGGCGACGCCACTCAGCGAGTTGGCGAAGATCTTGATGTAGCCGTCGGAGCCTTGTCCCCCTTGACCTCCGCCGCCGGACCCCAGCCCCGGCAGACCCCAGGTCGCCGAGAGGGCGCCGCTGCCGGTGATGGTGGGGGCGATCAGGAACACACTCCCGCCCGAGCCGCCACCGCCACCGCCGCCGCCGACCCCGCTGATCGCGGCACCCGCGCCTCCACCGTTGCCGCCCTTGCCGGTGATCATGCCGTTGATGGTGATCGTCGACGGGGTCGTGATGCGGATCGCGCCGCCGCCGCCCCCGCCGCCGCCTCCGTTCGAGTCCCCGCTGCCGCTGCTCCCGCCCCCTCCGCCGCCGGATCCGGGGTGAAAGCCGGCGGCCGGAGGGTCGAATGCGGGCCCGGCCGGTGAGTTCAGGGACCCGAACGCGCCACCGCCGCCACCGCCGCCGTTGCCGCCGGACAAACCGGCCGCGCCGTCGGTCGCCGCGACGCCCGACCCCGGTGCGACATCCGACCCGCGCTTGCCGGCGCCGCCCGCCACGTTTCCCCCCAGACCGCCCGGACCGCCTCCGCCACCGCCGCTCCCGAACGCATTTCCGTTCGCGGCATCGGCGCCGCCCGCGCCGCCGCCGCCGCCCTTCTGGCCGCCACCCCCGCCTCCGCCGCCACGATCGCCGCCCCCGCCACCGCCGTACGTTCCGCCGCCGGCCACCTGGGCCCCGCCCGTGCTCGTCGCGTTCTCGCCCGCCTGCGCGCCCGACGCGATCCCGCCCGCTCCCCCCGACGGACAGGTGGCCGTGGACCCCGCGATTCCGGTGAACCCGTCGCCACAGCTCGCCCCGCTCCCGCCGCTCGCCCCGGAGACGCTGATCGTCCCGTCGATCACCACCGGGCCGCTGACCCGAAACTCCAGCACGCCGGACAAGCCCGTCGCCGACGATTGCCCGGTGGTGGTCAAAGTCGCGCCGGCACCCACCGTCAGGCTGGTGCAGTTGTAGATCCCGCCGTCGCCCAACGGGTGAGTCCCAGAGGGCCCCGTATAGGTGTTCGTCTGGACGTTGAGCACGTACGAGCCCGGGTCGACGAAGGCGCACGCGCCGTCCGAGCCGGTGCTGGCCGGATAGCTCGTCGCGGCCCAGGCGCCGGTGGGCCAGGTCGCCCACAGCGTGACGAGCAACCCGAGCAAGGCCCCGGCAGCCTCCCGACGAACGATCCCAATCCCCGCCAATCCAGCTCCTATCCGAGTTACTACTTCTTCTTCTTCTTCTTCTTGACCTTCCAGCTCTGCTCGGCCGGCGTGGGATCGATGTTTCCGGCCGCGTCCTTGGCCCGCACCTGGAAGCTGTGCTTTCCCTTCTTGACCTTGACGTCGTGGGGCGAGGTGCAGGGCTCGAAGGGCCTGTCGTCGAGCTTGCACTCGAAGGTCGATCCCGGCTCGGTCGACGTGAAGCTGAAGCTCGCGGTCTTGGACTTCGTCTTCGACTTCGGCCCTGCGGTGATCGTCGTCTCGGGCGGGGTGGTATCGCCCGTCCCGGGCTCCGGCTGCGGCGTTGGACCTGGCGGTGGCGGGCAGCTACCCGTGAACTCGTCCGCGCCAATGTCGGGCGTCGCGGTGCTGTTGCAGTCGCCGTCGAACGACCGCACCTCGCCGTCGAGGTCGAGCGTGCCGAGCATCGACGCGCCTGGATCGCCCATGTCGATCGTGGGCGACTCCGCCGTCTGGTGGAAATCGCCGTTTGCGGCGTCAACGAACACGGCTGCCGCCATCTGATTCGAGTTCGTGCTTGGGTCCGTCACCGAGGCTCCCGTGCCCAGCGCGCTGCGGGTGTCGTAGTTGGAGTTCGACAACGTCGCGGTGGCGGTCGTGCTGGCTGCGCCGTCGGTCGTGGCGGTCACATCGGTCGTCGCGTTCGCGATCACGTTCGCGGCGTCGAGGGTGAGGTCCGCGTCGCTACCGGCTTCGACGTGAATGGCGTCCAGCGGGGCGATTGCAGTCACGTTTCTGAGAGTGGCGGTCTGAGTCACGCTGCCAATGACGCTGAAATTGACGGCGGCCTGACCGGTCGCGGAGCTGTTCCAGAACACCGAGTCGCGGACCAGGGACGAGCCGGCGAGCACCAATGCGTCGCCGCCGGTGCCGTCGTACTGCACGAACACTCGCTCCGCGGTCCCGCCGTCGCTGAACCTGAGGGCCGAGCCTCCGTTTGCATTCGATTCGATCTGAAGCCGGCGGAGCGTCGCGCCGCCATTGACGACGAACACGCCGAAACCGGCGGTCGTGGGGATCACCGGAACCGGATCGGTTCCGCGCGAGCGCACCGTGATCGCGTTGTCGACCGTCAGGGCGTCCGTCTGATTCTCGAAGACGCCGTTAGTGGCTCCCGGCAGCAGGATCACCTCGTCGCCGTTTGCGACCGAGAGATCCTCAATCGCCGCTTGAAGGCTGCATGGGTCCGCCTCGAGACATTGCCCCGCGCCCGAGGGGCCATCGCCATTCGGCTCCGCGAAGCGGCACGGGGGCGTGAACTCGTCCGCCCCGATGTCGGGCGCCGCGCTGCTGTCGCAGTCGCCGGGGAGCGACCGCGGGTCCCCGTCGATGTCAAGCGTGCCGAGCATCGACGCTCCCGGGTCACCCATGTCGATGGTCGGCGATGCAGCGGTCTGATGGAAGTTGCCCGTCGCCGCGTTGACGAAAACCGGCGGTGCGGTCTGATTTGAGTTGGTGGTGGGGTCCGTGACGGATGTGCCCGAACCGAGCGTGCTTCGCTGGTCGTAGTTTGAGTTCGTGAGATTGATTGTCGCCACGGCGCCACTCGAGCTGTCCGTCTCCGCCTGAACATCGAAGTTCGCGCCGCTGGCGATCACGTTGGCGGCATTGAGCGTCAGGTTGGCGCCACCACCGCCAGGGGTGGCCTCCCCAGCGAACACGTGGATGGCGCTGGCAGCGGCGTCCGTCGTCACCGCGGTTACGTTCCGCAGGGTCGAGGTGGCGGTGATCGCCCCGCCGATACTGAATACGACGGCGTCCCCGCCGTTGGTCGCATAGCAGACCGAGTCCCGGAGCACGGGATTCGGGAACCCGAACACGCACGGACTGACGTTCAGCCCGACTGTCTGAACGTACAGCCGCTCGGCAGTCCCGCCGCTGATCATCTGGAGCGCAGCGCCCGCCGTGGCGTCGCCATTGATTTGGAGCCGGCGAAGGGTCGCTCCGCCGTTCGTAATGTAGAAGCCGAAGTTCCCGCCGCCGCTGATCGGTATGACCGGACGCGGATCGGTCTCGCGCGATCGCACTGTGACCGCGTTGTCGATGGTGACCGTGTCTGTCTGGCTCTCGTAGACCCCGTTGGTCGTGCCCGGCAGCAGAATCACCTCGTCGCCGTTGGCGACGCTGGGATCCTCGACCGCGGTCTGGAGGCTGCAGGGGTCGGCCTCGACGCACTGTCCCGCACCGGAGGCGCCGTTTCCGTTGGGCTCGGCGAAGCGCGTGGCGGCGTTTGCCGGCGTGGCAGCGAGCAGCGCTGCCGCGCCTCCCAGAGCCACGACAATCGCCCACCTCACCCCGCTCATTGGATGCAGCGTACCGCCACTCGCGGCCGAGGGCACCGGTCGTGTCGGACAGCCGTTTAGGCGCGCGGCTCGACCGCGAACCGCAGCCGGAAGAAGTCGAGCATCGCCGGCAGCGCCTCGGCCGAGTCGAGGTCGGGGCCGCTCACGAGGTCGAAGCGCCGCTCGGCGAGCAGCGCCGCGAGCAGGCCCTTGCCGACGAACAGGGCGATCCAGGCGCCGGGGCAGCCCTGGGGGCCGTGGCTGAACTGGTTGAACTGCCAGCTCTCCGCCGCACCGCCCTCGAGCCACTCCTCGGGGGCGAAGCGATCGGCGAAGTCGAGCTCGGGGTCGCGGTGGTTGAAGGTGTTGGAGATCAGGACCTGGGTTCCCGCGGGGACGGTGGCCCCGTTCCAGCGCACGTCCTCGAGCGTCTCGCGCGACAGCAGCGGCGTCGTCGGGTAGAGCCGCATCGCCTCCTCGATGCACGCCTCGAGGTAATCGAGGTCCGAGATGCCGAACGCCGTCAGGGCCCCCTCGTCGGTGCGCTCCGCCTCGTCGACCTCCCTCAGCACCTGCTCGGACTGCATCCGATGCGTGGTGATCAGGGCCAGCGCCCGCAGCGCGTTG
>DASPWW010000105.1:0-9227 GCA_035637595.1 Solirubrobacterales bacterium | reverse complement strand
ACGGTCTGCGGATCCTCGACTGCCCGCTCGAGGGTGCACGGCGGATCCGGTGGTGCACACGTCCCGGTGGACGCGCCGGCCGGATCCGCGAATCGCTGGGTCGCGAGAGCAGTCGGCGCCAGCGCCAGCGCGACCAGGATCGCGGCGGCCGTCCCGACACCCAGTACCCGGGCGGCGGCGATTCCGTTCCGGCGTCTAAGCCTGCTCCTCCCCCACATTCCGCAAGCAAGGTAGCAGTCGAGTCTTGTGCCTGGAGTCGCTTAGAGTTAGTGCCGAGGGATGGCCACAGCCGAGACCGTCGAGATCCAGATGCCCCAGATGGGCGAGTCCGTGACCGAGGGCACGGTGCTGGAGTGGCACAAGCAGGAGGGAGACTTCGTCGAGGAGGGCGAGACCGTGGTCGAGGTCTCGACCGACAAGGTCGACGCCGAGGTGCCGGCGCCGGCGAGCGGCAAGCTGGTCAAGATCGTCAAGGACGTAGACGAGACCGTGCAGGTGGGAGCCGCGCTGGCCGAGCTCGACCCGTCGGCGGAGGCGGCGGCCTCGGGCGACGGCGCATCGGCGACCGACGAGAGTCAGGAGGAAGGGTCGAGCCTCGTCGAGGGCGGCGGCGAAGGCGACGCTGACCTCGGCGACGAGTCCGTGCCCTCGGAGTCTCCGCAACCCGGCAAGGTCGAGACGCCCGCGCCGACGGCGGAGGCCGAGGCCGGCGCCGCGGAAGGCGAGACCATCCAGCTCGTGATGCCCGAAATGGGCGAGTCGGTCACCGAGGGCACGGTGCTCGAGTGGCACAAGCAGGAGGGCGACTCCGTCGAGGAAGGCGAGACCGTGGTCGAGGTCTCCACCGACAAGGTCGACGCCGAGGTGCCGGCACCCGCGAGCGGGACGATCGCCAAGCTCTTCAAGCAGCCCGACGAGACGGTGCAGGTCGGGGAGGCCCTGGCGGAGATCACGGCATCGGGCGCGCCGGCGGCGAAGCCCGCCGCGGCTCCGAGCGAGGGCGGCGAAGCGGCCGCGCCCGCTCCGGCTGCGCCCGCCGAGGGCGACGGCGACGGGCACCGCGCGTCGCCGGTGGCGCGTCGCGTCGCGGCGGCGCGCGGCATCGACCTCGGGCGTGTCAAGGGAAGCGGCGCCGGTGGGCGGATCACGAAGGCCGACGTGCTCGAAGCCGCCGACGGCGGTGACGGGGCCGCGGCCGCGCCGGTCGCCGAGGGCGAGGCAAAGCCGCTTCGCGGTCCCGCGGGCATGCTCGCCAAGGCGATGGAGGAGAGCCGCTCGATCCCCACCGCCACCTCCTTCCGCACCGTGGCCGTCGACACCCTCGACGCCAAGCGCAAGGCGCTCAACGGGGTCTTGAAGGAGCGCGGCATGAAGGTGTCGTTCACCCACCTCGTGGCCTGGGCGATCGTCACCGCCGCCCAGGAGTGGCGCGTCATGGCGCGCAGCTTCGAAGAGCGGGACGGCAAGCCCAACGCCGTCGAGCCCGCCCACGTCAACCTCGGGATCGCGGTAGACGTCGAGCGCAAGGACGGCTCGCGCAGCCTCATGGTCCCCGCCATCAAGGGCGCCGACACACTCGAATTCGGCGGCTTTCACAGCTACTACGAGGACCTGATCACCAAGACGCGCGAGAACCAGCTCACCGCCGACGACTTCAAGGGCACGAACATCACGCTGACCAACCCCGGCGGGCTCGGGACAGTGGCCTCGGTGCCGCGGCTGATGGTGGGCCAGGGGACGATCGTCGCGACGGGCTCGATCGCCTACCCGGTCGAGTGGCAGCACGCCCCCCAGGACAAGGTCAAGGCGCTCGGCATCTCCAAGGTGATGACGATGACCTCGACCTACGACCACCGGATCATCCAGGGGGCCGAGTCGGGATCGTTCCTGCGCCGCATCGACCAGCTGCTACAGGGCGAGGACTCCTTCTACGAGTCGGTCGCCGAGGCGCTCGGCATCGCGACGAGCGTCGTGACCACGGCGCATCCGGCCGCCGCGTCGGCGCCGCCGCTCGGCGCCCCGGGCGCGGCCGCGCCTGCCGTCACGCCGGCGACCGGCGTCGAGGCAAAGCCCGACCTGGAGCTGCTCCAGGCCGTCCAGGCGGCGACCTCGCTGCTCAAGGCCTACCGCACCCACGGCCACCTCGCGGCGGATCTCGACCCGCTCGGCTCGGAGCCGAAGGGCGATCCCGGGCTCGAGCCCGAGAACCTCAACCTGACCCCGGAGCTGATGTCCCAGATCCCCGCCTCGATCCTGCGGATCGGCGTGCCCGGCGAGACCTTGCTGGAGGCGCTGCCGCGGATGCGCCAGGTCTACTGCTCCACCCTCGGGTACCAGTTCGAGCACCTCTCCTCTCACCAGCAACGCCTCTGGCTGCGCGACATGATCGAGACGGGCTGGCACCGCAAGCCGCTCGATCCCGAGGAGAAGCGGGCGCTTCTGTCGCGCCTGATCGAGGTCTTCCAGTTCGAGCGCTTCATCCAGAAGAGCTACCTCGGCCAGAAGGTGTTCTCGATCGAGGGACTCGACGCGATCGTCCCGATGCTCGACGAGCTCGGGACGCTGGCCGAGCGGGCCGGCGCCGGCGAGGTCGTCATCGGGATGGCGCACCGCGGGCGGCTCAGCGTGCTCGCCCACAACCTCGGCCGCTCGGTCGAGTCGCTGTTCGCCGAGTTCGAGGGCGCCAAGGGGATCGAGGCGGTGCGGGCGATCGCGGCCGTGCCCCATCGCGGCACCGGCGACGTCAAGTACCACCACGGCGCCGAGGGCATCTTCCAGACCCGCGGCGGAGAGCAGATCAAGATGCGGCTGTATCCGAACCCGAGCCACCTCGAGTTCGTCGACCCCGTGGTCACCGGTGCGGCGCGCGCCGCCCAGACCGAGCACTCGGGGCCGCTGCTGCACCACAACCACAACGTCGCGGTCCCCTGCCTGCTGCACGGCGACGCGGCGTTCCCCGCCCAGGGCGTCGTCGCCGAGACGTTCAACCTGCTCGGCCTCGACGGTTACAAGACCGGCGGGACGATCCACATCATCACCGACAACCAGGTGGGATTCACGACCGACGCCACGGACGCGCGCTCGACGCCGTACGCCTCCGACATGGCGAAGGGCTACAACGTCCCGATCATCCTCGTCAACGCCGATGACGTCGAGGCCTGCATCGGGGCGATCCGGCTCTCGATGGCCTACCGCGAGGAGTTCGCCCGCGACGTGGTGATCGACCTGATCGGCTACCGGCGCTACGGCCACAACGAGACCGACGAGGCCGCCTACACGCAACCGAGGATGGCCGCGGCGATCAAGCAGCACCCGCCGCTCAGCGAGATCTACGCCGAGGGGCTCGCCAAGGAGGGCGTGGTCGAGCCCGAGGACGTCGAACGCGACGCGACCGAGCAGCGGGAGCAGCTCTCGGCATCGCTCAAGGACCTGCGCCGCAAGATCGAGGCCGGCGAGTACGAGGACCCGGTCTCCACGGCGACCGGGACCGGGGAGCTGGACCGCTCGAAGAGCCCTGAGGTCGAGACCGCGGTCTCCGAGAAGCGCCTGCGCTCGCTCAACGAGGAGCTGCTCAAGGTCCCGGAGAGCTTCACGATCCACCGCAAGCTGCGCAAGCCGCTTTTCCGGCGCCGCGACGTGCTCGACGACGGCGGGATCGAGTTCGGGCACGCCGAGGGGCTCGCCTATGCCTCGTTGCTCACCGAGGGCACCCATATCCGGCTCACCGGCCAGGACACGGAGCGCGGCACGTTCTCGAACCGCCACCTCGTGCTGCACGACGAGAAGACGGGGCTGGAGTACGCGCCGATACAGCATCTCTCCGGGGCGCTGGCTCCGATGGAGCTCTACAACAGCCCACTGTCCGAGACCGCGTGCCTCGGGTTCGAGTACGGATACTCGGCGGCATCGCCGGAGAGCCTCGTGCTGTGGGAGGCGCAGTTCGGGGACTTCGCGAATGCCGGACAAGTGATCATCGACAGCTTCATCGCCTCGGGCGAGTCGAAGTGGGGCCAGCAGACCCGCCTCACCCTGCTGCTGCCGCATGGATACGAGGGTTCGGGGCCGGAGCATTCGAGCGCCCGGATCGAGCGCTTCATCGCGCTCGCCGCCGAGGGCAACATGCGGCTCGCCAACCCGACGACGGCGGCTCAGTACTTCCACCTGCTGCGCCGCCAGGCCCGGATCGCGAAGCCTCGCCCACTCGTCGTCTTCACCCCCAAGGGGCTGCTGCGGCTGCCCGCCGCGGCCTCGCGACTCGAGGAATTGACCTCGGGCAGCTTCAGGTTCGTGATCGATGACCCCCGCGCCGCCGAGCGCCGCGACGAGGTCGAGCGACTCGTGCTGTGCAGCGGCAAGATCTACTACGACATCGACCAGCACGAGAAGCGCGAGGCGGCGGCGAAGGTGGCGGTGGCGCGGCTCGAGTTGCTCTACCCGTTTGCGCGCGATCAGATCACGGAGCTGATCTCCTCGTATCCGAACCTGAAGGAGATCGCCTGGACCCAGGAGGAGCCCCAGAACATGGGCGCCTGGAAGGTGACCTCGATCCGGATGCCGGAGCTCGTGCCCGAGGGGGTCGAGTTCCGCTACATCGGCCGCCCCCAGCGCGCAGCGCCGTCGGAGGGCTACCCCGCCGCCCACCGCACCGAGCAGCAGCGGATCGTGCTGACCGCGCTCGAGGGCTAGCCAAGGTAAACCCGCGGGTTCAGCCACGCCCCTGCGTACAATCGACGCACGGGGTTGAACCACCAATCGCACCGATAGTGTCGTGAGCAGGGTCGTCGAAAAGGAGCGGGTGGTGGTCCGCTTCGCCGGCGACTCGGGCGACGGCATCCAGCTTGCGGGCAACCGCTTCGCCGCCGCGACCGCCCTGATCGGCAACGACCTCGTGACGCTGCCCGACTTCCCGGCCGAGATCCGTGCCCCGGCGGGAACGCTCGCCGGGGTGTCGGCGTTCCAGATCCACTTCGCGTCGCGCGAGATCCTGACACCGGGTGGTCGTCCGAACGTCCTCGTGGCGATGAACCCCGCGGCGCTCAAGGTCAACCTGCCGGAGCTCGAGCGAGGCGGGATCGTGATCGCCAACGAGGACGGGTTCACGAAGCACAACCTGCGCAAGGCCGAGTACGAGACGAATCCGCTCGAGGACGCCACGCTGGACGACTACCGCGTGCTTCGCATCCCGATGACCTCGATGACGGTCCGCGCCACCGAGGGTGTCGACGGGATCAGCGCGCGTGAGGCCGCACGGTCGAAGAACCTCTTCGCCCTCGGGCTCGTCTCCTGGATGTACAGCCGCCCAACAGAGCTCACGCTGCGCTGGATCGGGCAGAAGTTCGGCGACCAGCCTCAGACCATGGAGGCGAACCTGGCCGCCTTCCGGGCGGGCTACAACTTCGGCGAGACGGCGGAGCTGATGCAGGTCCATTACGAGGTCAAGCCGGCGCCCGCCGAGCCGGGCACCTACCGCGGCGTCAACGGCACGACGGCAACCGCGCTGGGACTGGTGGCGGCGAGCGTGAAGAGCGGCCTGCCGCTGTTCCTTGCCAGCTATCCGATCACGCCGGCCTCGGAGCTCCTGCACGAGCTGTCGCGGCAGCGGCGCTTCGGCGTCCGCACGATGCAGGCCGAGGACGAGATCGCGGCCTCGAACATGGCGCTCGGCGCTTCCTTCGGCGGGCACCTGGGGGTCACCGTCACCAGCGGTCCGGGCATGGACCTCAAGCAGGAGACGATCGGGCTCGCGGTGGCCCTCGAGCTACCGCTGCTCGTCATCGACGTGCAGCGGGCCGGGCCCTCGACGGGCATGCCGACCAAGACCGAGGCCGCCGACCTATTGATGGCGCTCCACGGCCGCCACGGCGAGTCCCCGGTGCCGGTTGTCGCCGCGGCGACGCCGGCGGAGTGCTTCGAGGCGGTCATCGAGGCGGTCCGGATCGCGGTCACCTATCGGACGCCCGTGATCCTGCTCTCCGACACCTTCCTCGCCAACTCGTCCGAGCCATGGCTGCTCCCCGACGCCGCGACCCTGCCCACGATCGAGCCCGGCTTCGCCACCGGCCCCAACCGGAACGGCGAGTTTCTGCCGTATCTGCGCGACGACAAGCTCGCGCGACCGTGGGCGCTCCCGGGCACGAAGGGCCTCCAGCACGTGATCGGTGGGCTCGAGAAAGAGGACGTCACGGGTCACGTCAGCTACGAGGCGGCGAACCACGCCGCGATGACGCGCCTGCGCGCCGAGAAGGTCGCGGGCATCGCACGCGACATCCCCGAGGCCGAGGTCGACCATCAGGACGGCGCCGAGATGCTGGTGCTCGGCTGGGGCTCGACCTACGGGGCGGTCAAGAGCGCGGTGCGGCGGGTGCGCAAGCGGGACAAGAAGGTCGCCCGAGCGCACCTCAGGCACCTCAACCCGCTGCCGCGGAACACGGGCGAGATCGTGCGCGCGTACTCCAAGGTCCTGGTCCCCGAGATGAACACCGGGCAGCTCGTCAGGATCATCCGCGACGAGTTCCTCGTCGACGCGATCCCGTACGCGAAGGTCGAGGGGCTGCCGATCTTCTCCGAAGACCTCGACGAGGCGATCGTGGAGCGGCTGTGACCGAGGCGAGCGACAACGGAGCACTGGGCGATGGCGCGGGCGCGGGCGCCAACGGTGCCCCGGCGCTGACCAAGAAGGACTTCGCCTCCGACCAGGAGACGCGCTGGTGCCCGGGGTGCGGCGACTACGCGATCCTCGCGACGGTCCAGCAGTACCTGCCAGAGCTCGGCATCCCGCCGGAGCGATTCGTATTCGTGGCCGGCATCGGCTGCTCGGGGCGGTTCGCCTACTACATGAGCACCTACGGCGTGCACGGGATCCACGGACGCGCCCCGGCCCTCGCGACCGGCCTCGCCCTCGCCCGCCCGGATCTGGAGATCTGGGTCGTGACCGGCGACGGGGACGCGCTTTCGATCGGTGGCAACCACCTGATCCACGCGCTGCGCCGCAACGTCCCGATCAAGATCCTGCTGTTCAACAACCAGATCTACGGCCTCACGAAGGGCCAGTACTCGCCAACCAGCGAGGAGGGCAAGGTCACCAAGTCAACGCCGTTCGGGTCCCAGGACCATCCCTTCAACCCGATCGCGCTCGCGCTGGGCGCCGAGGCGACGTTCGCCGCCCGTACTACGGACATCGACCGCGACCACACGACGGAGGTACTGCGCGCCGCTGCCGGTCACCGGGGCTCGGCGTTCGTCGAGATCTACCAGAACTGCAACGTCTTCAACGACGGCGCCTTCGATGCCGTGCGCGGCAAGCAGGGACGACACAACCAGATCAGGCTCGAGCACTCGCAGCCGATCCGCTTCGGCGCCGAGGGCGATCGCGGCGTGGTCCGCGATCCGGAGGGGCGCCTGAGGATCGCCGAGGTCGGCGACGTCGGCGAGGCGTCGCTCGTCGTCCACGACGCTCGCGACCCGAATCCCAGCCACGCCTTCGCCCTCGCCCACCTCTCCGATCATCCCACCGGGCCCACGGCGGTCGGCGTCTTCCGCGCCGTCGAGCGGCCGGTCTACGGCGAGGCGATGGCGAGCCGGCTCGAGGAGGAGCGCCAGGAGCTCGGCACCGAGGAGCTGAACGCCCTGCTGCGCTCCGGAGACACCTGGACGGTCGAATAGCGTCCGGCCGCACCGGATGCCCGCGTCAATTTTCGTGTTGCGGGTCCGCTAGGTGAATGCTGCGCGCCTGATCACGGCGACGGCCAGCGGCTCGCCGCAGTCGGGGCAGCTCCGGATCCGCGCCCAGGAACGATGCTCGGCGCCACAGCCGTCGCAGCGGTAGCTGCGCTCGAGGCCGACGAGGCGCCTTGCGTCGCGAGCACGGCCCCGAATGCCGTCCCGGATCTCGTCTCGCTTCGGTGTCATGCGGAGGATGGTCGCGATTCCCGCAAAGTGCGGCCATGGCCCCGTGTCCAAAGTCCCGCTGCGGCGGCTGTACGCGCGGTACGAGCCGCGGCCCGAAGCGCCGCTAGGGTGGCATGCGTGGACGCAGCTCTGCGCAAGCCGATGCCGGGACCCCTCTTCGGCTGGGTGAAGGTGGCCTCCTACGTCGAGCTGTCGGTGTTCGCCGCCCTGGTCGTCTTCTGGCTGCTGCCGGGATTCGACGGCGAGACCTTCGTCTTCGGCCTCGGCCATGGCATCGGGTTCATCGCACTCTGCCTGCTGATCTGGATCGCGGTCCTGCGCCGCGAGGCGCCCTACTGGCTGCTCGCCGCGACGCTCACCCCCGTGGGCCCGGTGGGCAGCGTCATCGGCATCGAGGTGCTGGAGCGCCGCCAGCCGCCACCGAAGGCGGCGAAGACCGAGTAGCCGTCAATCGGCGACCGGAGGGTCCGAAAACCAAGCAGCCTCGGGGGAAGCAGGGAGGGTGGCGAAGCGAGCGCACTTGAAATGTGCGTGAGCGAGACGCCCGACCGATGACCCCGAGATGCGCAGGTTTGCAGGGCCCGAAAAGGGCATGGCGGGGCGGGGCCGCGGGAGGCAGGGGGTCCACACGGCCCGCGCCACGCCTGCGCGTCGGTAGCCAGGGAGGGATGCCGACGCGATCGTCCCCGGAGGCGGGACTGGCCGGGGACGAGCTCTAGAGAAGTCTGTTCCCCCTGAGCAACACACATTCTTCCGCATCCGTCAAGAAAATGCCAACTAAATTGCTCAAATACTTGCCGTCGCGCCGATTGGACGCTCGGCAAAGACGCGCGGCGGCCCGGATCCGACGTCAGCGCAGGTCGCGCAGCACGCGATGCAGGATGCCGCCGTTGCGGAAGTAGAGAACCTCGTTGGGCGTGTCCAGCCGCACGCGCGCCTCGAAGCTGACCTCGTCTCCGCCGTCCCGGCTCGCCTTCACCTCGACGGTCTTGGCGTCACCGTTCTCGAGATCGCCGACGTCGAAGGTCTCCTCGCCGGTCAGCCCCAGAGACTCCAGCGAGTCGCCGCCGGCGAGCTGCAGCGGGAGCACTCCCATCCCGATCAGGTTGGAGCGATGGATGCGCTCGAAGCTCTCCGCGATCACGGCCCGGACCCCCAGCAGCGCCGTCCCCTTCGCGGCCCAGTCGCGCGACGAGCCTGAGCCGTACTCCTTGCCCGCCAGGACGACCAGCGGGATGCCGTCGTCGGCGTATTGCATCGCGGCCTCGTAGATCGTCGTTTCCTCACCGTCGGGAAAGTGACGCGTGAAACCTCCCTCC
>DASPWW010000104.1:0-15757 GCA_035637595.1 Solirubrobacterales bacterium | reverse complement strand
GTCATCGCGACACGAGCTCAGGAACCACCTCGCGTGCCACAAGCTCGATCTGCCGCCGCTCATCTCCCAACGGCCAAAGGTAGACGCGTTGGCACCCCGCCTCCGCATAGCGGGAGAGAAGCTCCGCGCAGTGCTCGGCGGATCCGACGCAGACCTGGCCGCGGAGCTCGTCGGGAACGCGATCGAGCAGCGGCGCGAGAATCTCCGCAAGCACCCGATCACCCTCCGCTCTATCCCGGGCGACCCACGTCCACATCGTCGCGAGGGCGTTCGGAAAGCGGTCTGTGCCGCGCCCCTGGGCTACGAGCTCGGCCGCCAGCAGTTCGCGGGCCTCGGAGAACCGCTCCGGAGTCGTGTTGTACGCAGATGCAAGCCAGCCGTCGCCTGCCCTCGCGATCCGGCGGAGCCCCACCTTCGATCCCCAGCTTCCGATCCAGAGGGGTACGCCGCGCTCCTGCCGGGGAGGCGGCGCCAGCTCGATATCGGACGGCACGGGGTAGTACCGGGGGTCGACTGGGCGAGGGCCGCCGTTGAGCAAGGCCCGCAATGTTGGGATTACCTCGTCGAAGCGTTTCCACCGCTCGCCGAAGGGGACGCCAAGGGCCTCATAGTCCCGGTTTGACGAGCCGGGCCCCAAGGTGGCGATCAGCCGACCTTCGGAGAGGATGTCCAGGGCCGCCAGCGTCTTAGCCAGCGCGACCGGCCCCCGCAGAACGGCGAGCGAGACCGTCGTCGCCACCGTCATGTCGCCACTGCGCTCGATCATGCTCGCCAGTGCTGTTGGCCCGTCCAGCCACGGCGTCGAGAAGACGAAGTGGTCGTTGGCTGATATCGCCGCGAAGCCGCAGTCCCGGGCCGCGTCAACGGTCTCGGCAAGCCGCCTGAGCGAGAACTCCTCACTCCCGAACCGCATCAGCGGCAGGTGCAAGCCCAAGTCCATCGCCGGATCGTCTCAGACCTCGGTTGTGTCCCAAGTTCGCGGCGTTCCGGGAGATGGATCAGGCCTGCTTGGCTTGCGATCCCGCGCCTGCTTGGCGCGAACAGCGACGCCTCTGCGGTGCCGGCCTAAGCGATACTGCTTTGGCGATGTCGCGTGAGAACGTCGAGCGACTGCGGAGCCTCTACGCGGACTGGGCGGAGGGGAACTTCTGGACTACCGGGGATTACGTGGATCCGGAAGTCGAGTTCGAGTGGGGGTGGGCGTTCGCGGAGATTGGAGGGATGGATTCCGAAGGCCGCGCGCACGGCTTGAATCAGCTCACCGCCGTCTGGCTGGACTGGCTGAAGCCGTGGGAGAGGTTTACGGTCGAGGCGGAGGAATTCGTCGAGATCGACGATGACCGGGTGCTCGTCCTCTACCGTCGGCGGGCAAGGATGCGGGGGACCGATTCGACGATCGAGCACAAGGGAGGCACCGTGTGGACGCTCCGGGACGGCAGGGCCGTTCACATTGTCGACTTCGACGATCGAGCCAAGGCCCTCGAAGCCGCGGGCCTGCGGGAGCAGCTGTAGTCCCGGCTCAACCTCTGCGTTTGGCGGACCCGAACCGCATGCACATGCGGTTTCCGAAACGAGCTGACCGCCAGCCCCCTGGTTGTTGGTCCAGGTGGTCGCCGGTTCGAGTCCGGTCGCTCACCTTCCGTTCGGTTGCTAAGTCGGTTCGCCGCTCTTCAGGAGCTGCGAGCAGGCGATGTCCGCGCACCATTGCTCGTACTCCTCGGGCTTCCAGCCGCGCTCGCCTACAAGCAGCTGCCACAGGTTGGGGTGGTTGATCGTCCAGAGGATGTCGGTGGCGCGCTCCACATCGAGGCCGGGTCTGAGCGCCCCCTTCTCATTCAGGCTCTCGACGATCACGCCCTGGTTGGCATGGAACTCGGTTTGGATCCGGCTCCAGAGCGCCTCGATGTCGGGATCAACTGGAGCGGCGCTGCGGATCACCTCGAGCACCGCGGCGATCCGGAGCTTGACCAAGCGTGAGTTGCGGGCGGTCATGCGCAGCTGACGCTCCGGATCCGGTTCCTCGACGACCTCGCGATACCACTCCTGTTGAGCGACGGGAACCTCGTCGCGGTCGCCGCGCAGCAGCAGGTTCCAGAGTCCCCGCAGGACGCCGCTCTTGGTCTCGAACGCCACGTAGACGGTCTTGAGCGCCACGCCGGCGTCGCCGGCGATGGCGGCCATCGTGGTGGCGGCGTAGCCCTGCCGCTCGAACAGCCACTGCGCCGCCTCGAGGATCTCCCTGCGCGTCGCGGCCGCCTGGGCGCGCCGGCGCCGGGAGTCGTAGCGGCGTTTGGACTTGACACGCTCAGCCATTTCGGTATTGTCTCGCTAACTTCATTACTCTCTACGAGTATTCAATTGTACGGACCGACAAGGAGGCGCAGGATGGAAGCCAGAAGCATCGTCGAGCAGCCGGATGGGCAATCGGGCTCGGAGAGCGGGAGCGTCGATGACCTCCGCGCCGGCCTCCACAGCATGTGGGCGTCGGTGGCCCCGGCCTGGGGCGAGCATGCCGAGTACGCCGACGCACGCGGGGCGTTGGCGGCAGAGAAGATGCTCGAGCTGGCAATGCCCCAAGCCGGCGAGCGCGTGCTCGAGTTGGCATGCGGGCCCGGGGGACTGGGACTGGCAGCGGCGGGGAAGGTCGGTCTGGGAGGCGAGGTCGTCCTGTCCGACGTCGCCGCCGAGATGGCGGCGATTGCATCGGCGCGCGCCGATGCTCGCGGGCTAAGCAACGTGACCTCCCGCGTGCTCGACCTGGAGCGCATCGAGGAGCCGGATGGCTCCTACGACGTCGTCCTCTGTCGCGAGGGGCTGATGTTCGCGCCCGATCCCGCCGACGCCACGCGCGAGATCCGGCGGGTCCTGCGGCGCGGCGGACGAGTCGCGCTCGCGGTGTGGGGGCCACGTGAGCGCAATCCGTGGCTCGCACTCGTGCTGGACGCGGTCAGCGCCCAGCTCGGACGGCCGGTTCCGCCTCCCGGCATCCCGGGGCCCTTCTCACTCGAGGATTCCGACAAGCTCGCCGCGCTCCTCTCCGATGCCGAGCTCTCAGACGTCGTCGTTCGGGAGCTACCCGTGCCCCTGCGCGCCGTCTCCTTCGAGGAGTGGTGGGAGAGGACGTGCGCCCTGGCCGGGCCGCTTGCGATGGTGCTCGCATCGCTGCCCGCGGATGACTCCAAGGCCCTTCGAGCCCGCGCGCGCGAAGCAGTCGGTGCCTACGAGACGCCCACTGGGCTGGAGTTCCCGGGAGTGACACTGCTCGCCGGGGCACGCCGCGCGTAGCAACGCGCAGCTGTCCTCCCAGCGACCGGCGGCTAGGAGCGGGTCCCGGCCGGGACGCGCGGGCGCGGTGGGTCCGGTCGGGGTCCGTGGCGCATGTAATCCCGCAAGCCGCGCTCGAACTCGGGCCACCAGGGCGGCTCGGGGAGATCATCGGCCGATCCATCGCCATCGTCGTCGTCCCGCGACGCACGGAGAACGAAGAACACGGTCAGGCTGAGCAGGAGAGCGAACCACACGAACGCGAGCACGAAGGAGTTGGCATTCGGGTCGGGCCAGCGAACGCTCGCCAGCACGACCGACGCATCGGCGAGCAGCGTCGCCGAGACGAGCATGACCTCGACTCGAACCGGCAGTCGCCTTTCTCGGGCGGGGCGCCGGGCCAGGCTCCACACCCAGAGGATCAGCGCCGGCCACAGCACGAGGTGGACCGCGAGCGGAACCTCGATCGGCGGCTGGGGCGGGCTCTGGGAGACGATCATCGCCCGTCCAGTATTCCTCTCAATCGCGTCCCAGACAACCCCGATTTCTCAGCGCTTTCGCTGCCAGAACGCGATCTCCGCGCCGTCGGGCGCGGCGACGACGCTGCGCCAGCCGGCCGGACCCTCGCGCGGCTCCAGAAGGACCGAGCCCCCGAGCTCGCGCGCCAGCTCGGTCGCGCCGGCGATCTCGGGGACCTCGACGTAGGGCAGCCACAGGGGGCGGGTCGTCTCGCACTCGACGATGCCGCCGCCTGGCCCGTCGCCCATCTCGAGCGCGAGGTAGGAGCCACTCTCCGCGTCGATCCGTTGCGGCCGCCAGCCGCACAGCGGCGCGTAGAAGGCGCATGCGCGCGCGGTGTTTTGAGTGTGCAGCTCGAGGTGGATGACGCGTCTGGGAGCGGCCGGGTTCATGCCTGCCAGCTATGACCCGCACGCGATCCCGAACTAATCGGCCCAGCGCCGATGAGTCCCGGCCGCCCCGGCGGTCTAGTCTGCGACAGGTGAGCACCACCTCCACACCGACGGCCCAGGAGCGCAAGCTGCTCGACGCGGCGCGGGGTGGCGACGAGGCCGCCTACCTGGAGCTCGTCGAGCCCCACCGACGCGAGCTGCACGCGCACTGCTACCGGATGCTCGGCTCGGTCCACGACGCCGAGGATGCCCTCCAGGACGCGCTGCTGCGTGCCTGGCGCGGCCTGCCGAGGTTCGAGGGTCGCAGCTCGCTTCGCTCCTGGCTGTACCGAATCGCGACGAACACCTCCCTGAACGCGATCGAGAAACGCCCCAAGCGGGTGCTCCCGGTCGACTACGGCCCGGCGGCCGATCCTCACGGGGGCCCGGGCGAGCCCGTCGTCGAGTCGGCGTGGGTGGAGCCCTACCCCGATGAGCAGCTCGGCGTCGAGGACGGATTCGCCGCGCCGGAGGCCCGCTACGAGCAGCGCGAGAGCGTAGAGCTGGCCTTCATCGCGGCGCTTCAGCACCTACCCGCGACCCAGCGCGCGGTGTTGATCCTCCGCGAGGTACTCGGCTTCTCGGCCCGTGAGGCAGCCCAGACGCTCGACACGACGGTCGCGTCGGTCAACAGCGCGCTCCAGCGCGCCCGCAAGACCGTCGACGAGCGGCTTCCCGAGCAGAGTCAGCAGGCCACCCTGCGCTCGCTCGGTGACGAGCGCGTCCGCGAGGTGGTGGAGACATACGTCGACGCGTGGGACCGGGGCGACGTCGAGGCGGTCGTCTCGATGCTGACCGAGGACGCCGCGTTCGCGATGCCGCCGCTTCGAAGCTGGTTCCGAGGCCGCGACGCGATCGCCGTGTTCCTCGCCGGCTGGCCGCTCTCGGGCCAGTGGCGCTGGCGTCACGTCCGCGCTCGTGCCAACGGCCAGGAGGCGCTCGCCTTCTACAGCTGGGACGAAGGAGCGTCGAGTTACCTTCGATTCGCGCTCAACGTCCTGACCCTGCGCGGCGATCGAATCAGCGAGGTCGACGCGTTCCTGACGCGCTCCACGCAAGACCCGGATCGCCGCGTCATCGCGCGGCTGCCCGAGCAGCCGTTCGATCCCCTCAGACTCGCCGCCGCCTTCGAGCGCTTCGGACTTCCCGACGAGCTGCCCGCGTAACGACGATTCGGGCGATGAGTTTCGGGACCCGGCGCGGTCTCTACGTGGCAATCGAAGAGGAAAGGAACGACATGCTCGCGAACAGCAAGGCATTCAGCGGCTTCGCCGTCGACGACCTGGACAAGGCGCGGGAGTTCTACGGCGAGACGCTTGGACTCAGGACGTCCGTGCTCGACGAGGAAAACGGCCTGATGTCGCTGCACCTCGCCGGTGACCGGGACACGATCGTCTACCGCAAGCCGGACTACACGCCGGCGACCTACACGATCCTGAACTTCCCGGTCGACGACGTCGACGAGGCGGTCGACGCGCTCGCGGCGCGCGGCGTGCGCTTCGAGAGCTACGACGGCCTCGAGCAGGACGCGAAGGGCATCGCGCGCGGCGAGGGCCCGTACATCGCCTGGTTCAAGGATCCCGCGGGCAACATCCTGTCGGTGCTCCAGGAGCGGTAGGGACCCCGGCCCGGGAGTGAAGTCAGCAATAAAGCCCGACGAACAGGAGGATCGAGATGAGAAAGGTGGTCGTATCGGAGTTCGTGTCGCTCGACGGTGTCATGGAGGACCCGGGCGGATCCGAGGGGTGGGAGCACGGCGGCTGGTCGTTTCAGTTCGAGCGCGGTGACGAAGGAGACAAGTTCAAGCTCGACGAGGTGATGGCGGCCGAAGCCCTGCTTCTGGGGAGGGTGACCTACGAGGCCTTCGCGGAGGCGTGGCCGTCGAGGACCGACGAGGTGGGCTTCGCCGACAAGTTCAACAGCATGCCCAAGTACGTCGTCTCGTCGACCCTGAAAGATCCCGAGTGGGACAACTCGACGGTGCTCGACGGCGACCTCGCCGAGGAGGTGTCGAAGCTCAGGCAGGGGGAGGGAGGGGACCTCCTGGTCAACGGCAGCGCCCAGCTCGTCCAGGCGCTGATGGAGCACGACCTGGTCGACGAGTACCGGCTGATGGTGTTCCCGATCGTCCTGGGGAGCGGGAAGCGACTATTCCCGGAGTCGCGCGATACGACCACTCTGCGGCTGGTCGACACGCAGCGGGCCGGCGACACGCTGATCCTGATCTACCAGCCGGCGCGAGACGGCGACGAGGGGTCGGGCGCCGACTAGGTGTTGATGCCAACCGTCCTGCCCTGAGTGTCGCCGACGATACCTATCCAGGACAGTGCCTGGACTCGGAGCCGCGGCCCCTATACCCAGTAGGGTCGTCACGAGCGGTGACTCTATCCCGGTCACCGCAGCGTCGCGACCAGGTCGATAGGGTGGCGCGTCGATGGATCGCACGAAATGGCAGAACGCGGCGCTGAGAAACGCCCCGATGGGAGCTCGATCCCGAGCATTCCCGGGGATGCTGCTCGCGGTGGCCTCGCTGGCGCTGTTCGCCGGTTGCGGCGGCGACGACGAAACCACGACGACGACGACCAGCTCGGTGCCCGCCACCACCAGCGGCGCGACCGGCGCGACCGGTGCCGCAGGTGATCTCGCCGACAAGGCGGAGTCGGTTTCGAGCTGTCTGACCGACGCCGGCGGAAAGCAGGTGTCGACCACGCAAGGCCAGACCAAGCAGGGCGTCAACGCCCAGATGCCCGTCGGCACCCGCGTCGGCATCATCTTCACCGCCAGCGATGACGAGGCGCTCAAGGCAGCCGAGAGGTTCAAGGACCATCCCGGCATCGAAACGGTTCGGGTCTACGGGCCGACGGTGGCCGGTTTTTCGACCCAACTCGAGGGCTTCGGGGACGACTTCACCGCCGTTGGCGACTGCCTCAGCGCGGTCGGCGACGATCTCACCGAGCCGGACTTCAAGTAGCCTCGTCGCGGGCCGTTCGAAGACCGCGATCGCGCTGGTGTCTCCGCTGGTAGGAACGCCTGGAATGCGCTATACTTTCTGAAGCTTGGCAGGGTTCGGCCCCACGGACGGGGCCCAGGTCGGGACGACAACTTCGAGTAAAGGAGCACGATGCCTCGCACGAGAGGCGCTGCGGGCAAGCGCAGCGACGCTCACCGCCAGCGCGGCGAGCACGACAACCAGACCGCGAAGACCGCGACCGGCGAGCGCCGGGCGCTCGCCCATGCGACGGCGGAGTCGACCACCGACAGCCTGCAGCTGTTCATCAACCAGGCGATGCGCTACCCGCTGCTCACGGCGGCGGAGGAGATCGAGCTCGCAAAGCGGATCGAGCGCGGCGACCTGGCCGCGAAGGAGCGGCTGATCAACTCCAACCTGCGGCTCGTGATCAAGTTCGCGCGCCGCTACATGGGCCACGGGCTCGACCTCGGCGATCTCGTCCAGGAGGCGATGCTGGGGCTGATCCGGGCGGCCGAGAAGTTCGATTGGCGCCGCGGCTACAAGTTCTCGACCTACGCCGTGCTGTGGATCAAGCAGTCGATCCAGCGCGGCCTCGACAACACCGGCCGGCCGGTTCGGATCCCGGCCCACGTCGCCCAGCGCGAGCGCACGGTCAATCGCGTCACCTCCGAGCTCAGCGCCCGGCTCGACCGGATTCCCAGCGACGAGCAGGTCGCCAAGGTGACCAAGCTGCCGCTCGACGAGGTGACGGCGATCCGCGACCTCACGCGGGTCACCGCGAGCCTCGACTCCCCGGTCGGGGAGGGTGACACGACGCTTGGCGAGCTGCATGCCGAGAGCACGGACGATCTCGAGGACGAGGTGCTCGAGCGCGAGCAGGAGGAGGCCGTGGACGCGGCCCTCGCCAGGCTGCCCGAGCAGGAGCGTCAGATCATCAGCGCCCGGTTCGGCACCGGCGGCCGCCCGGCGCGCAACCTGCGCGACGCGGCTCGCGAGGTCGGCGTCACCCAGAAGCAGGCGCAGGCGCTCGAGGCCCGCGCGCTGGAGCGCCTGTCCGGCGACGAGTCACTCGAGGCCTGGCGCGAGGAGGCTGCCTAGACCCCGCCGGCTGGGCGTCGACCAGCGCCCAGAGCGCCGTCCTCCACAGGGCGGCTCCCCCGGCGGCGCGGCTCCAGCACGCCCTTCTGAGCGAAGGTCCACCGTGGGGGCAGCGCCGCGGCGTCCACGAGCCGGGCAGGACTCCATTCGCCGCCTGGCCGGATCGGCGCGGCCCTTCACACGCTCGGCTATTGTCCAGCGCGGCCGCGGTCCAGCACAGTCACGGAGGAGAAACGGTTGCGGCGTTGGGTAGGAGGAGTGGTCACCGGTCTGCTGGCGCTGACGCTCGCGCCTGCAGCGAACGCCCAAAGCGACCCCGCCGCCACCGCCCTCAACATCATCCCGTCGGGCCAGTACGGCAGCATTTCACCGCCCGCCGGCGCCGATCTCCAGGCCCAGATGTACGACGCGCTGACGCCGCTCTTCGACCAGGTCAGCGACGCCGACCTCACCAAGTACTTCAAGTCGGAGGGCCTCGGGGTCGGCCCCGACGGACCGGGCACGCCCGAGAGCGTGCCGCGCCCCGGCGTCGAGATCCTGCGCGACAGCTACAACGTCCCGCACGTCAACGCCCAGACCTACGACGACGGCATCTGGGCGGCGGGCTGGATCGCGGCCGAGGATCGCGGCGCGCTGCTCGAGCAGGCGCGCTACAACGCCCGGGTGGCGGCGGTCGACGTTCCCGGCGTCACGGCGATCGGCCTGATCACCCAGCTCAAGTCGTTCACTCCGAGCGAGCAGACCGAGGCCGAGCTGGCGAAGCAGACCGAGGTCCTGCAGGCCGCGGGGCCGGAGGGCCAACAGATCCTGCACGACATCGACACCTATATCTCGGGCATCAACGACTACCTCGCGATGAACAGTCCCTCGACGAAGCCGTGGACCCGCAACGACGTCTACGCGGTCAACGCCCTCAAGGACCAGTTCTTCGGCGAGGGGGGCGGGGACGAGGCGCGCCGCTCGCAGTTCCTCGCCGGCCTGATCCAGCGGCTCGGGCGCAAGAAGGGATGGGCGGTCTTCAACGACCTGCGTCAGTTCAAGAACCGCGGCCTGCCGACCACGATCGACGGCCACTTCCCGTACGGGCACATCCCGAAGCACCCGAAGGGCAGCGTGATCATCGACCACAACAGCTTCCAGCCGGTCTCGGCGGTGCCGGCTAGCGCAGGGCGGTCCGCGCCCCAGCCGAAGACGCAGGCGTCCAACACGCTGATGATCGGCCGCAAGCATTCGGCGACCGGCCGGCCGCTGATGGTGGGCGGCCCCCAGATCGGCTACTTCTATCCCGGATTCACGCTTGAGATCGACATGCATGCGCCGGGCCTCGAGTGGCGCGGCGCGACCTCCGCGCCGTTCCCCGGCTATCTGCTGATCGGCCGCGGCCGCGATTTCGCGATGACGTTGACCTCGGCGGGCGCCGACCAAATCGACCAGTACGTCGAGAAGCTCTGCAACGGCAGCGACGAGATGTACGTCTACAAGGGCGAGTGCCGCCCGATGGAGCACTTTGATGCCGGCAGCCTGAGCGGGCAAGAGGTCACCTTCCTGCGGACCGTCCACGGCCCCGTCGTCGGCTACGCGACGGTCGACGGCGAGAGGGTGGCGATCTCCTCGAAGCGCTCGAGCTACGGCCGCGACGTGCTCGACCAGCTCTTCTTCCACCGGCTCTCGACGGGTGCCGTGCACTCCCCGAAGACGTACTTCAAGGCCGCGGCGCTTACGCCCCAGACGTTCAACTCGTTCTACATCGACAACAAGCACATCGCCGAGTACACCAGCGGCCTGCTGCCGAAGCGACCCGCCAGCCTCGACCCCGGCCTGCCGACGCTCGGAACCGGGCAGTACGAGTGGACGGGCTTCGTCGGCGCCAACAAGCACCCGCATGGGGTCGACCCGGCCGACGGAACGATCACCAACTGGAACCAGGGCGCCGCCCTGGGGTTCGGCGCGCCCGACGATGACTGGGGCAAGAACGGCTCCGCGGTGCGCGTCGACCTCCTCAACTACAACCTCGACCGGCTGCGCGGCGGCAAGAAGTGGACGCTCGCCCAGGTCGCCGCGGCGATGAACGCCGCCGCGACCCAGGACGTCCGCACGATCGACACGGTGCCGCTGCTGGCCAAGCTGCTCAAGGGATCGCAGGCGCCGTCGCCGACCGCACAGCAGATGCTCGACCTGCTGGTCGCCTGGCGCTCGCACGGCGGCAGCAGGCTCGACCGCGACCTCGACGGATTGATCGACGACCCGGGCGCCGCGATCATGGACACCGCCTGGCCGCTGATCGCCGACGCCTTCATGGCGCCGCGGCTCGGCGACCAGCTCGACGAGCTCAACTCGCTGTTCCGCCGCTTCGATCAGCCTCCGAGCGGCCAGTACTCCGGCTGGTACCAGTACTTCGACCGCGACATCCGCGGCCTGCTGGGGATGCCGGTCGCTACTCCGTTCGCGCTCAGCTACTGCGGCGCCGGCAAGAAGGGCGCCTGTCAGCAGGCCGTCTGGGGGGCGATCGAGGCGGCCGGCCAGCAGCTCGCCGCCAGCCAGGGGACCTCCGACCCGGCGGCGTGGCGCGCCTCGGCGCTCCCCGAGCGAATCACGTTCGTCCCCGGCATCCTGCCGTTCACGATGCGTTACACCAACCGGCCGAGCGGGATCCAGCAGGTGATCTCGTTCAGCGGCCACGGCTGACCCGGGCTCGGCGGCGGGATGCAAACGGATCCGATCCTCCACAGGCTGCGGGCGGCCCTCGCCGCCGCCGTCGCGGTCGTCGCGCTCGCTGCGCCGGCGACCGCCCCGGCGGCCGCGGGCTCGAAGGCCAAGCAGGACGACAGGCAGTACTACGTATCGCTCGGTGACTCGTACTCGACCGGGTACCAGCCGGCGCCCGGGGGCGGCCTGGGCAGCTCGACGAAGGACGGCTACGCCTATGTGCTGCCCAAGCTCGCGAAGAAGCGCGGCTACGAACTCAAGCTCGTCAACTTCGGCTGCGGCGGCGAGACGACCACCTCGATCCTCGAGCGCACGACCGCGTGCCTCGGCCCGGCGCTTGGGGGGCCCGATTACGCGGGCACAACCCAGGCCGCGGCCGCCGCGAGCTTCATCAAGAAGCATCGCCACGACGTCGGCCTGATCACCGTCTCGATCGGCGGCAACGACGTGACCGCGTGCGCCGCCGCGAGCGACCCGTTCGGGTGCGTGTCCGACGCCGTGCAGCGAATCAAGACCAACCTCGTGACGTTGGCACAGCGCCTGCGCGCCGCCGCCGGCTCCAAGGTCAAGATCGTCGGCCTCACCTACCCCGACGTGATCCTCGGACTCTGGGTGAGCGGAAACCAGGACGACCGCAACCTCGCCGCGGCCTCCGTCGTCGCGTTCCGCGATCTCATAAACCCGGCCCTAAAGGAGAGCTACGAGTCTGTGAAGGGAGTGTTCGTCGACGTGACCGCGGCGACGGGAGCCTACATTCCGCTCGACCAGACCACCGTGCTGCCGCCGTACGGGGAGCTTCCGGTCGCCGTCGCGACGATCTGCACGATCGGCTACTACTGCGAGCTGCGCGACATCCACCTCAAGCCCGAGGGCTACGGGGAGATGGCCGCGTTGATCGCCGAGACGCTGCCGAAGAAAAAGAAGAAGCAGTGAGAGCACTGAGCGCGAGGCAGGGCACGCCGAGGTTGAACGAGCCTCGGCGGTGGGGGCTTGAAAAAGTCGCAGCCGGGGTATTTCGCCGGACAGCAGCCGATGCCGGTGGATGGACTCGGGGCAAGTCAGAAGTCAAACGTCGTGTGAAGGAGGCGAGTTGGCCTACCAAAGCTGCCCCCGTTGCGGGTACATGGTTAGTCACGACCCCGACCGGGGTCCCTTGAGCTGTCACCGGTGCCTGAGGGACGGCAAGGCCGTACCCCTGCTCGAGGTGCCGGAGCCGAAGCGCCCGGTCCGGGTGACCGCCTAGAAGCTCCCCTTCCCCCGAGGAACGGGGCGGCCGCCCACCCTCCCGTCCGCGGCCGTCTCTTGCGAAGCGGCTCCCATTGTGCGGGAGCCGCTTCCGCCTGGATATGCTTCCGCGCCACTAGCGCCCGAGTGGGCGGGGTCGAGGGAAGGAGCGGGAATGATCATCTTCACCAACAGCTGGAAGATCTGGCTTGCGGGGCTTGCGGTCTCGCTGGGGATCTTCGCGATCATCTACTTCACGGTGATCCAGGACGCGAACGACCAAGCGGACAAGGCGCTCGAGCAGAGCAACAAGGCAATCGAGCAGGGCCTGCAGCAGAGCCAGCAGGCGCTCGACCAGAGTCAGCAGCAGCTCGACCAGCAAGGCCAGAACGGAGGCGGCGGTGCCGCGGGCAACGCCAACGAGCAGATCGACGAGGCACAGCAGCTCACGCAGTGCATCTCCGAGGCCGGGACGGACACGGACGCGATCCAGGAGTGCCAGGCCCAGTTCGGTCCGTAGCTCGACTCTGCTAACCGTGGGGGCATGAGCCTTAGGGCGGGGCCCTATACGTTCCGGCATGTCACGTACGACCCGCCGAGCGATGTCATGTACGCGGCGATCGAGCGGCCGCGAGCCGGCACGCGCGAGAAGACCCCGGAAGCCCACATCCTGCGCTTCGACGAGCGTGGGGAATTCTTCGGGATGATCCTCGTCGGCCCGCGCGAGCAGCTGGACCGCGAGGGCGGGGTGTTCGTGAGCCTTCCGTCCGGCGATCGCGTTCGCGTCCAGGGCATCGAGGCGCTGATGGGCGATCTCTAGCGTCGCGCGTCAGCGCGCCGTTTCCCGGCTCGCCGCGGCGGGTAGGGTGACGCACATGGAGACCGAGACCCCGGCTCCACCCGAGGAGCCACGCACCGACGAGCCCGGCGTTCCCGAGGAAGCGCCGCCCGGCGAGGAGCCAGTCGCTCCCAGCGAGGGCGACGTCCCTCCGGGCGAGGCCCCGCCCGCCGAGCCCGCCGATCCCCAACAGGGCTAGCGGGCACCAGCCCCCGCTTGGCTAAGGCGTCCTGCGGCGCAGCGTCGCGGCGGCGCCGATCAGCGCGAGCAGCGCCGCGCCGACGGTCACGCCGACGTCGAGCGCCAGGTGGCCCCCGAAGGACTCACCGTTGGTCACCCTTTGCAGGGCGTCGAAGGCGTAGGTCAGCGGCAAGGCGTCCGAGGCCACCTCCAGCGCGCCGGCCATCCGGCTGCGGTCGACGAACAGCCCGCAGAGCAGGAGCTGGGGGAATATGAACGCGGGCATGAACTGGACGGCCTGGAACTCGGTGTAGGCGAACGCGCTCGCCAGGAGCCCGAGCGACATCCCGAGGATCGCGTTGGCGATCGCGAGCGCGACCACGGCCCACTCCGGCCCCGCGACGTCGAGATCGAGCAGCGTGAAGGCCACAGTCGAGACGAGTAGGGCCTGGACGGTCGCCACCGCAGCGAACGCGATCCCATAGCCGAGCAGCAGGTCGATCTTGGCCAGCGGCATCGACATCAAACGCTCGAGCGTCCCCGTGGTCCGCTCGCGCAGCATCGTTATCGAGGTGACCAGGAACATCGTGATGAAGGGGAAGAGGCCCACGAGCGGGGCGCCGATGTGCTGAAAGGTCTGTTCCTGGTCATCGAAGACGAACTTCAGCAGCGTGATCAGCACGCACGGGATCAGGAGCAGGAGGGCGACGGTTCGCGGATCGCGGCGAAGCTGTCGCAGCACCCGCTGTGCGGTGGCGGCTGTGACCCGCGGGCTCATCGCCCCCCGACCCCGCCCTCGTCTTGCTCGATGACCCGCAGGAAGGCCTGTCCGAGGTCGTCGGTCCCGGTCCTGCGCCTGAGGTGCTCCGGCGACTCCTCGGCGAGAATGCGGCCGTCGCGCATCAGCATCAGCCGGTCACAGTTCGCGGCCTCGTCCATGACGTGACTGGAGACCAGGAGAGTGGTCCCCTGGTCGGCGAGACGGTGAAACTCGTCCCACAGCTCCTCGCGCAGCACCGGGTCGAGGCCCACGGTGGGCTCGTCGAGGATCAGCAGCTCGGGATCGTTGAGCAGCGCCGTGGCGAGCGAGACGCGCGATCGCTGCCCGCCCGAGAGGCTGCGCACGATCTGGTCGGAGTGGGGAGTGAGCTGGACGGCGCGCATGATCCGGTCGACCCCGTCCCGCTCGGCGTTCAGGACCTTCGCGAAGAACTCCAGGTTCTCACGAACCGTGAGATCGCCATAGACCGAGGGGGCCTGCGTCACATACCCGACACGGGATCGCAGCTCGGGCGATCCCGCCGGCAGCCCCCGGGCCGAGACCCCGACCCGGGATCGCAGCTCGGGCGATCCCGCCGGCTCTCCCAGGACCGAGACCTCGCCCGCCGCGACGATCTGGACCCCGACGATCGCGCGCATCATCGTGGTCTTGCCGCACCCGCTGGGGCCCAGCAGCCCGGTGATGCTGCCGGAGGGGACGGAGAACGAGATCCCGTGAAGGACCTCCTTGCCGCCCCTGATGACGCGCAGCCCCGAGGCCTCGATGGCTGCGGTCGGGGAGGGGCCCGCGGCGGTGGGGTCGGCGCTCACATCGGGCATTTCACCAGCCGGCGGGGCCGGACCGACCTCACGTTATGCGCCGCCGAGTCGTTCTCTGGAATGAATACGCTGTGAGCCAAGCACCTCTGCCACCGTTCCAGGCCCTTGTCGACGAGCACCGCTCCGACGTGCTCGGTTTCCTGCGGGCGATGGTCGGCGCGGACGACGCCGAGGACTGCTTTCAGGAGACCTTCATGGCGGCGCTTCGCGCCTACCCGCGCGCCGACGCCCGCAACCTGCGCGCCTGGATCTTCACGATCGCGCGGCGCAAGGCGATCGACCACCACCGGGCGCGCGCCCGGCGGCCGAAGCCGGAGGGGGAGCCGCTGGCCGTCGCCGATCGATTGATCTCGTCCGGCGGCCGCGAGCTGGACGGAGCGGTCTGGGCGCACGTCGCGGCGCTGCCGGCCAAGCAGCGGGCGGCGATCGCGCTGCGCTTCGTCGCCGACCTGCGCTACCGGGAGATCGGCATGGCGCTCGACTGCACGGAGGCCGCGGCGCGCCGCAGCGTCCACGATGGCCTGCGCAACCTGCGCGGGGCGGTGACCGGAAAGGAGTCCCGATGACGAACCGAATCACACACGCCCAGCTCGAGCGCGCGCTTCGCCTTCCCGCCGACGACGCAGCGGCCGCGCGCGCGGCCGAGCGAGCGACGCAGCGCGCCGCGGAGGAGGGCCTCGCCGACGTCGCCTACGCGACGACGGACAGCCCGGTGGGGCCGCTGCTCATCGCCAGGACGCGGCGCGGCCTGGTGCGGATCGCGTTCTCGAAGGAGAGTCCTGAGACCGTGCTCAACGACCTCGTCGTCAAGATCTCGCCGCGGGTGCTCGAGGCGCCGGCGCAGCTCGACGAGGTGCGGCACGAGCTCGAGCAGTACTTCGAGGGCCGCCGGCGCGAGTTCGACCTGCCGCTCGACTGGCGGCTCAG
>DASPWW010000103.1:0-7073 GCA_035637595.1 Solirubrobacterales bacterium | reverse complement strand
CGTGGTGCTCGTCGTCTCGTCGTTCGACGCGCCACCGGCGACGACGACCAGCCCGATCAAAAGCCCCACGACGAGCGCGATCAGCAACCCGATCATCAGCTTCGTAGCGCCGCTCATCCCTCCATAGGGCGGCTCGGGGCCGGGGGGTGGCCCCATCCCCCGCGGCGGGCCCCCGGGTCCTGATGGCCCTCCGGGCGGCGGCCCGGCGGGCGGCGACCCATACTGGCCGGGCCCGGGCATGCGGCGGGTCGGATCCTCGTGCACGGCGGGCGAGTCTAGCGGCGGCCGCGGAGGCGCCCCCATCTAGGCGGCGCGCAGAACCCCGCCCAGGATCTCGAGTGCCTCGTCGACCTCCGCCTCGCCGATCACGAGCGGCGGCAGGAAGCGCAGCGTGCCCGGCGCCGGGACGTTGATGACGAGCCCGGCATCGAGCGCCGCGGCGGCGACCTCCCCGGCGTCGAGCCCATCGGCGAGTCCGGCGCCGATCATCAGCCCGCGCCCCCGCACCCCCTCGACACCGCCGAGCGCGGCGAGCCCGTCGCAGAACCTTCCCCCCAGCTCGCGCACACCGCGCAGCAGGGCGGGGTCGTCGATCACGTCGAACGCGGCCAGCGCAGCGGCCGCGGGGACGAGGCCGCCCGCGAACGTCGAGCCGTGGTCGCCGGGACCGAGCACGCCGCCGAGCTGCGGCGCCGTCACGCAGGCGCCGACCGGCAGCCCGCCCCCGAGCGCCTTGGCCGCGGTCATGACGTCGGGGCGCACGGGAAGCTGCTCGTAGGCCCACAGCGAGCCCGTCCTGCCCATCCCGGTCTGGATCTCGTCGAGCACGAGCAGCGCGCCGGCTCGGTCGCACGCCTCGCGCGCCGCCGCAAGGACCTCACTCGAGATCGGCCAGACACCGGCCTCGCCCTGGATCGGCTCGACCATCACGGCCGCGGTCTTCGCCCCCACCGCGGCGCGCAGCGCGTCGGCGTCGTCGCGCTGGACCGCGACGAAGCCCTCGGGCAGCGGGCCGAACAGGTCTTCGCGGGCGAGCCTCGGGGTCGCCGCGAGAGCCGCCAGGGTGCGGCCGTGAAAGGCGCCGTCGAGGACGACGATCTCGGGGCGCTCGATGGCGCGGCCGTGGGCGTGCTTGCGGACGAGCTTGATCGCGCACTCGGTCGCCTCGGCGCCGGAGTTCGTGAGGAAGACCCGCCCGCCGACGCTCGACTCGGCGATCCGCCGCGCGAGCCGCAGCCCAGGCTCGGTGTAGTAGAGGTTCGATGCGCCCATCAGGCGCCCCGCCTGGTCGCCGATCGCGGCGACGATCCTGGGATGGCAGTGGCCGGCGTTGTGGACCGAAAGCCCGGCGAAGAAGTCGAGGTAGCGCTTTCCGTCGACGTCCCACAGGCGCGCGCCCTCGCCGCGCACGAACTCGACCGCCGCGCGCCTGTAGGTCGGCATCACCCAGCGAGCATCCAGCTCCTGGAGCTCACCCACGCTCACCCCGTCACCATCGTCCCGATGCCCTCGTCCGTGAACAGCTCGAGCAGCAATGAGTGCGGCCGGCGACCGTCGATGATGTGGGCGTACTGGACCCCGCCGCGGATCCCCTCGACGCAGCCACGCAGCTTCGGCAGCATCCCGCCGCCGACCTCCGCGAGGCGCTGCTCGACCTCGGCCACCGAGGCGCGCGAGATCCGCGACGCCGGGTCGTCGGGATCGGCGAGCCAGCCCTCGACGTCGGTCAGGAAGATCAGCTTGTGGGCGGCCAGACGGGCGGCGACCTTGCCCGCCGCCTCGTCGGCGTTGACGTTGTAGGACTTGCCTTCGCGGTCGACCCCGATCGAGGCGATCACCGGGATGAAGTCGGCGGCGATGTGATTGATGACGTCGACGTCGACGCGCTCGATCTCACCGACGAATCCCACCTCCTCGACGTTCGCCACCGGCGTGACCTCGAGCAGCGTGCCATCCTCGCCGCTCAGCCCGACCGCCGGCTGGCCGTGGCGGTTGAGCCGCAGCACTATGTCCGAGTTGACTTTGCCGAGCAGGACCATCTTCGCGATCTCGCGGGTCTGCTCGTCGGTCACGCGCAGCCCCTCGACGAAGCGCACCTCCATCCCGAGCCGCTGCATGTAGTCGGTGATGTCGGGACCGCCGCCGTGGACGACGATCGGGTTGAGCCCGACGTACTTGAGCAGCACGACGTCGGTAGCGAACGCCTCGCGCAGCGCCTCGTCGCCCATCGCCGCGCCGCCGTACTTGATCACGACCGTGCGCCCGTGGAACTCCCGGATGTAGGGCAGCGCCTCGAGCAGCGTCTCGACGTTTGCGCGTGGCTCGGTCAAGTCGTGTACTCCGCGTTGAGCCGCACGTAGTCGCACGTGAGGTCGGAGAAGTAGACGTGGGCGTCAGCGGTGCCCCGACCGAGCCGCACCGACAGCTCGGCCTCGGGCTCGTCGGTGCCGAGGCCCGCGGCGTCGATGTGATCCGCCCCCAGCTCGTCGAGCTCCTCGCCGGCGAGCGCCATCCCGGCGGCCTGGGCGACGCGGCCCCAGTTCGGGTCGCGGCCGTGGAGCGCGGTCTGGACGAGCGGCGAGTTGGCGACCGCACGCGCCACGCGCTCGGCCTCTCCGGGATCGGCGGCCTCGCGGACCTCGACCCTGCCGACCCGTGACGCGCCCTCCCCGTCGGCGACGATCTCGAGCGCGAGCTGTAGCAGCACCGCGTCGAGCAGCTCGGCGCTCAGCTCGCGCCCCGACTCGCCCGTCGCCTGGAGCACGACGGTGTCGTTGGTGGACATCTGACCGTCGACCGTGATGCGCTCGAACGACGGCGCAACCGCGGCGCGCAGCGCGGCCTCGGGGTCGGGGATCACGGCATCGGTCTGCACGAAGCACAGCATCGTGGCGAAGCCCGGCTCGGTCATCCCCGCGCCCTTCGCCTGGGCGGAGACGGTCACGCCGTCGAGCTGCACGCTGCATAGCTTCGGCCCGCGATCTGTGGTCATGATCGAGCGCGCGAAGTCGGCGCCACCGGCGTCGGAGAGCGCCGCGGCGGCGTCCGCGATCCCCGCGACCACATCGTCGACCGGAAGCGGCACGCCGATCGTCCCGGTCTCGGCGACCGCGACGGCCCGCGGCTCGTGGCCGAGTGCCTCAGCGGCAGCGTCGCGCATCGCGATCGCGTCGCGGTAGCCCTGCTCCCCCGTCGCGGCGTTGGCGTTGCCGGAGTTGACAACCGCGGCGCGGATCGCGGCTGCGTCGCACTCCTGGCGGCAGACCCGCACCGGCGCCGCGGCGGCGGCGTTGCGGGTCAGAAGCAGCGCCGAGGCGGCCCGATCGGCGTCGCACGTCACCAGCCCCACGTCCGTTCCGCCGCCGCCCTTGAGCCCGCAGGCGACCCCCGCGGCGCGGAAGCCGGGAGCGAGCCGGGCGGGATCGAGCTCCTCCACGCCGCTCGGCGGATCCACCCACCTCGAGCGAAAGAAGGTAGACGCCGTCGCGCTCACGTCAGTCCCTCCGTCTCCGGCAGGCCGAGCATCAGGTTGAGGTTCTGGACCGCCTGGCCCGAGGCTCCCTTCCAGAGGTTGTCGATCGCGGCGATCGCCACCACCTTCGGCCCGCTCGCGGCGACGTGGACGTGGCACTCGTTGCTGTCGCGCACGTCCCTCACCCCGGGTGGTGCGTCGGTCGACTGCACGAACGGCTCGCCGGCGTAGCGCTCCCCGTAGAGCGAGCGAAGCTCGGCGGTCTCCAGCTTCCTGGTCGGGGTCACATAGCAGTTGACCAGCTCGCCCTGGTCGAGCGGCAGCAGATGGGGGACGAAGGTGACCGGCTGCGAGAAGCCGAGGTCGCGAAGGGATTGCTCGATCTCGGGCGTGTGACGGTGCGCCTCGACCTTGTAGGCGAACGCGTTCTCGGCCAGGGTGACGAAGTGCATCTCGTCCCCCCCGCCCCGGCCCGCACCCGAGATGCCCTGCTTCGCGTCGATCACCACGTCGGCGATCAGGCCCTGCTCGGCGAGCGGCGCCAGGGCCAGCATCGCCGCGGTCGGATAGCAGCCCGGGTTGGCGACCAGCTCCGCGCCGCTGACCCGGTCGCGGTTGAGCTCGGTGAGCCCGTACACGGCGTCGCCGAGAAGCTCCGGCTCCCCGTGCGGCCCGTACCAGCGCTCGTAGAGCTCGCGGTCGCGGAGTCGAAAGTCAGCCGACAGGTCCACCACCCGTAGCCCAAGGCCACGCATTTGGGCCACCACCGGCGCCGAGGCGGCGTGCGGATAGGCGACGATCGCGGCATCGCAGTCCGCCGCGGCGTCGAGGTCGAGCTCGGCCAGCTCCAGTGGCACTCGATAGCGCGGGTAGAGCCGGTCGAGGCGGGTGCCGACGTCGGAGCGGGCGGTGATCGCGGCCAGCTCGAGGCGCGGATGGTCCCAGACGAGCTGCGCCGCGAGTGCCCCCGCAAAGCCGGTGGCACCGGCGACCACGACCTTCGCCGCCGGCTCGCCGGACAGTGGCTGCGACTCACTCACGCAGCATCCCCCCGATCGCGCCGAGCGCCTCGGTGATCGCCGTACGCCGCTCGGCGACCTCCTCGTCGGTGAGCGTCCGGTCCGCGGCCCGGAATTCGAGCCGCAGCGCGAGGCTCTTGCGCCCCTCGCCGATCTGCTCGCCGCGGTAGACGTCGAAGATCTCGGCCGAGCGCAGCAGCTCGCCGCCGCCCTCGACGATTGCGGCGCGCACCCGATCCGCGCTGACGTCCTCGGCGACCACCACCGCGACGTCCTCGTGGACGGCGGGATAGGAGATCACGTCGTCATAGGACTCGACGCCGTAGCTCGACGCCGCGACGAGCACGGCGAGGTCGACCTCGAACGCCGCCGCGGCGTCGAGGTCCCAGGCGCGGCAGACGAGTGGGTGCAGCTCGCCGATCCAGCCCGCGGGGTTGCCGTCGACGAGCACCGCGCCCGCCCGCCCCGGCTGCAGGAAGGGCTCGGCGCCCGGCTCGACCGTCAGCGCGGCGCCGAGCTGCCCGGCGAGCACCTCCAGCGCGCCCTTGAGGGCGAAGAAGCGACCCTCCCCGACCTGCTCGGCTTCGTGTGGTGGCGCCGCGGCGACCCACGACGGGGGCGTCAGCGGCCCCACCGCGAGCGCGCCGATGCGGTGCGGCTCGTAGGCGGGCGGCGGCCGCTCGCCGGCGAACTCGCCCGCGAGCGGCCCGCTCGCGACGGGCTCGCCCTCGGCGAGGTAGGCCCGGCCGGACTCGTGCAGTGCGACGCGCTCGGCGCCGTGCGCGAGGTTGTAGCGCGCCGCGTCGAGCAGCGAGCCGAGCAGCAGCGTGCGCAGCTCCGAGTGCTCGACCGAGAGCGGGTTCGAGACCCGGATCGGCGCGCGGCGCGGATCGCCCTCGGCGAGCCGCAGCCGGCTCGGCATCCCGTGATCGGTGAGGCTGAGCGTCGTCACGGCGTCGAAGCCGAGGTCGCGCGTCACATCCTCGGCGCGGCGCCTCAGCACCTGCTCGCGGGTCAGCCGCCCGGCCTGGCCGGCCGCGCCGGGCAGCGTCGCGGGCAGGTGCTCGTCGTAGCCGTGGATGCGGCCGACCTCCTCGACGAGATCGACCTCGCGGCTTACGTCGTAATGACGATGAACGGGCACCTCGGCAACGAGGTCCTCGCCGTCGCGCTCGACGTCGAACCCAAGCCGCTCGAGGTAGGTGGCCCGCTCACCGGCTTCGATACGCATCCCAAGAAGCTCCTCGGCGCGGCCGCCCCGCAGGCGCACCCGGTGCGACTCCGGGATCTCGGCGGCGGCGTCGAGCGTCTCGGGCACCAACCTCGCGCCGCACATCTCGACCAGGAGCCTCGAGGCGATTCGCTGGGCCCGCATCGCCAGCTCGGGATGAAGCTGCTTCTCGAAGCGGTTGGAGGCGTCGGAGCGCAGGCCCAGCTTGCGCGAGGTGCGCAATATGTTGACCCCGTTCCAGGTCGCGACCTCGAGCAGTACGCGCGTCGTTGCGTCGGAGACCTCCGAGACCTGGCCTCCCATGATTCCCGCGATCCCCGACGGCCCCTCGCCGTCGCAGACGAGCACCGCGTCGGAGTCGAAGCTGCGCTCGACGCCGTCGAGGGTCGTCATCCGCTCGCCCTCGCGCGCCGTCCGCACGATCAACTCCCCTCCCCGCACACGGTCGAGGTCGAAGGCGTGAAGCGGCTGTGCCGTCAGCAGCATCACGTAGTTGGTGATGTCGACGACGTTGTTGATCGGTCGCTGGCCCGCCGCGATCAGGCGCGTCTTGAGCCACAGGGGCGAGGGGCCGATGGCGACGTCGGTGAACACCCGCGCGGTGAAGCGCGGGCACAGCGCCGGAACCTCGACGGTCACCGAGGCATAGTCGGACGCGCGGCCCTCGCCCGCCGCCTCGGCGTCCTCGCTCCACGGCGGCTCGGCCAGCGGCGCGCCGCTGAACGCATGCACCTCGCGCGCGATCCCATAGACGCCGAGGCAGTCGACCCGGTTGGAGTTGACCTCGAGCTCGAGCACGGGCTCGGCGACCGGCAGGACGTCCGCCAGGGCGGTCCCGGGCGCGGCACCGTCGTCGAGGACCACGATGCCCGCCGCGTCGTCGCCGATCTGAAGCTCGGCCTCCGAGAGGATCATCCCGTCCGAGACGACGCCGCGCAGCTTCGCCCGGCCGAGCTCCTGCCCGCCCGGCATCGTCGCCCCGGGCAGGGCGACCGGCACGGTCTGCCCCGCGGCGACGTTGGGGGCGCCGCAGACGATCGTCCGCGTCGCGTCGCCGGTCTCGACCTCGCAGACCGTGAGCCGGTCCGCGCCGGGATGGGCCTCGACCGAGACGACCCGCCCGACTACGAAGCCGTCCGCCGACGGAGGGCCGATGCGCGAGATCCGCTCGACCTCGGTGCTGCGCATCGCGAGCCGCTCGGCGAGCTCGTCGACCGGAAGGTCCGGATCGCAGTACTCGCGCAGCCAGAAATACGGAACCTTCAACGGAACTGCCCCAGGACGCGGACGTCGTTCTCGAAGAACTTGCGCAGGTCGGGGACCCCGTGCTTGAGCATCGCGATCCGCTCGA
>DASPWW010000102.1:0-33404 GCA_035637595.1 Solirubrobacterales bacterium | reverse complement strand
GCTATGAGGGTCGGGCTGGTTCTCGGAGGTGGCGGTGTCATGGGCGGCGCCTGGTTGACGGGCGGCCTCGACGCGCTGGCGCGCGAGACCGGCTGGGACCCCGCCGACGCCGACTACGTCGTCGGCACCTCGGCCGGCTCGATGATCGGCGCGCTGTGCGCGAGCGGGATCCCGCCGTGGTTCATGGTCGCCCACTCGTTCGGCGAGAGCTTCGAGGGCGTCGTCGACGCCTACGGCCGGCCGGCCTCCAACGCCGACCGCTCCGGCGGCGCCGTCTATCGCCTCCACTGGGGGCTGCCCTCGCTCGGCCCCGGATCGTGGCGGCTCGCGCTGCGCAGCATCGCCAACCCGACCCGCTACTCGCGCGCGACCGTCCTCACCGGCTGGCTGCCCAAGGGGATGATCTCCACCCAGCCGCTCGCCGACCAGATCCGCCTCGTCGTACCGGAGGGGTGGAGCCCCCACCCCGGCCTGTGGATGGTCGCCTGCGACTACGCAACGGGAAAGCGCGTCGTGTTCGGCCGCGAGGATGCCCCGACCGCCGACCTCGCCGACGCGGTCGCGGCGTCGTGCGCGATCCCGGGCTTCTATCACCCGGTCACGATCGGCGACCGCCGCTACGTCGACGGCGGCATCCGCTCGGCCTCCAACCTCGACGTGCTGCGCGGCCGCGAGCTGGACCTCGTGATCTGCCTCAACCCGACCTCCACCCTGCATCCGGTGCGCGCGGCGCTCAGTCCCACGGCGGCCTTCCGGCTGCTGATGAACCGCGAGTCCGGACACCGGCTGGGCGGCGAGGCGAAGAAGCTGCGCGCCGAGGGAGCCGACGTCCTCCTTATCCAGCCGACGCGCGACGACCTCGCGGTGATGGGCAACAACCTGATGAGCAGCGCGCGGCGCAACGAGGCGATCGCGATGGCGCAGCGCACCGTCGCCGCCCAGCTTCGCGACCCGCGCCACGCGGAGCTGCTCGCCGACCTTCCTCAGGGAGCGCCGGAGAAGGTGCGCCGCCCCGACGACCAGCCGCCGTCTCGCTGGCCCCGCCTGCGCGAGCTCAAGGAGCGCATCGGGGGGCGCTCCGCCGACGGCGACGGAGCCGGCCCCCGGGTGGTCAGCGAGCGCGCTGCCGAGCGGAGCTGAGGGCGCTCTCGAAGACCTCCGCCACCGACTCCGCGATCCCCGGCCACGAGAACCGCTCCAGCGCGTCCTCGCGCGCCGCCCGCCCGCGCCGCCGCCGGTCTCCCTCGTCGTTCACGGCCTCGAGCATGGCCCCGGCCATCGCCTGCTCGCCGTCGCGCTCCACCAGCCATCCCGTCCGCCCGTCCTCGACGATCAGCCGCGGCCCGAACGATTCGGCCGCGATCGCGGGCAGCTCGCACGCCATCCCCTCGACCAGCACCTGCCCGAACTGCTCGCGCACCGACGCCAGCGCGACCGCGTCGCTCGCGTTTAGGAACTCCGGCAGCTCCTCGTGGTCGTGCCACCCGGCCAGGAAGACGCCGCGCGCGCCGACCGACTCGATCACCTGCGCCGGGTGCTCGCCCTCCCACTCGCCCGGGTGCCCGCCGACCAGGGCGAGCGCCGCCGGGACCTCGAAGTCCGGCCGAGCGCGCTCGAACGCACGGATCAGCAGGCCCAGCCGCTTGACCTCGGTGAAGCGGCCGACGTAGAGGATCACCACTCCGTCGATCAGCGGCCCGAGCTCGGCGTCCGAGTAGCGCACGCTGCCAGCCTCCTCACCCGGCAGCCACCCGCGCGGCTCCTCGACCAGGGCCCGGCGCCAGATCGCGGCGCGGTCGACCTCGCGCGGTCGAAACGTCTCGGGGTCGAAGCCGTTGGGCGCCGGCGCGAAGCGCTCCGGATCGACCCCGAGCAGCTCCGCCGCGCGATCGGCTCCCCCCGGAGCGACCAGCAGCCGCTCGCAGGCACGGGCCCAGCCCCGCATCCGCTCCACCCAGCGCTCCGCGTATGTCCACCCCTCCGGAGCGCCGCGCGCCACCTGCTCGAGAAAGAGCAGCTCGGTCCCGTGGAGCTGCCCCACCACCGGGACGTCCGGCGCCACCCGCGCGGCGGCCTCGTTGATCGGCGTCAGGTGGTGGAGATGCAAGACGTCGGCGTCCCCTGCTTCCGCGCGCTCCAGCGCCCTCCCCCATGCCCGCACCTGGCGCTCGAAGTCCCTGTCGTCGAGCCGCGCGAAGACGCGATCGGCCGCGTCGGGGCGGTCCTCGTAGGAGGGATGCATCGGCGCGGTGCCGGCCTCCCCCTCATAGCGCATCGGATCGTCCGACCCGACGGCCGGGCCGAAGTCGACCGCGCGCACGTCGCACCCCGAGTAGAACGCCCGCGCGTCGGTGTGCGCGCCGAGGTCGGGGCGCGACCCGCTCACCACGCGCACATCCCACCCATGGCGCGGAAGCTCGCGCGCCAGCGCCCTCGCCACGTGGGCGGAGCCTCCACGAGGAAAGAAGATCAGCCCGCTGACGGCCTGGCGCGCTACGGAACGTCGCGGCCCAGCCAGCCGCTGTAGAACCCCTCGACGTCGGGCAGGAACTCGTGCACGACCGGGTACCCGGGCGGCGAGCACTCGACCTCGAGCTGGCGTGCGCACGACGGGCAGTAGAACTCGCGCAGCTCCATCCACTCGGGGTCGGCGTGAGACATCTGCGGGAAGACCTCGCGCATCGACTCGACGGAGTCGCGCACGTAAACGATGGCGTCCAGCTTCCAGTTGCGGGTCGCGGCGCAGAAGTCGTGCCCGCAGTCGCAGCGGATCACCAGCTCGGAGTCCACCCCGCGCCGCACGACGTTGAGGCCCTCGCCGGCGGGAAGCACGATCGGGTCGTCGTAGGGGACGCGGTCCTGGAGGATCGCGAGCCACTTCTCGAAGCGATCGGCGTCCTTGTAGCCCGCCTGCACGTCGCGGATCTGGCGCCGCGTCAGCTTCTCGTCGAGCATCGCCGCGAGGTTGTCGCGCTCCAGCGCGCCGGCCGCCTCGACCTCACGCGCGGTGCCGCCGCTGACCTCGGACGTTGCCAGGAACTCGTCGGCGGCCTGCTCGGGCGCCAGCTTGCCCGGCTCCGAGCGCTCGATCGGGATCGTCGGCGTCGTGACCTCGAGCTCGAAGTCCTCGGGCAGGTCCCAGAAGCCGCGGAACTCCGCCGCCCAGCGCGGCGACAACCGCATCGACTCGGCGAGCATCACCTGGATCGGCGCGAACAGCTCGCGTGCGAGCAGGCGCTCGCGCTGCGCGGCCCACCACTCCCGAACCGGCACGGCGCGGTCGAGGCGGGCGCCGCGGATCTCCTCGCGGCGGCGCTCGGTCCCCGCCGCGTCGGGCGCGCCGTCCTCGCCCAGCGCGACCCCGTAGACCGAGTCGGCGAAGCGCGGCAGCAGGTGGTCGTCGCGCACGTCCTCGGCAACCGCCTCGGGCGGGCGCAGCAGCGGGTCGCCGAGCCCCGAGCCGCCGCGCAGCACCAGGAGGTAGAGGTCGCCCTCCCCGATCGGCTGCTCGGTCGTGAAGTTGTCCTGCTTGTACTCGTGCTCGCCACCGATCTCCATCAGCGCCGGCTCGTCGAAGGACCCGTCGGCGACGGGATATGCCTCGCCGGCCGCCGCTCGACCGACGAGATCGGCTCCGCGCACGTTGTGCACGTAGGCAAGTCCGCCCGGGTAGCCGCCGAACAGCCCCGGCGAGGTGAACATCTTTCCCGCGCCCATGTTCTGCACTGCCCAGAACGGCGTGTTGTGGTGCAGGAAGACGGCCTCGTGCGAGGAGCCGCCGCGGTGGCGGCCCGGCCCGCCCGACGACGCCTTGCGCCGCCGCGACAGGTAGACGATCGGCGAGATCAGCTCCCACATCTCGATGTCGCCCATGTCGCCCTCGGGGTTGAACATCGCGGCCGCGTGGTCGGTCCCGTCGAGCACGTACTTCGCGCCCATCCCCTGCGCGGCGAGCTCGAAGTGGGTGATCGCCGAGGAGTTCCCGTACTGGTCGATGCCGCCGCCCTGATAGCAGTTGCCGGCGCAAGCATAGGCCCCGATCACCTCCTCGATGAAGCCGCGCGCCTGAAGCGCGCGCGAGATCGTGCGTGGGAAGCCCGTGAACGCCGGGATCAGATAGCCCCACGCGGCGCCGGTCGAGCCGCCCGCGTCGCCCATGTTCGCCATCGTCCCCGGCGGGAAGTTGGTCTCGAGCGCCAGATAGGCGCCGTCGTTGACCTTGTCGTTGCAGATCAACGTCTGGGTGAACTGCACCCAGATCGCGCCCTGCATCGCCGAGGGCGTGCAGTTGAGCGAGTGGTGTCCCCACGCCGAGGCGCCGTCGAAGTCGAGCGCGTAGGTCCCGTCGCCCCCGATCCGGACCTCGAACGGCGAGTGCAGCACGATGTCGCGCCGCGCCTGGGCCGGCAGCGCCTCCTTGTCGGTCAGCGTCAGCTCCCCGAACGCCGGCGAGCGGTAGCGCCCCGGGACCGTCATCTCGCGGATCCGCGACTTGAACGAGCGCCGGCCCTCCTCGACCACCTCGCGCGAGAACCGCTTGAAGGGGTCGATCCCAACCTCGAGGATCACGCGCTCCACCGCCTCCCTGATCATGTGGCAGCCGGCGAGCCGGGTCTTCTCGTCGAGCAGGTAGTACATCGGCGCCCGGGTCTGCGTCTCGCAGCGCTTCAGATGCCAGGCGGCCAGCTCGTCGTTCTCACCGATCTTCATGCACGGCAAGTCGAGCCCGTCGTCGAGCCGGGTGATCGGGCCGAACGGAACGCCGCCCGGCGTCTTCGCCCCGATGTCGACCACGTGGGTGACGCCCCCGGCCCATGCGACCAGCTCGCCCTCCCAGAAGATCGGCACGAAGGTCTGCACGTCGGCGTTGTGGACATCCCCGATCACCGGGTCGTTGTTGGCGAAGATGTCGCCCGGCTCGATCCCGGGGTTGTCCTCCCAGCCGTGACGGACCATGTACTTGATCGCGTCCGACATCGTGTGGACGTGGACGATGATCCCGGTCGACAGCGCGACCGAGTCGCCCTCCGGGCTGTAGAGCGCGAAGCAAAGCTCGCCCAGCTCGCGCACGATCGGCGAGGCGGAGATGTTCATCGCCGTCTCGCGGGCTGACACCAGGCCCCCGCGGATCCGCGAGAAGAGCTTCTCGTAGCCGATCGGGTCGGAGTCCTTTAGCTCGAGGTCGTCGAGCCCCCGGTAGTTGCCCGTCTCCTCGAACAGCCGCTCTGACTCGGCAAGCATCTCGTCGAGCCGCTTGCCGTCCCAGCCGATCCCGGCCGCCTCGCGCGGCTCGAGCTCGCGTGTTGCGTCGACGATCGCCACGGCGCTCAGGACTGTACGGGTTCGGGCAGCACGCGGTCGGCGAGCGCGCCCGCCGGCCGCGAGGCGATCTCCGGCTCGAGGTCGTTGCGATACATCAGCAGGGCGATGCTGGTCACGACCATGTAATCCGCGGCGTTGAGCTGCTCGCCGTTCAGTACGCCTGCCTCGATCCAGGCGTCGATTCTGTCCAGCATCCCCGGCAGCTTCTCGAGCAGCTCGCGCTCGGTTCGCTCGTTGACCTCGAAGGAGCGAGCGATCAGCCGCACCGCGCGCGTTCGCACCCGCCGGTTTCGATACAGCAGGACGCCGAGCCTGCCGTCGTCGCCGTGGTTTCGCAGCAAACCGCGCATCCCGCCGCCGAGCGCGAGCCGTCGGGCCGGCATCTGGAACACCTCGTCGCCCCACAGCTCCGCCTCCTCGACGTCCCGGCGCCGCTCGGGGTCGGCGGGAAGCAGCGGAGGCTCGGGCCGGACGCGATCCAAAAAGCGCGAGATCTCGCGGTTGGTCTGGACCCGCTCGCCGTCGAAGCGCAGCGCCGGCACGGTCCCGAGGCGATCCGCGATCGAGATCCATCGCTGATTGCCCTCGCCGAGCAGCTGGGCGCGCTTCGCCTCGGCGGGAAACCCCAACAGCCGCACGACGAGCGAGTGCAGGCCGGGGACCAGGTCCACCCGCCGGTAGGGAATCCCCTTGTGCTCGAGCATCAGCATCCCGGTCCGGCAGGGATGCGATCCGGGGATGACGTAGAGGGTCGCGTCTGCCACGTCTTCGCCTGACTCTAGCGCGGGGCTGAATCGACACACAACGCGCGAGTCTCACGCGTGGATGCGTTCCACGATCGCCCCATGTGCCGCGGATCAGCAGCTTCTACGGGATCGTGATCTCAATGAACTGGAAGGATCACCCGCCCCCACACTGTCATGCCAGGTACGCCGAGTACCACGCAAAGATCGACCTCAGGACCGGGGAAGTGCTCGCGGGCTACCTGCCACCGCGAGCGCTACGGCTGATTCGCGGCTGGGTGGGTCTCCACAGGAATGAGTTGCTCGACAATTGGCAACGCTCCCAGGCTGAGCCTCGACGACCGCTGGCTAGGATTGAAGCCCTGCAATGACCTATCCGGAGACGATCCCCGACGTTGTCGAGGTCGAGTATCTCGGCGGGTTTCGGCTGCGTCTGGAATTCGACGACGGTCTGGTCCGCGAGCTCGACTTCGAGGGCCTACTCCCCGGTGACGTCTTCGAGCCGCTGCACGACCCGGAGTTCTTCGCCAGGGCTTTCGTAGATCCGGAGCTGAAGACCCTTACCTGGCCGGGCGAGCTCGATCTCGATCCGGTGGTGCTGCACGGCGACGAGCAACCCGTTGGAGAGCCGATGTTTCGGGTTGTGAGCGAAGCCGCACGCCCGGCCGCTTAGCGCACAGACGTCCGCCTCAAGCCGCCCCGCCGAGGTGGAAGATCCGGTGGCGATCGAGCCGCGCCGAGCGCCCCGGCGGGATCGCGAAGGTCGTCGCGACCGACTCTACGATCGCCGGCCCGTCGATCGAGTTTCCGGGCGCGACGCCGTCGAGCTCGTAGATCGCGGTGTCAACGAATGCGTCGCCCCAGTGGATGGGGCGCGAGCCCTTTGCGGATGGCGACCCCTCGCGCTCATCGAGGTCGGGCAGCGCCGGGTGCTCGACGTCGACCGTGCCGGTGACGATCGCGTGCGTGACCAGGTAGCCGAGCTCAGGCGAGCGCGCCGACCGCGCGTAGACCTTCCCGTATGCGTCCTCGAACTCGGCGATCAGCTCGTCGACTCCCTCGGCGTCCTCGAGCTCGGGTCGCGGCGAGACGATCTCGATGTCGTTTAGCTGCCCGAAGTACTGCATCCGCACCAGGTGGACGAACGAGATCGCGTCGCGCTCGATCCCCGACTTGGCGAACTCCTCGGCGACCTTGTCCTCGAGCCCCAGCCAGGCGCCCGTCAGCATCATTCCGATCCCGGCCTTCTCCATCTCGTCCTGGCCCGGCTGGATCGGGTAGTCCACGGTCTGGTCGTAGCGATACTCGAAGTCCGCGCAGGCGCAGCCGTAGGCCGAAAAGCCGGCCGCCCAGGCGGGGACGAGGACGTCCTTGTAGGCGACGTCGGCGGTGTAGCCGGAAACGTGGAGCGGGCCGCCGCCGCCGTAGCACAGCAGCGTGTAGTCGGCAGGCGAGTACCCCTTTCCGAGGATCCGCCCCACGGCCTCGTTTCGCAGCGTCTGCTCGAAGAGCTCGATCACCCCGGCCGCCGCCTCGGCTACATTGAGCCCCAGCGGCCCGGCGAGCTGGCGCGAGACCTCGCGCTCGGCGCGCTCTGGGTCGAGCACGACGTCGCCGCCCAGGAAGTACTCGGGGTTGAGCCGCCCGAGGACCACGTTGAGGTCGGTGATCGAGATCGTCTCCAGCTCGCCATCGGGCCACGAGACCCCGATCCGGGCGCCCGCCGAGTCGGGCCCCAGCTCGGGCCGCCCCGAGTTCGGGTTGACGCGCACGAACGAGCCGGTCCCCGCGCCGATCGAGTCGATCCGGACGAGCGGCATGTTGAGCACGAAGCGCGCCACGTCGGGAGTCTGCGTGATCTCGAAGCGCCCGTCGGTGATCAGCGCGATGTCGAACGAGGTCCCGCCGATGTCGGTGCAGAGAACGTTGCGCTCCCCCATCCGCTCGGCCAGCGCCTGGCCTCCGACCACGCCGCCGATCGGCCCCGAGACCAGCGTCCGCGCCAGTTCCCGGGCCTCGATCGAGATCGTCCCGCCGTGCGCCGCCATCACCCGCAGCTCGAAGCCCGCGCCGGCCTCGCGCGTACGGTCGCGGACCGCCTTGAGGCTGCCGCGCGAGGGCTCCGCCGCGTAGGCCTCGATGAGGGTCGAGTTCAGCCGCGGCAGGTCCCGCCGCATCGGGTAGAGCTCCGACGAGAGGAAGACCGGCACCCCGCCGTCCATGCCGCGCCTCTGCATCTCGTCGGCGAGGATCTCCGCGACCCGCAGCTCGTGCTCGGCGTTGCGGTAGCTGAACAGCAGGCAGACGCAGATCCCCTCGACGTCGGCGTCGAGCAGCTCCGTCGCCGCCTCGCGCACGTCCTCCTCGCGCAGCGGCAGCACCTCGGCGCCGAACACGTCGATCCGGCCGCGCACCCCCTTCATGCGCTCGCGCGGGACGAGCGGGGGGTTGTGGTGATGCGTCGCGACGTGGAGCCGATCCGCGTAGGAGTAGCCGAGGAACGTCTGGATCCCCCGCTCGAGCCGCAGGTAGTCCTCCTGGCCCGCCGAGACGATCGCCCCGATCCGGCGTCCCTGGCGCGACAGCAGCCGGTTGATCATCGCGGTGCCGCTGTAGATCCCCGAGACGATGTCGCCGAAGGCGTCCTCGGGCGCCGAGTCCCACTGCGCGAGCGCGTCGCGCGCCGACTCCATGAACCCCTCGGACTCGTCGTCGGGGGTGGTCTGCGCCTTGCCGACGACGAACGAGCCGCGCCCGTCGACGATGAAGGTGTCCGTCATGGTGCCGCCGGCGTCGATCGCCAGCACTCGCGGCTTGGCCTCACCCTCCATGCCGGAGGCGAGTCTATAGCCCGGGAACGATGTGCTACGTTATGACGCACATGAAGGCGGTTGGCGTCAGAGAGCTACGACAGAACCTCAGTCGCTACCTCGCGCGGATCAAGGACGGGGAGAGCCTCGTGGTCACCGAGCGGGGGCGTGAGGTCGCGCTGATCGTGCCGTCCGGCGAGAACGCGGGTCCCAATGCCAGGTTGGCCGTGCGGTTCGGCGCCACCGTGCCGGTCGCCCGCCTGGAGCAGATTGCCTCGACGCTCGAGGCACCAGGCGCCCCGGCCGGAACGACCGACGCATACCTCGCCGAGACCCGCGCGCCACGCGACTAGACGGTTGGAATCGATCGTCTAGATCGCGCCAGTGACCGGGGTCTACCTGGATACCAGCGCAGTTGGCCGGGTGCTGCTCGGCGAGCCCGACTCCCAAGCGGTTCTCGCGGCGCTCTCCCGATTCGATCAGCACGTCGCCAGCCGGCTGCTTCGCATCGAGCTGCGCCGCCTCGCCCTCCGCCACGACCTGCTCGATCACGCCGACCAGCTCCTCAGCGCGATCGCGCTGGTGCCGATGGACGAGGCAACGCTGGAGGCGGCCGAAACGGTGCCGCCGAACGGCGTTGCGACTCTTGACGCGATCCACCTCGCCACCGCCCTGCGACTGGCCGCCGATGGCCTGATCGACGCGGTCCTGACGCACGACACCCGCCTTGCCGAAGGAGCCCGGCACCACGGGCTCGAAGTCCTGGCGCCGTCGCCCTAGCCGTAGCCCCGGAGCAGCCGCTCGGCGACGCCGCGGACGGTCCCGTGGCCGTAGCCGGCCGACGGGTTGCCGCGCGTCAGCACGGCGAGCGCGAGGCGGCGGTCGCCGTTGGTCAGCAACGCGACCTGGTTGATCTTCCAGCCGGCTTCCTCGGGCGCCCAGCCGCCCTTGAAGTGCACGTGGAAGCCGTTCGGAACCGCCGCCGGAATCCCCCAGCGCTGGCTCGGCACGATCCGGGTCAGGAGACGCAGCGCGTAGTCGCGGTGGCGCTTGGGGATGTAGTTCTCGAGCGTGTAGAGGAAGTGGGCCTGGCCGCGGGCGGTGATCTGCGACGAGCCCCAGACCGGATTGGTCGAGAACCCCTTCATTCCCGCCTCCTTCGCGATCTTGTAGAGCGACTTCGCTCCGACCCGTTCGTAGATCGTCGATGCGGGCTCGTTTGCCGAGCGCTTGATCATCGGCGCCAGCAGGTTGCGGTCGGCGCCGGTGAGCGCGCGGTGGCGCACGCCGCCCTGGCGCAGGTAGGCGCACAGCAGCATCACCTTGATCACGCTCGCCGACTCGAAGCGCTCGTCGACGTGGTAGCCGCGCAACGTCCCGGCCTCATCGACGACCGCGAAGGCGATCTCCCCCCGGCGATGAGCCGCGAAGCGCTTCGCGGCGGCGACGCGCTGCGGCCACGAGAACTCCGCGGCCTGCCGGCGAGGCGACATCTCCGCCGCTTCGGCGAGCACCGCGACCGTCGATGTCACCGCGAGCAGCGCCGCGGCGATCACGATGCGGACCGGGGCGGACCTCACCCGCTCAATCTAGTGCCCCGTCAACCGGGCCAGGCGTGCGAAGCTCCCGCCCGTGGCGCGAATCGCGATCGTCGCCCTAGTTGCCGTGGTGGCCCTGCTCGGGATCGCCCAGTTCGCGGTCCCGCCCCTCGCGGAGAAGCGGGTCGAGGATCGCCTAACCGAGGGAGGCGGCAGCGCCGACGCCTCGGTGGATGCCCCCTTCCCCGCGGCGCTCCTGCTGACCGGCAGCGGCGACGCGATCGAGGTGAGGGGGAGCGGGCTCGACATCGAGATCGACAGCGATGATTCGCCCGTATTCGATCGCCTCGACGGATTCGACCGGGTCGACGTCGACCTGAGGGACTTTCACGCGGGGCCATTCGACGTCGACTCGTTCGAGCTGACTCGCGACGGATCGGGCCCCTACGCTTTGCGCTCGTCCTCGACCACGACCGGCGCGGCCCTGGTCGCCTACGGGGCGGGCCGACTCGGGGTCCCGGGGGCATCGCTGATCCCGCTGATCACCGGCGCCGGCTCGGCCGGCGACGAGCCGCTGCCCGTCGAGCTCGACATGGAGCTGGAGTCCGACGACGGCCGGATCACGGTCACCTCCGGGGGCGGCACCGTCGCCGGCTACCCCACCGGGCCGCTCGCCGAGCTGCTCACGCAGGCGATCGTCGTGCGGCTGTAGAGCTCAGACCACGCCCGCGGCGCGCACCGCGTCGACGGTCTCGTCGAGCGTCTCGCGCGCTCCGTGCTCGGGCTTCCAGCCGAGCTCGTCGCGGGCCCGCGAGGTGTCCATCACCACCGGCACCGTGAACGCGTTGATCCAGCCGGCGCGCGCCGGGACCAGAGGCGCGCTGCCGATGAAGCGGGTCGCCGCATCGACCGCGAGGCTCGGGACGGGAACCGACCGCCAGCCCAGCGCGTCGGCGATGTCCGCCGTGGTCAGCTCGTCGGCGGAGGCGAGGTTGTAGACGCCGGGAGTCCCGCGGCCGAGCACGGCGCAGCGGACCGCGGTCGCAACGTCGTCGTGGTGGACGAGCTGCATCGGGACCCCGGGGTCGGGCAGCACCGGGGCGACGACGGGAAGCGATTCGAGCAGGCGCTGGAAGGGGGCGAGAGTGCCGCCGAGCGACATCATGTCGACGATCTCGTCGATCACAGTCGTCGCCTCGGCGCCGGCCACGATGCAAGGGCGCAGCACGTACGCCTCGGTGCCCGAGCCCGAGAGCACCTCGCGCAGCAGCGCTTCGAGCTCGGCCTTCTGGGCCGAGTAGTAGAAGCCCTCGGTACCGCGCGGCTCGACGTCCTCAGTCAGCGGCTGGGGGTTGTCGCGGTGAAAGCCGTACGCCGCGACCGACGACGTGTAGACGAGCCGCTTGGCCCCCGCCGCCACGGTGGCCTCGAAGACGTTGCGCGTGCCCTGAAGGTTGTTGCGCCGCGTCTCCTCGTAGCTGCCGAAGATGATGAACGCGAGATGGACGACGACGTCGGCGTCCTCGACGAGGGCATCGACCGAGTCGCGATCGAGCACGTCGCCCTGGCGGTACTCGGCGCGCTCCCAGCCCAGCTCCGCGGGATCGAAGGGGCGCCGGGCCATCCCGACGATGCGCACTATCTCGGGGGCCGCCTCCAACGCCCGGACCACGGCTTTGCCGATGTCGCCGGTCGGACCGGTGACCGCGACCATGAGGCCGTCGTTCAAGCGGCGTCGGTGGCGATCGCCTCGGCGGTGCGGTGGGCGAGCGCCATGATCGAGATCATCGGGTTCACGCCCGACGCGGTCGGGAACGCACTCGCGTCGCCGATCCACACCCCCTTGACGTCGTGCAGCTCGCCCCAGGGACCCGCGACGCTCGACTCCGGGTCGGTGCCCATGCGGCACGTCCCCATCTGATGCGCCGAGAAGATCGCCTGCTCGTGCGGGGCCAGCGAGCCCCCGCTGATCCCCTCGGCGTAGGCGTCGATGTCGTCACCGCGGTCCCAGATCGGGTCCTTGCGAGCCAGCGCGATGATCCGCTCCGCGCCGGCGGTCTCATGGAGGCGGATCAGCTCGGCCAGCCCGTGACGCATGTTTCGGACGTCCAGCTCGTCGCTGAGCGGGTACTGCATCACCGCGTTGCCCGCGGCGTCGATCGTCACCTGGCCCTCGCCGCGGTCGCGCGTCAGGTTGATGAACGTCGCGCCGCGCGGGAAGTCGAGCATCATCTCCTTGTGCCGGCGGCCCGAAAGCCACGGGGTCGCGGCGCCGAACAGCCCGGTGGTGTGATGCGGGCACTCGACGAGGAAGCCGTAGCCGTCCTCGAGGTCGGCGAACTCGTGCGACAGGCCTGCCTGCGGCGCCCCCCACCACGGATCCTGGGCCTCGGCGTAGAGGCCGCTGATCGCACTGGTCGGATGAAGCCGCAGGTGCCGGCCCACGGCCGGTCCGCCGATCTGGGAGCGCAGCAGCAGCGCCGGTGACTCGATCGAGCCGCAGGCGACCACGACCTGGGGGGCGCGGACGACGACCCGCGCAACGGTCCCGTCGGGAGCCGCGTAGGTCCCCTCGATGCCGGCGGCGCGACCGTCCTCGACCAGGATGCGCTCGACGCGGCAGTGGACGACGAGGTCGGCGCCACGCCCGTTGGCGTCGGCGAGGTAGGTCCGGGCCGTGCTCTGCTTTGACCCGGTGACGTCCCCGTAGCCCATGAAGCCCGCGAGCTCGGGGTCATAGGTCTCCGGATCGGTGTTTCGGTGGGTTAGCCGGAAGTCGTAGGAGAGCTGATCGCAGGCGTCGCGCAGGCGTGAGTGGGGGCCGTTGAGGTCCGAGCAGCGGTCGTTTACCCCGAGCCGCCCCATCACGGCGTCGAGGTGGCGGTCGTACTCGGCTCCGTCGACGCCCTCGAGCCCAAAGTCGCGCGCCCACTGCTCGCGCACCCAGGGATGGGTGCGAAGCGAGTTCGTCCAGTTGATCACCGTGCCGCCGCCGAGGGCCGAGCCGGCCTGGATCGTCACCTGGCCGTCGGCGGTCGGGAACGGGCCGCCGTTTAGGTACATGCGCTCGTAGGCCGAAAGCTCGAGCCCGTCGAAGTCGGGCTGGTCGTAGTAGCCGCCCATCTCGACGACGCAGACCTGCTTGCCGCTTTCGGCGAGGGTGCCGGCGATCACGCCGCCGCCCGCGCCTGAGCCGACGACACACACGTCGGCCTCGATCAGCATCTCGTCCTCGCCGCTCGCGGGCTGGCGCACCGACAGCGGCTTCTCGATCGCCGGCGGCGCTGCGAGCGGGCCCGGATAGCCCATCGCGTCCCAGTTCGCGTTGCGCCCCGTGCCGAGGTCGGGGAGGGCGTACTGCAGCGTCATCGTCAGGCCGCGCACCGCGTGGACGCCGGCCAGGGTCTCGGGATCCGAGTCGGAGAACGCGTGTATGAGCTGCTCGCGGCCCTCCTGGGGCGCGTCGTTGAGGCCCTGCTCGGCGAACGCGTCGAGCAGCCCGCGTACGCCCTCGACCTGCTCGGCGGGCAGCCCCGCGAGCACCTGCTCAATCGCCTCGGGGACGCTGAGATCCGACGCCTTGCGCGCCCAGAAGCCGAGCGGATCGCCGGGCTCCGCCCCGTCGCCGGACTCCGGCGGCGGCAGCGAGGGGACGAAGGTGTCGCACAGCGTCAGCAGGGTGCGGCGCTGCGCGTCCGTGAGCAGGTCGCTGGTGGCCATGAACTTGACCGCCTCGGCGACCCGCAGGGTGACCTCGGGGCTGAACGGGAAGTAGTGCAGCTCGCGCGGCGCGGCGTGGGCCGGCGTCACCAGGATCGACTGGCGCTTCGTGTACTTGCGGATCCCGTCGGCCCCGTGGCGGGTGCCGAGTCCCGACGACTTCCAGCCGCCCATCGGCAGCTCCAGCGCCGCGTAGTTGATCTGGGCGTCGTTGACGCAGCACGCCCCGGCCTCGACGCGGCGCGCGAGCTGCTCGCCGCGCACGACGTCGCGCGTCCACACCGAGGCGGCGAGCCCGTAGGCGCCCTCGTTGGCGAGCCGCACCGCCTCGTCGGCGTCGGGAACGCGCATCACGGGGAGAGTGGGGCCGAAGGTCTCATCGCGCATGCACAGCATCGAGTGGTCGACGTCGGTGAGCACCGTCGGCTCGTAGAACCGACCCGGCCCGTCGGCTGCCTTGCCTCCGACGACCACCCGGGCGCCCTTCTCGACCGCGTCGGCGACGTGGGACGAGATCACGTCGAGCTGGTGCGGGAAGGTGATCGCGCCGACGTCGACGGATCCCGCGCCGGCGGGCGCGCCCTGGCGCAGCGCGGCCACCTTCTCGGTCACCAGGCCGACGAAGTCGTCGTGGACCGGCTCCTCGACGTAGACGCGCTCGACCGAGATGCACGTCTGGCCCGAGTTGCCCATCCCGTAGGCCACCGCGGCGTTGGCGGCGCGCTCGAGGTCGGCGTCGGCGAGCACGATCATCGGGTCCTTGCCGCCGAGCTCCAGCCCGACCGGCGTCAGGGTCTGGGCGGCGCGCGCCATCACCTTCTTGCCGGTCTCGACCGAGCCGGTGAAGTGGACGAAGTCGACCTCGTCGATCAGCGCCGCTCCCGTCTCGCCGCCGCCGGTCACGACACCGAAGACGCCGTCGGGAAGCCCCGACTCGGCGAGCATCTCCGCCATCAGCAGCGAGGTCAGCGGGGTCAGCTCGGAGGGCTTCATCACGACGGCGTTGCCGGCGGCGAGCGCCGGGATGCAGTCGCCGAACGAGTTGGTCAGCGGGTAGTTCCAGGGTCCGATCACGCCGACCACGCCGACCGGCGCGTAGCGCACGATCAGGCGCTTGCCGCGCACGAACGGGTTCGCGCTCTCGACGTCCTCGTCAGCCAGGTACTCGGGCGCCTTGGCGGCCCAGAACGCGAGCGCGTCCGTGCCGTAGGTGATCTCCGTGAACTCCGCGTCGTCCCAGCTCTTGCCGGTCTCCGAGACGATCGTCTCGATGACGCGCTCGGCGTTGGCGCCCATCCAGCGGCGCGCGGCAACCAGAACCTCGGCGCGCCCCTCGAAGCCAAGCTCTTCCCAGGCCGGCTGCGCCTCGCGGGCCCGGGCGACGGCGGCCGCGACCTCGTCGGCCCCGAGGTCGGGGACGGTTGCGACGACCTCGCCCGTGGCCGGGTTCTCGACCTCGATCTGGGCAGCCGCCACCGCGGTCCGCTGCATCACGGCGAGTGTATCTCTCTCGGCTCTGGCGCTGACCGGCATTGCGAAGATGGCGGTGTGCGAACGATCATCGTCTCCGACCTCCACCTGGGGGCGCGCTCCGGCGCCGACCTGGCGCGGCGGCCGCAGTTCGCGGACTTGCTGGTCGAGGCGACCCAGGGCGCCGACGAGGTCGTGCTGCTGGGCGACGTCGTCGAGCTGCGCGACCGCCCGCTCGCGGCGGTGCTCGAGATCGCGCAGCCGTTCTTCGAGATGCTGGGCGAGGCGGTCGGCTCGGGGCGAATCGTGGTCGTGCCCGGCAACCACGACCACCAGCTGCTCGCGCCGTGGCTGGAGCGCCGCCGGATTCGCGGCAGCGCGCCGCTGGGGCTCGAGCAGACCGCCAAGCCGACTGCGGGAGCGCTGGGTTCGCTTGCGCGGCGAACGGGTAATGCAGAGGTCGTGCTCGCCTACCCCGGGATCTGGGTGAGGCCCGGCATCTACGCGACGCACGGGCATTACCTCGACTGCCATCTCACCGTGCCGACCTTCGAGCGCCTCGGCTGCGCGGCGCTCGAGCGCCTGCTCGGAGGACTGCCGCAAGGCGATCGCTCACCCGACGACTACGAGTCGGTCCAGCAGCCGCTGTACTCGCTGCTGTACTCGCTGGCGCAGGGCGGCGAGCGCTCGCGCCGGCTGTCGGCAGCCAATGCGTCGGCGCGCGTCTGGGCGGCGCTTCACGGTCGCGACGGCCGGCCCCCGTCGCGTCGCGGGCGCCTCGCGGGACGCGTGGGCGTTCCGGGCGCGCTGCGGCTCGCACGGCGGCTTGGGATGGGCCCGCTGAACGCCGACCTGTCGATCCCCGAGATCGGCCGCGCCGGGGTGCGAGCGATGGCGGATGTGGCGCGCCGGCTGCGCATCGACGCCGAGCACGTGATCTTCGGCCACACGCACCGCCGCGGGCCGATCGGCAGCGAGGCGAATGACGCCGGCGAGCCGCGGTGGTCGGTGCCGGGAGGCCCGCGCCTGCACAACACGGGAAGCTGGGTCTACGCGCCGGGGCTCCTGGGTCGCGATGCCGGCGACAGCCCCTTCTGGCCCGGGACGATCGCCGTCCTCGACGACGACGCGTCGCCCGAGCTTCGCCACCTGCTCGACGACCACGGACACGCGGAGCTGCGCTCCCGGGGCTGATGGCGCACGGCACGGCGATCCTCGGCGCGGGCGCCACGCTGTGCGACGGCCGCTACCGGCTGGAGCGGCTGATCGGGACCGGGGGTATGGCTTCGGTGTGGTTGGGGCGCGACAAGCGCCTGGACCGCCCGGTCGCCGTCAAGGTGCTCTCCGACGCGCTGGCCGCGGACACGGCGTACGTCAGGCGCTTCCGGCGCGAGGCGCGGCTCGCGGCCGGGCTCTCCCATCCCAACCTCGTCAAGGTGTTCGACTTCGAGCCCGAGGATCGACCGGCGTTGATCATGGAATACGTCGAGGGTGGAACGCTCGAGGACGCCGTCAACCATCCCCACACCGCCGACGGGGTTGAGGCGCTCGCGACCCAGCTTCTAGACGCGCTCGAGCACATCCACTCGGCGGGCATCGTGCACCGCGACGTAAAGCCCGCGAACGTCCTCGTAGCCGGCGACGGCCGCGCGCTGCTGACCGACTTCGGGATCGCCCAGCCCGAGGACGCGACCAGGCTGACCCAGACCGGGCAGGTGCTTGGAACGCTGTCCTACCTCGCCCCCGAGGTTCTCGAGGGCGAGCGGGCGACGCCCCAGTCCGACCTCTATTCGGCCGGCGTCGTGCTGCGCGACCACCTCGCCGACGACAGCCCCGCCGCGCTGCGCCGGCTCGTCGAGCGGCTCACCGAGCGCGAGCCGGAGCTGCGCCCGGCATCCGCGCGCCGCGCGCTCTCGTACCTGGCCGGCTCGGGCAAGCTCGCGACTGGTCGGCCCGCGGTCGGGACCCGGGAGCTCGCGGCGCCGGCTCCCGACGCCATCGCGGACGTCGGTGTGGGCGAGCCATCCCGGCCGTCCGCGAGAAGCACCTACGCGGCTCGGCGCGAGTACATCGTTCGTCCCGGCCACGTGCTCGCCGGGCTCGCGGCGCTCGCCGCGGTCGTCGCCGCGGTCGCGATCGCGACAGGGGGCGACGATGGTGGCGGTGGCACCGGAGTCGAGTCCGCGAAGCCACAGACGGCCGGCAGCGCACCCGAGGCGCCGGCCCCTGACCCCGGGTCGAAGGAGCCGGCCTCCAAGCCCCCGCCCGAGGCCAGCCCCGACGCGATCCCGCCGCCCAGCGACCACCCCGATCCCGCGAAGGGCGCCGAGCACAACCAGAAGGGCTACGAGCTGCTCCAGTCCGGCGACTACGACAAGGCGGTCAAGGAGCTGGAGAAGGCGCTCACCTACTTTCCCGCCGAGGCGCGAACCGCCGAGGCGTTCGCGAGCGACCCCCACTACGCCTACGCGCTGTTCAACTACGGCCAAGCCCTGCGCCTCGCCGGCCGGCCCGAGGACGCGATCCCGGTCCTCGAGGCGCGGCTCGAGATCCCCGACCAGACGGAGGCGGTCCAGGCCGAGCTCGATCAGGCGAAGGCGGGGGTCACCACCGCCAGCCCAGCCGACCTAGATGAAGACTGATGTCTGGGTGAGAACCTTTCGCTAGCCGGGCGCAAGACCGGGTCAGACGACCCAGCGCTCAGGTGTCCGCCAAACCGGGAACACTCCACCCTGATGAGATGGCTTTTGAACCCCCCGGCGACGGGACGCGATCTTCGCCCACCACGCACGGCTGAACGCAGCGGGAGGCAGCGGGACGTAGCCGCGGGTGGATGGCGGATTTAGGTCCGCTGCGGCTGCCGCGACTAGAGCGCCTCGACCAGCATCACCAACCCGCCCAAGACGCCGAGGGCCATAAATGTCCCGAACGCTACAAGCACTAAATGATCCGCCCTCGCGAGCCGTTCATGCGTGGGCCGAACGGCGCAGAGCGTTTCGGCGAGGGCCAACGCGAAGATCTCCACGGCGAGCAAGCTGACGGCGGAATCTGCCACTAGACCGAACGTGGCGAAGATGACGATGGCGATCAAGAGGTAGTCAACGAGGGCGAGCAGCCCAACGAGAAGCAGACTGTCGCCGCGTCTCCAACTCTCCGGCGAACGCCAGACCGGAAGCGACCAATACGGCGCCAGGATCCGGGCGCGCCGATCAGGTAGTCGCTCGGAACGCATGCTCACTGCAGCGCCAGACCCGGAGATGTCTGAGGGAGTCGCGTCGTCCTGTCGGTCGTCTGCGTCCACTCGACGCTGCCGTCGTCGCCCGACCCAGACCCGGGCCACTAGGAAGCCGACTGTGTCTGTAAGGAACGCCGCACCCATCGCTGCAACGATGGCGAGGCCAACAGAGCCCCCGAGAGATGCGACCCACGCTCCACACAAAATTCCGGCTGCCGCTCCCGCAAGTACTACACCACCGGCTAAGCGCCGGCTCGCCGGAACGCGCGCAGTCGACGTCAGCATGCGGTCGCGGAAAGATAGGGGCCGCCTAGGAGAGCTCCGATTCCAAGACCTCCGTGGCTAATTGCGGCCCCTGTCTGCCCGAGTTGCTGCTCCCAGGCCGTCGCCTCAAGTGCCTCGGCTCCAAGGTGGGTCGCAGAGGCTAGGCCAAGGACGCTGAGTTCGGTCAAAATGGTACCTGCGGCGATCTGCCCTGCGTTGCAGCCCTTCAGGTAGTCATCGACGCGCCCGGGATGCGTGACCAGATCACCCGCTGTCGCGAGGGGCCCAAAGACATCGGCCGCGGGACTGTCGCTATGCGCCCAGTAATCGACGGCCTCCGTCGTGCAGCTACCGACGTGCGCAACACAGTTGACCTGGGCATCGACGAAATCCCCAACTGGGTCGGTGATATCACTCACAGAAAACAAGCCGGTCAGGTCGTAGCGGTTCACAGGGTTGTCCAAGACGTAGGCCGCACGGTTGAGGCTTTGGCCCTGGCCGATGAAGGCCAGAATCGGATCCTCGCTTGTGAAGCGTCCAAGTGTTGGCTCATACTGTCGAGCGCCCATCTGCACTAAGCCCGTATCGGCATCCGTGCGCCGCTCGTAGGCACCGAGGTAACCCATCTGGCCGGATGGCCCAGAGAGCTGGGTACCCCAGGGTTCGTAGGTCTGCCGCGATGAGACTGCCCCGGCGTCATCCACAATCGTCGTGGTGTCGCCGTGGGCGTCGGCAAGCGGATAGGTCATCGTCGATCCTGACTGCTGCTCGACCAACCCAGGCGGGCCCTGGATCCAGCTTCTGATCACCCCGCCCGAGTCGGTATCGAGGATCGGAAGATCGGTCAGGTCGCCGTAGTGGGCGGTCTCGGTCGTGCCAGAGCGGGTTCGCTCGGAGCGCCGGCCGAGGGCGTCGTAGGTGTGGCTCGTCGCGGTTGTGCCGTCGTCGATGCCGGTGAGCTGGTCGAGGAGGTCCCAGCTGTAGGTGGTGGTCCGGCTGGAGCTCGCCTGCTCGATCAGGCGGCCGGCGTCGTCGTAGGCGTAGCTCGTGCCGTCGGAGTCGGAGGTCAGCTGGTTGAGGGCGTTATAGGAATAGGTGGTGTCGCCGGCCTCGGTGCGGTTGCCGGCCGCGTCGTAGGCGTAGTCGATCGCCGGCGCGCCCGGAGGATCGAACTGGGTAAGACGGTTGAGAGCGTCGTAGGAGTAGCTGGTTTCGGCAGCCAGGCGGTCGGTCTGGCTTGTGCGGTTGCCGTTGGCATCGTAGGCGTAGCTCAGCGACTCGAGGGTTGTCAGCCCCTCCTCGGAGACGGTCGAGGTCAGGCGTCCATCGGCGTCGTAGGTGTTGGTGGTCAGCACGCCGTTGGGGTACTCGGCCTGGGTGAGGTTGCCCTCGGGGTCGTAGGCGAAGCCGTAGATCCCGGCCTGGGGATCGATGATTCCCGTCATCCGGCCGAGCTCGTCGTAGGCGTAGGCCAGGGTTCCCCGGCCATCGGTTCGGGCGATTAGGTTGCCGCGCGAGTCGTAGCCGAGGGCGACGGTCTGGCCGCGGCCGTCGTCGATTCCGGTCAGCTGATCGTCTTCGTCGTAGCCGAGCGCGATCGTCGCGTTCTGGGCGTCGGTGGCTTCGACGAGCCGCCCGGCGTCGTCGTAGCTGTAGGCGCGCAGGACGCCGGTGCCGTCTGTGATCTCGGTCAGCCGATCGGCGGCGTCGTAGGCGTAGCTCAGCGTCCCGGCCGCCGTGGTGCGGCTCGCGAGGTTGCCGACGTTGTCGTAGGTGAATGTCGTGGTCTTGGCGAGCGGCTGGGCGATCTGGGTGAGGCGGTGGAGCGGATCGTAGGAGAAGCTCGTCTGGTTTCCGCGCGGGTCGGTGATCGAGGTGAGGTCGCCGGCTGGGTCGTAGCCGTAGCTCGTCGTCGTTGAAAGCGGCTCGTGTACCGCCGTTAGGCGGTCGGCGAGGTCGTAGTCGTAGGTCGTCGTGTTGTTGCGGGCGTCGGTTAGCTGGGTGCGGTTGCCGCGGCCGTCGTAGTCGAAGCTCCAGATCCCTCCGCCGGGCTGCTCGACGCTCGTGAGCCGGTTGGCGAGGTCGTAGGTGTAGCGGGTGACCTTGGCGCGGCGGTCGGTGACCCGAATCGGGTTGAGGTTTCCGTCGTAGGCGATCTCGGTGCGGTTTCCGAGCGGGTCGACGTAGGCGGTGGGGTGCTCCATGCCGTCGCGCTCGATCTGCCAGACGTTGAGCGCGGGATCGGTAACGCGGATCAGCCCGCCGCTGGCGTCGTAGGCGTAGCTCAGCGACTCGATCGGCATCATCTCCTGGGCCGAGGTCGTGGCCGTCATGCGCCCGTCGGCGTTGTAGGTGTTGGTGGTCTGGTGCTAGTCCGGCTCTTGGTGTTCCGTCCCGTCGTGGGCCGTTGTGTCCTCCACTCGCAGTGTTATCCAGCGCTTCCGATCGAGAGTCATCGCCTTCAATACCTTCCACCCCGCGATGAACCCGCGCTCGTCTGGGACCGAAGGCTCGCAATAGAGCTCGATCAAGCCACCTGGCTTGATTGCCACAGTCAGCTTCGGGCTGCTCGCCAGGTCCACCCGCAGCTGCAGTTCATGAGTACCTGCTGGTAATTCCATACTGAACCTGTCTCCGGCACTGATTTTGCCGCGCTGGCGTCCGTCGAAAATGACCTTCCAGCGCCGAAGCCGGTCAGCGCGTCGATCCGACGCTCTCGTCAGCGTGATTGTGCCCGACGGCCGGTCAGCGTTCATGCATCCATTTTGTCTGCGAGCAAGCGCTCGACATCCTAGAGGCCAGAAGCAACCCCCACTCCGCAACCGATAGTGCTTCCTGTCGAGCTCCCGATTCCGTACCCCGCTGCTCCGCTCACGGCGCCTACGCCGAGTGCGCCGGGCAGGCCAAGTTCGGAACCCGAGGCTGCGCCAAGTCCGAACCCGACGACGGCTCCGGCTGCGCCGCCAATTGGTCGACCGACTCTAACGCCACCTATGCAGTCCCCAAGGGTCTCACTGCCGGCCCAGGGATTGTTCTTAATGTAGTTATCAAGACGGTCCGGGTTGACATATGCATCAACCATGCTGACCGCCGAACCTGCAGGCCCGGCCACCCAGCTATCACTCTGGACCCAATAATGCTGGGCGGACGTGGCCATATCTCCCGGGTCACCGAAGTTGAGTGGGTCATCCCACCACGAGCCTGCGACGTCTCCGATGTCTCCGAAGATATCTCTGTCCGTTTCGGCACACACCTCGACAATCCGATCAATTGTCATCCGCGACGAGACAAGCTTGCGCAGTCCGATCACCAAGGTGATGGCGACCGCGCACGGGACCCGTAGCACGGCGCTCCCGCCCGAAGACACCCGGAGCCTGCTCACGATTGTGGGCGTCTGTACCGCAGAATTAGTCCGCATATAGCCGCAAGCGCAACGGCAACTGCAAAGGCAATCCAAAAGCCCACATAGTTCGATCCCACCACAACAAGGACGACGAGGCCGACGGTAAGCGTCAGCAGAATCCTGTCATCGACCTCGCCCGCGATCAGTCCCACCAGTCCACCCTTCCTCGTCCGACTGATGGCTTCTCGCCACATCCCGGGCTTTGCGTTCTTATCTGATGTCATATCCGTCGCAGCCTACCCGGCACGGACGAGATTCCCGTCGCGCGATTTGTCAAGCACGGCATCAACAGAAACGAACGTCTGGCAATTTGCAAAACCATTCGGCGATCTCATAGGACTCGCCCGCACTTTCACCAAGGTCGACGACGTATGCGCAGATATCACAGCCAAGCTCCTCGGCGGCTTCCTGCAGCGCGCCAAGAGCACAGCCGACAGCGGCACCCTGGAGTGGCTTCCCGGTCACCGCACCGGTCGCGCCGCCTTCCGCGCCTCCCTCAATACAGTTGACCAGCCCCCAGGAACTGGTCCACTTCGTGTGTGGTGGAACTGAACAGTGTGTGTTTCGCCGGCCCCGCGGGGCCGGCGAGCGCCGGTCTGAGACTGGTCCAGCGACGATGCGGGAGGTTCCTCTCACGCGCTGCCAACCTTACCTTCCTCGTAGAAGGCGCGAGGCGTCTTCATGCCGAGGCCGCGGTGGGGCCGGATGTCGTTGTACTCGTCGACCCAGGCGCCGACCACCACCCGGGCCTCGAGCAGGCTGCGAAACGTCTCGCCGTTTAGAACCTCGTCGCGCATCGTGCCGTTGAAGCGCTCGAGAATGGGTTCTGCTGCGGGCTGCCGCGGTCGATGAAGGCCTGCCGGACTCCCTCGCCAGCGAGCCACTCGCGGACCGACTCGGCCGTGAACTCGCGCCCGTTGTCCGAGCGCAAGATCTCGGGTCGGCCCTGTGTCTCGAAGAGCTTGGTCAGCTCCTCGATGACATCGCCGGCGCCGATCGAGCGCGCGACTCGGGTGCCGACGCAGAGCCGGGTGTACTCGTCGACGACGTTGAGGATCCTCACCGCTGAGCCGTTTTGGGTGCGCGTGGCGAGGAAGTCGTAGGACCAGATCTGATTCGGGTGGGCGGCGGCGAGGTTCCAGCAGGCGTTCTCGCTCGTGCCCAGGGCCTTCTTTTGGCGCGTCTTTCTCTGCGGCGGGACGCGATGGCCCTCCGCGCGCCAGAGGCGCTCGATGCGCTTTTTGTTTACCTCCCAGCCCTCGGCGCGCAGCAGGGCCCAGATGCGGCGGTAGCCGTAGCGGGGATGGCGCGCCGCGAGCTCGTTCATCCGCCGAACGAGCCGCAGCTGGCAGGCGGGCTCTATCGAGCGGTAGCGCTGGGTGGAGCGGTGCTGGCCGACCACTCGGCACGCCCGGCGCTCGGAGACTCGGTGACGGCGGCGCAGGTATGCCACGGCGTCTCGTCTCCGGGCAGGGCTCACATTCTCCCTTCTCGAGGTCCTTGAGCATCGAGATGTCGAGCGCCTGGTCGGCGACGATGCGCTTGAGGCGCGAGTTCTCCTGTTCGAGCGCCTTGAGGCGCTGGGCCTCGCCCTCTTTGAGCGCCCCGTACTTGATCCGCCAGCGGTAGAAGGTCTGATCGGAGATCCCGATCCGCTTGCAGGCCTGGGGGATCGTCAGCCCCTGGGCCTGGAGCTTTTCGTGCTGGCGCAGCTTGGCGACGATCTGTTCGGCGCTATAGCGCTTTGCTCTTGGCATCAGGTCCCTCCATTCGGACTCTCACTTGGTCGAACTACGACAGACGAAGTGGACCGAATAGAGGGGGGCCGGACACCTCCTTCTTCGAGTGGACTTCGAACACCGCGCACGCTCCCGGTCGGAGCGGACGAGGCGGGAGGACCGCCGTTCAAAGTTCTACGGGGAGTGGGACAACCTGCCTTAGAATTGTCGGACCGACTGACCGACTGCATTGATGACGCGCTGTGTTTCGTCCTAGATACCTCCTGCTCGTCTGCCTAGGTGGAGCGCTGAGCTATACCTATAACTTCGCCCTGGGCGACTATGTTGATGGCGACCCGGGGTGGCTCATCTTCGCAACTGTGTGGTTGCCGGCGGCGATTCTGCTCGGGCTGGTGGTTGCTTACATCGCTCCCGCGATCGCCTGGCGAATCCGTGGCGCTCGGGCCGCGGCTTCGGCGGACCGAGAGCGATCGGTGTTTGGGATCGGGCGCAGTTTTTACGTCTGGGTGGCTCCGTTCGCCCTTGCCGCAGTGGGCGGCGGATTGCTGGCAAGGGGGGACTGGCTCGCCGGTACGCTCGCGTGCCTGCTGGCAGTATTGGTGAGGACGCTCCCCAGCTACGTCGCCCGGCGCTGAGCGTCGATCGACATCGCGTCCCTCCGTAGCGAGCTTTTCCCTCCCAGCTGGAGAACAGTAACCCACGCGCTGCGTTCCGGTCGAGCGGCCTCTTCACCGAGCAACCACGCTCCGCGGACCGCCGACTTAGGGCTGCAATTTCGGTGGGAACTGAGAACTAGCTCTTCCCCCGCTACGGATTCTCTGGATCACCAAGAGCAGTAGTAAAGCCAACAGGGATACAAAGAAGACAGTCGAGCTCACTGCTTGTATTCCGTCATCGGTGAACAATCCCCAGACGAACATCGCCACTGCGCAAAGCGCCATCAGAATCCACTTAAGTACGGTCGAGTCGGCCCCGTGGCGCTTGACGGCCAGATCCCGATTTATTACGACAGCGATCGACGTCAAGACAAACAGCCAAAACAGGACCGTGGACGCGTAGGCAGCTAGGTCGCCGCCCTCTGTAAAGACCATCCCGCGCAAGACCAGGACTATCGCCGCCAATGCGATCAGGATCCGGCTGGTCCACGGGCTACGCGATATCTGAGTAAAGGTCATGAGCTACCCCAAGGATAGCCTAAGCTTGTTGAAATGGTGAGAACTTCCTTCAGTTTCAACGCTCATCCGCCCGGCGCCGGTGGGGGTGGGCTTGGTGTGGGTGGCTGAGAGGGTACGGGCGGCGGCGCGAACGGAGGCTGATCGGGCGGTTCGTCCCCGTGGGGCGGCTCCGGATGAAGATCGGGAACGCATGTGTAGTGCTCATCCCCTGGATGTTGGATCGCTTCCAGCATGCATTGGAGCCATTGGTCGACTTCGTCGAAGACATGATCGACATCCTTGATGAAGTCGTAAAGGCGATCCTTGGCATCCGATGCCGCGCCAACGGTCCAGTCATAGACATCGGAGGCGGCGCCAGCGAGCGAGTCCGTGATGCCCTCCCCGAACCACCGGCCACTGAGGTCGTAGACATTGAGGGGGTTGTCGAGGACGTAGGCGTAGCGATTCGCAGATTGACCCAAACCTAGGGTGGCGAAGATGGGATCCTCGGCTGCGAATCGCGCGACACTCGGGTCATATGGCCGAATGCCCATCTGCACGAGGCCAGTATCGGCATCGCTCCGTCGCTCGTACGCACCGAGGTAGCGCATCTGGCCGGATGGCCCAGAGAGCTGACTTCCCCAGGGGTCGTAGGTCTGCCGCGAGGCCACGGCGCCTGCCGAATCGATGATGGTCGTGATGTCACCGTGGGCGTCGGCAAGCGGATGGGTCGTAGTCGAGCCTGCTCTCTCCTCAACGAGACCGGCCGGGCCCTGGATCCAGCTCCTGATGATGCCGCTTGAGTCGGTATCGAGGATCGCAAGGTCGGTCAGGTCGCCGTAGTGGGCGGTCTCGGTAGAGCCCGAGCGGGTCCGCTCGGAGCGCCGGCCCAGGCCGTCGTAGGTGAAGCTTGTGGTCTGGCCATCGCTGACCGCCGTCAGCTCGTCGAGCAGATCCCAGCTAAAGGTCGTTGTCTGGCCGGTCCTCTCCTTGCGGGTAAGGCGCCCGGCGCCGTCGTAGGCGTAGGTTGCGCCGTCGGAGGCATCGGTGAGCTGGTTGAGCGCGTTGTAGCTGTAGGTCGTAGAGCCGGCCTGGGTGCGGTTGCCGGCCGCGTCATAGGCGTAGGCGACGGGCGGCTGGCCGGAGGCGTTGAACTCGGTCAGGCGGTTGAGCGCGTCGTAGGCGTAGGTCGTCTGGGCGCCGTTGCGGTCGGTGAGGCTGGTGCGGTTTCCGATCGGGTCGTAGGCGTAGCTCAGGTCCTCGAGGACGTCCAGGCCCTTCTCGGACCTGGTACGAGTAAGGTGGCCATCGGCATCGTAGGTGTCGGTGGTGACGACGCCGTTGGGGAGCGTGGCCTGGGTGAGGTTGCCCTCGGCGTCGTAGGCGAAGCTCGAGACGCCGCCCTGGGGGTCGGTGAGCTGGGTCATCTGGTTAAGGGCGTTGTAGGCGAAGGAAAGGGTGCCGCGGCCGTCGCTCTGGGAGGTCAGGTTGCCGCGCGAGTCGTAGGCGCGGGTGATGACTTGGCCGCGGCCGTCATCGATCCCCGTGATGCGATCCTCGCCGTCGTAGGTCAGGGCGATGGCCTTGTTCTGGGCGTCGGTCGCCTGGCTGAGGCGGCCGGCCGCGTCGTAGCCAAAGCTTCGCAGCACGTTGGCGCCGTCTGCGATCTGCGTCAACTCGTTGGCGTCGTCGTAGCTGTAGGAGAGCGTGCCGGCGGCGGTGGTCCGGGTGGCGAGGTTGCCGGCGGGGTCGTAGGTGAAGGCGGTGTGCTTGGCGAGCGGCTGGGCGATCTCGGTCAGCTGGCCGAGCTCGTCGTAGCTGAGGTCGGTGCGATTGCCGCGTGGGTCGGTGATCTGGGTCAGATTGCCCTCGGGGTCATAGGCGTAGCTCGTGACGGTGTTCAAGGGCTCTGCCACGCTCGTCAGCTGGTCGGCGAGGTCGTAGGCGTAGGTGGTCTGATTGCCGCGCGGGTCGGTGAGCTGGGTGCGGTTGCCGCGCCCGTCGTATGAGAAGCGCCAGATGCCGCCGCCTGGCTGGTGCAGCTCCTTGAGCTGGTTGGCGAGATCGTAGACATAGGTGGTCAGATTGCCGCGGCGGTCGGTCAGCCGGATCGGGTTTAGGTCTCGGTCGTAGGCGATCTCGGTTCGGCGGCCGAGCGGGTCGATGAAGGTCGTCGGGCGCTCCATCGCGTTGCGTTCGATCTGCCAGACGTTTAGCGCCGGGTCGGTAACGCGGGTCAGCCCGCCGTTTGCGTCGTAGGCGTAGCTTGTCACCGCGCCCTCGGGGGTGGTCACAGAGAGCACGTCGCCGAGCGCGTTTCGGGTGTAGGTCTCGGGCGGCTTCAGCGGCTCGTCGACCGAGGTCAGGTTGTTGTAGGCGTCGTAGCCGTAGGTCGTCTGGTTGCCGAGCGGGTTCGTCTGCGAGGTCAGGTTTCCGCGCGAGTCGTAGGCGTAAGTCGTCGTCTTGCCTCTGGGATCGGTGACGGTCAGCGGAAGCCCCGCCGAGTCGTAGGTCAGGTTGGTGGCGTTGTTCTTCGGATCGGTGATCGTGGCCAGATCGTTTGCCGCCGACCAGGTAAACGACCACGTCTTGGCGCGCGCGTCGGTGTAGCTCGCGATCCGGTTCTGGGCGTCGTAGGTGTAGGTGCGCTGGGCTTGGGTGGGGTCGGTGGTCGACGTGAGGTTGCCGCGGCCGTCGTAGGAGTAGCTCCACACGGCGCCCCCGGGCCGGGTGACCTGGTTTACGTTGCCCTGGGCGTCGTAGGCGTAGCTGGTCGTGTTGCCGAGCTCGTCGGTGATCGAGGCCACGCGGCCGTTTGCATCGAAGCGGTAGGTCTTGACTCCGCCCTCGGGCTCGGTGATGCGGGTCTCGCCGGCGCTGTAGGCAAGCGTCCAGAGGTTGTTGAGGCCGTCGCGCTGCTCGATCACCCGGCCCTGGGTGTCGTAGGTGTTGCGCAGGAAGGTCGTCCCGCGCGGATCGGTGATCGAGGTGATCCTGTGGTTTGCGTCGTAGGCGTAGCGGGTGACGCCGCCGAGCGGGTCGGTGGCGGTCTCGAGGTCGCCGGCGGCGCTGTAGGTGAAGCTCACCACGCGGCCCGCGGAGTCGGTGAGCGAGGTGATGTGGTTGGAGGCGTTGTAGGCGAGACTCAGGCTCTGGCCGGAGGCGTCCGAGATCGAGGCGAGGCGGGCGTTTGCGTCGTAGTTGTAGTTCGTCGCGAGGCCGTGGTCGTCGGTGATCCTCGTGATCCGACCGCTGGAGTCGAAGTCGTAGACGGTGCGATCGAGCGCGGTCAGCTTGTAGGTGCCGTCGCCGTTTCGGACCAGGGTGTCAGAGACTCCTGACGGGGGCGTGTAGCCGGACTGGGTCTTCGTGAACAGGTCTCCCCGGCCGTCGGCGCGCCGGATGACGACGTCGCCGTTCTCGAGCTCGGTCGCGCTGATCAGCCCGTAGTGCGACCATCCTGGTCCGAGCCCTGCATCGGTGGGATCCTGGGAGTTGTAGGCGCGCGAGAACACAAGGGGAAGGCCCTTGCCCGTTAGCTCCAGGTCGGTATGGGAGTAATTAAGCTCGCCGGTCGCGAGCGACACGGGGTCCCCACCGTGTCCGCACTGGTGGTCCTGGCCGTGGCACGTGTCCTTCTGCGCGCTTACGAACGGCTGATACGTGACGAGCGAGCTGACCGCGTCACCCGAGCCGGCCGGCTTTGGCCCTGACGCGGAGTTGAAGTCGTTATGGCGAGCAAGTAGCTGGGTGGTTCCAGCCTTTTGAATCGCGTAGCTGGGGTTATTAGAGAACTTGCTCCAGGAGATCATGTCACCGGAACCGCCGGGATTGCCGTTCACGTAGAGCCCCACGGCCCTCGAGTTGGCGATCGTCGAATGGGTGATGGTCGGCGGCGTCGGGCAGGAGCAGTACACGGTCACGTTCCCGAGCGTCCGGCCGCCGTACATGATCTTCGTGTTATCCAGCGATCCGGTTCCCGAGTTCGTCGACCCGGAGTTAAAGACGATGCCCGCCCAGTCTCCGCCCGCGGGGGCGCTAGCCGCCCCGTCGCCGTTGGTGTCCCCTCCGACCGAGTCGTCCTTGAGCGAGGTGAAGGTGATCGGGTTGGCCTGGGTGCCGATGGCCTGGACGTTTCCGCTCACGCTGAGCGCGCCTCCGGCCGGCTCGCCCTTGAGGATCAATCCGGGCCCCAAGGTCAGGGTGGCGCCGGAGTCGACGGTGACCTGGCCGGCCAAGAGGACGATCGGATAGCCGCGGTTCTCCCAGGTCGCGGAGCTCGCGACCCGGCCGGCGAGCCAGATCGCGTTCTTTGCGTTCCCGGTCACGGTGTTGTCGTCGACGTCGCTCGGCAGGGGATTGGGCGAGAGGTAGTAGATCCCCTTGCCGCCGTTGGAGGTGACGGTGTTTGCGCCCAGGGTCGTGCCGGTGACGTTGTAGTTGCCGCTCAGGCTGACGTAGATGCCGTCGCCTGCGTTGTTGTTGACGGTGTTGTCGTGGATCTTGATCGTGCCCTGCTGGGAGGTGGAGACCGGCTTGTAGTAGATCCCCTCTATGCCGTTGCTGGAGACGGTGTTGCGGGCGATCTCGGGTGAGCCCCCCGCGGTCACCTCGATCCCGCGGTAGAGGTTGTTTCGAATCGTCGAGTCGGTGATCTGGGGCGAGACGCCGTTGTAGACACCGATGCCGTAGTCGGCGTAGCGCAGCTCGATGTGGCTGAGCACCGAGGCGCCGGAGCCGGTGTTGAAGTCGATGCCGCGCCAGTCACCGGGCGCCGGGTTCGACGCCGCGCCGTCGCCGTTGGTGTCCCCTCCGACCGAGTCGTCCTTGAGCGAGGTGAAGGTGATCGGGTTGGCCTGGGTGCCGATGGCCTGGACGTTTCCGCTCACGCTGAGCGCGCCTCCGGCCGGCTCACCCTTGAGGATCAATCCGGGCCCCAAGGTCAGGGTGGCGCCGGAGTCGACGGTGACCTGGCCGGCCAAGAGCACGATCGGGTAGCCGCGGTTCTCCCAGGTCGTCGAGGAGGTCAGGTAGCCGCCGATGAACGCCCCGTTCTGGCCGTTGCCGCTGAGCGTGTTCTCGTCGATGTCGGCCGGGAGGTTGTTGGAGCCGGACCAGTAGTAGATCCCCCTGCCCCCGTTGCCCGTGATCGTGTTGCCGCCCAGGGTGTTGCCTGAGACCGCGTTGCTGTAGTCCGCCTTGAGGTAGATCCCGTCGCCGGCGTTGTTCTGGACGACGTTGTCGTGGATCTTGACCGTGCCCTGCTGCGAGGAGAGGCCGGTCTTGTAGTAGATCCCCTCGGCGCCGTTGCTTGAGACCGTGTTGCGGGCGATCTCGGGGGAGCCCCCGGCGGGGACCTCGATCCCCCGCACGGAGTTGTTGCGGACCGTGGAGTCGGTGATCTGGGGCGAGACGCCGTTGTAGACACCGATGCCGTAGTCGGCGTAGCGCAGCTCGATGTGGCTGAGCACCGAGGCCCCCGAGCCGGAGTTTAGGTCGATGCCGTTCCACTGCCCGGCGGCGCTGTCCTGGCTCGAAGTGAAGACGACCGGGTTGGTAGCCGTGCCTTGGGCGTCCAGGGTTCCGCTGACGCTCAATGACCCCGTCAGCTTGACCACCGCGCCGGGCTCCGCGGTCACCGTCACGCCCGAGGCGATCGTCACCGAGCTGCCGGTATATGGACTGTCGGCCGCGGTCAGCGTCATGTTGGAGGAGATCGTCGTCGGCAGCGGCGTGGCGGACGCCTGCTCGGAGCCGAAGGCCAAGCAAGCGAGCGCTGAGCAGGCCATCGCGACCGCCAGTCGGATACGGCGAGCCCGGGTGCACAGCGACCGCTCCACGGCCAAGCCGCGCGGCGCTACAACCCCCAGCCCCCAACCAACATCCTTCACGAAGGCCCCCAAGCCACAGAAATGGCGGGATCCCTCCCCCGACCAGCGCATGCCTGCTTAGTGTTTATCGGCAGGGCAGGCGCGAACCTTTAGCGGCTTTCGTCAGGACTTCGGAAGTTGAGTGAAGTTCGAGCGGGCTACTGTGCCGCGATGGCCGCCGACCGGCCGAAGCTCGACCTCGGCGAGGTCGTTCGGGGTACCGCCCGCACGTGCCGCCGCCAGTGGCGCCTGCTTCTCGTCGCGGGGCTGATCGTCTTCGTCCCGCTGGGCCTGCTCGAGGCGCTCGACTCGCGGCTTCAGGAGCTCGACCCCGACGAGCTCGACGACCTCGCCGCGATTGCGGCGCTCGCCGTCGCTACCGCCCACGCCGCCACGGCGCTGGTCGGTGAGGTCTTCTACACCGGCGTGGTCGCGGCGGGCGTATCGGAGACCCGCGGCAGCGAGCGCCACACGCTCGCCGGGATCGCACGGACGATCCCCTACGGGCGCCTCGTGGTCGTCGACGTGCTGTTCGCGCTGAGCGTCCTGCTCGGGCTCGTGCTGCTCGTCTTGCCCGGGATCGTCTTCTTCGTCTGGTTCGCGCTCGCCGGCCCGGTCGTCAAGATCGAGCGCCGGGGCCCAGTCGAGGCGCTGCGGCGCAGCCGCGAGCTGGTCGGTGGGAGCTTCTGGCGCGTGCTCGCCGTCGTCGTTCCGCTCGAGCTGATCAGCGACGCCGTGTTCGAGGCCGCCGGCGAGGCCGGCACGCTCGCCTTCGGCGAGTCCCTGATCGCCGATTGGGTCGGCTCGACGGTCGGCGGGCTTCTCGTCACCGCGCCGTACGCTGCGGCGATCGTCGTGGTGACCTACGAGCTGATCGGGCTGGAGAGGACTCAGCCGTAGGGGCGAGGTTGGGCCTGGTCGAGACGCGGCGCGGCCGGGAAACGAGCCTCCCTATTCTGGAAGCCAGGCCGTAGCGCGAGTGAGGAGGGACGCATGTCACTGACGGTCGGCACAGGCCCGTTCGGACACTTCCCCGGCGGGGAGTTCAACACCGAGCTCGACCGCGATGGGCTGCTGTACCTGGAGGCCTCGCCCCGTCGCATTCGCGGCGTGGTTGAGGGCGAGACGATCGTCGACAGCCGCCACGCACGGCTGCTCCACGAGCATGGCCGACTGCCGATCCACTACTTCCCCCGCGATGAGGTGCGCACCGAGCTGCTCGAGCCGGGAGCTGAGGGCGAGACCTCAACCAACAAGGGGCCACAGCGGCGATGGTCCCTGCGCGTCGGCGACCGCACGATTGACGACGCCGCGCACGACTTCCCGGACCCGCCGGAGCCGGCCTCCGCGCTCAAGGGGCTGCTCGCGTTTCGCTGGGCGGTGATGGACGAGTGGTACGAGGAGGACGAGCTCGCCGTCGTCCACGCCCGCGATCCCTACCACCGCGTCGACGTCCTCGACACGACGCGCCACGTCAAGGTCAGCCTCGACGGCGAGCCGCTTGCCGAGACGGGGCGCGCCAGGGTGCTGTTCGAGACCGGGCTGCCGCCGCGCTGGTACATCCCGTACGACGACGTGCGCACCGAGCTGCTAGAGCAGAGCGACAAGCGGACCGGCTGCGCCTACAAGGGCTTTGCCAGCTACTGGTCGGTGCGACTCGCCGACCGGCTGGAGGAGGATCTCGTGTGGACCTACCGTGAGCCGCGCCACGACGCCGCTCGGGTCAAGGATTACCCGGCGTTCTTCAACGAGCGCACAGACATCGAGATCGACGGCGAGCTTCAGGAACGCCCGCTCACCCAGTGGTCCCCGGACTGGAAGTACCGCCTCCCGGGAGAGTCCGGGTAGCTGCCTAGGGAATATCGACCTGGTTCTCGCAGCTCGGGTCGGCAGCGTCCCCGTTCTCGCCCCCGTCGCACAGGTCGATGCCGTCGCCGCCGTTGAGCGAGTCGGCCCCCTTTTCGCCGAACAGGCTGTCGTCCCCGAGCTCGCCGAGCAGCGTGTCGTCGGCCTCACCGCCGTGAATCGTGTCGTTGCCGAGCCCGCCGGAGATCATGTCCTGCCCGATGTCGCCAAACAGCTGGTCGTCGCCGTTCGAGCCGATCACGGTGTCGTTCTGGGGGCCGCCGTCCATCA
>DASPWW010000101.1:0-64829 GCA_035637595.1 Solirubrobacterales bacterium | reverse complement strand
GTCTAGGGGCCCTAAGTCGGCTCTCGGCGCCGTAGCCGCCTAGGAAACCGGCGGCCGCCGGTCGGCCCACGGCCGCTCGGCCTCGATCTGGGTGGCGAGCGAGAGCAGGGTGACCTCGTCGTTGGGCCGCCCCACGAGCTGGACCGAGAGCGGCAGGCCATCGTCGGTGAAGCCGGCCGGGACGGATGCGGCGGGCTGGCCGGTGTAGTTGAAGACCGCGGTGAAGGGGTAGACGCCGCTCATCGCGAGCACGGTCCGCAACGCGCCGCGGCCGTCCCAGCGCCCGACCTCGACCGCGGGAATCGGTGAGACGAGCGTCATCAGGACGTCGTGGTCGTCGAAGAGGCGGTTGATGCGCTCCGCGTAGCTCGGCATCAGCCGCTTGGCGCGGCGTACCAACCAGCCGGAGTAGGGGGCACCGAGACGCGAGAAGCCGCGCGTGCGCGCCTCGAGCCGCTCGGGATGCGGGGTGCGCTTTATGTCGTCGCGGATGCCCGCCAGGTAGAGGGCCGTGACCTGGTTTCCGACCCCGCCGTAGTCGGGGTCGCGCTCCTCGACGCTGTGCCCAAGCGAGCGCAGCAGCTCGGCCATGTCCTCGAGCGCGCGGCGGTTGGAGTCGGCGAGCTTGGTCGGCGGGGCGAGCAGCCGCGGCGCCTTGAGCGACGAGGCGATCCGAAGCCCGTCCGGCCGGGCACGCGCGCCCTCGACGAAGGGCTGCGGCGGAGGCGGCGGTGGAGCCGGATCGCCCGCGGCGGGACCCGCCGTGACGTCGAGGTAGAGCGCGGTATCGAGCACGGAGCGAGTCAGGCACCCGTTCATCGACATCCCGTGCCAGTGCTGTCCGTCGTCGACGTAGAGGTCCGGCGCCATCGAGACGCGACCGCGCTGGGGCTTGAGGCCGAACAGCCCGCAGTTGGTCGCCGGGATGCGGATCGAGCCCGCTCCGTCGGATGCCGAGGCACCGCCCACCAGGCCCGCCGCGACGGCGGCGCCGCTGCCCCCGCTCGACCCTCCTGTGGTGCGGTCCACGTTCCAGGGATTGCGCGTCACCCCCCACGTCTTGGACTCGGTGAAGCCGTAGATCGCCAGCTCGGGGAGGTTGGTCTTGCCGATCACGACCGCGCCGGCGTCGCGCAGCCGCCTCACCATGTCGGCGTCCTCGGTCGCCGGCTCCTCGAACCCCGCCACCCCGTGGGCGGTGATCTCACCCTCGACGTCGACCCCGTCCTTGATCGCGACGGGGACCCCGAGCAGCGCCAGCTCGTCGCCCGATCCCCGCCGCGAGTCGGCGCGATCGGCTTCTGCCAGCGCCTTCTCGGCCATCACCACGCGAAACGAGTTGATCCGCGGATCGAGGCCCTCGATCCGCTCCAGGTAGAGCTCGACCAGCTCACGCGAGGAGACCTCGCCGCCGCGCACGAGCTCAGCCTGCCGCGCGATCCCGGAGAAGGCGAGCTCGGCGGGGTCCATCGGCGTCGCGAGCCTAGCGCCGCAGCGTTCGCCGCGGCAGCTTCCCCCGGGTCCTGCTGCGCGCCGCGAGCCAGGTTCCGCTGCCGCCGATCGCCGCCGCGGCGATGGTCGTCCCCGCGATCACGAGCCGGCGCCCCAGGCGCTCGAAGCGCATCACCCGCCACCCCTGCCGCCTGGCGACGTCGAAGAGCTCGGCATCGGGGTTGACGACGACGGGGTTTCCGACGGCACGCAGCATCGGCAGGTCCGAGGCCGAGTCGGAGTACGCCCATGAGGCGCCGAGGTCGATCTCGTGCTCGTCGGCGAAGCGCCGCATCGCCTCGACCTTGCCCTCGCCGTACATGAACGGGCCGTCGAGATCGCCGGTCAGAAGGCCGGCGGCGTCCACCGCATAGGCGGTCCCGATCCCGCCCTCCATCCCGAGCACGCGGGCCAGCAGCACGACGAGCTCGTTGCCGGCGGCGCTGACGATGAACGTCGGACGGCCGGCGTCCTGGTGAGCCCTCACCTCGTCGACCATCTGGGGGTAGATGCGGGGCAGGATCCCCGCCAGCAGGTCGGGGGCCATGCGGGCGATGTCGCGCTCGGGCACCCCGGCGAGCAGCTCCTTGACCTCGGCGAGAAGCTGCTCGGTGCGTTCGTCGGTCGACCCCCGAAGCCGGAACTTGACGTGGTCGATCCCCCAGCGCAAAAGGCGCCTGCGCCCCACCATGCCGGTGCGGAACGCGGCGCGGCCGAAATGCATCCCCGAGGACCCCGCCATCAGGGTGCGGTCGAGGTCGAAGAATGCGGCAGGGGTTGGCATGGCGGCCAGACTAAAGGATTGCGATTTGCTTGCGGTTGCGAAACGGTTGCGCTACCTTTATGTAGGCCATGGCTGTCGCCGCACCACCCCGCTCCGCAGCGGTCCTCGATCAGATCGCCGAGGCAATGGAGCTTTCGAACACCGAGCTGGCGCGCCTGTTCGGGGTTCGCCGCCAGGCGCTCGCCGGGTGGCGAGAGCGGGGCATCCCCGGTCCCAGACTCGAAAAGGCGACCGCGGTCGCCGAGATCACCGATCTGCTCTCGCACCGGCTCAAGGCCGAGCGCGTGCCAGGCATCGCTCGCCGCGCCGCGAATGCGTACGGCGGCCTGACGATGCTCGAGATGATCGCTCGGGATCGCCACCGCGAGCTGCTGGAGTCGGTGCGCGCGGCGTTCGACTGGTCAAGCGGTAGCTGATAGATGCGGACGATCGAGCGGGGCGGTGGCTACCTGCGGGTCGCCGACCCGGCCTGGGACGATCCGCTCGACGGAGCGTACGCCCGCCAAGCGGGAGGGCGCTGGAATCCTCCTGGATCGTTTCCGGTCGTCTATCTATGCGGGACGGTCGCCGTTGCGCGCGGTGTCGTGCTTCGTCGCCTCGAGGGTCAGCCGTTCGGCCCCGAGGACCTCGATCCCGACAGCGCGCCCGTGCTCTTCGAGGCGACGGTTCCCCGTGATCGCTACGTCGATGCGATCACGGCGCGGGGGCTGAGCTCGCTCGGCCTCCCGCGGACCTATCCCCTCGACTCACGAAAGCGGCGCATCGGCTGGCCACGCTGCCAGCCGATCGGCAACGGCGCCTGGGTGGAGGGGCATCCCGGCATCGCGTGCCGAAGCGCCGCTCTGCCGGCACCGTCGGACGGCGAGGAGCTCGCGTTCTTCGTCCGCCACCGGAAGCTGCGGCGCGGCGAAATCCGAACCTTCGACGGGTGGTTCTGGTGAAACGCGCGCGGGTACTGTCCTGCTTTGGGTCCGGTATGCGACCTCTATCCAGGACAGTGCCGGGCTCCGACCGCCGCCTTGCCCAGAACGATGCGGTACGCGCTACGCGCCGTTTACCTCGAGGACGATCGCGTCGCCCTGTCCGCCGCCCGAGCAGATCGCGGCGCAGCCCAGGCCACCGCCGCGGCGCCGCAGCTCGTGCACGAGCGCGCCGACGATTCGGGCCCCCGAGGCGCCGATCGGGTGGCCCAGGGCGATCGCGCCGCCGTTGACGTTGACCTTGTCGTCGTCGACCCCGAGCATCCGAACCGAGTTGATCGCCACCGAGGCGAACGCCTCGTTGATCTCCCACAGGTCGACGTCGTCTGGCGACTTGCCGATCTTCTCCAGCGCCTGCTTGGCCGCCCTGGCGGGCGTGCGGGCGAGGTAGGCGAAGTCGTCGGCGACCGTGCCGTAGGACAGGATGGTTGCGATCGGGTCGCGGCCCTCGCGGCTCGCCCACTCCTCTGACGCGAGCACGACCGCGCCCGCCCCGTCGTTGACGCCGGGGGCGTTGCCGGCGGTGTGCGTACCGTCCTCCTTGAACATCGGCGGCAGCTTGGCCAGCACCTCGACTGTCGTCTCGGGGCGGATCGCCTCGTCGGCCTCGACGACCTTCTCCTCCCTCTTGGACTTCACGGCCACCCCGACGATCTCGTCGGCGAGCCGGCCCTCGTCGGTCGCCTTGGCGGCGAGCTGATGCGAGCGCGCCGCCCAGCGGTCCATGTCGGGGCGGGTCAGCTCGAGCTCCTCGGCGACCTCGGAGGCCTCCTCCATCATGTGCTTGCCGCTGAACGGGTTGGTGAGCCCGTCGTGAGTCATCGCGTCGATCGCCTTGGCGTCGCCCATCCGGAAGCCGAACCGGGCCTTGGGAAGCATGTAGGGGGCGCCGCTCATCGACTCCATCCCCCCCGCCACCGCGATGCCGAGCTCGCCGAGGCGGACGCCCTGGTCGACGAGCCCGATCGTGCGCATCCCCGACGCGCACACCTTGTTGACCGTCTCCGAGGGGACCTCCTTCGGGATCCCGGCCTTTACTTGGGCCTGGCGCGAGGGAATCTGGCCCTGGCCCGCCTGGAGCACCTGGCCGTAGGCGACGTGCTCGACCTGCTCGGGATCGACGCTGGAGCGCTCCAGCGCAGCGGCAATCGCGGTCCCGCCGAGCTCGACGGCGTCCTGCGAGGCGAGCGCCCCGCCCATCTTGCCGAACGGGGTGCGGGCGGTGCCGAGGATGACTGTGGAGGGCATCGGGGCCTTTCTCTCTAGCTGGCTGGGTGGGCAGTCAATGCTAGAACACCGTCCATCAGGGTCGAGGTAGCCGACACGCCGCCGTCCGAGGCCGACGCCGACCTGCTCTGCCTGGGCCTGTTCGACGGCGACCGGCTGCCGGCGCCCTTCGCGGAGGCCCCCGGCGCGGCCGACGCCAAGCCCGCCTACAAGCGAACGACGCTGCTGCGCCCCGAGCGACCGGCCCGCGTGCTGGTGGTGGGCCTCGGCGCCCGCGACGAGTTCGATCCCGAGCGCGCCCGCGTCGCCGCGGCGCTGGCGAGCCGCGAGGCGGCCGCGCTGGAGGCCAGCACGCTTGCCTGGGTTCCCCCAGCCGGCGGCGACGCCGACGACGTGGCCGCCGCACTGGTCGAGGGAACCGAGCTGGCCTCGTACCGCTTCGACCGCTACAAGGCCTCCGCCGACGACGACGACGAGCCACGGCCCAGCATCGAGGCGCTGGTCCTGCTCGGCGGCGACGGCGGCGCCGAGCGAGCCGCCCACCGGGCGCTCGTGGCCGCCGAGGCCGCGAATCGGGCCCGCGAGCTTCAGAACCTGCCCGCGAACGTCGTCACGCCGTCCTATCTCGCCGAGCGCGCCCGCGAGATCGCCGGGGCGCACGACGGCGTCTCGGTCGACGTCCTCGACCGCGCCGAGATCGAGGCGCTGGGGATGGGCGGCCTGGTCGCCGTGGCGCGCGGCTCCGACGAGGAGCCGCGCCTGATCGTGCTGCGATACCAGGGCGGAGGGTCGGCGGGGACCCTCGGCCTGGTCGGCAAGGCGGTGACCTTCGACTCGGGCGGGATCTCGATCAAGCCGTCGAGCCGGATGCACGAGATGAAGATGGACATGTCGGGCGGCGCCGCCGTTATCGAGTCCGTCGGCGCGATCGCCGAGCTGGGCCTCGAGCTCGACGTGCTCGCCGTGGTGCCGGCGACCGAGAACATGCCGAGCGGGCATGCGCTGAAGCCGGGCGACATCGTCACCCAGCACAACGGCAAGACCGTCGAGATCATCAACACCGACGCCGAGGGGCGGCTGATCCTCGCCGACGCGCTGAGCTGGTGCGCGAGCGAGGGCGCCGATCGGATCGTCGACCTGGCGACGCTGACCGGCGCCGTGCTGACGGCACTGGGCTCAACCTACGCGGGCCTGATCTCCAACGACGACGAGTGGGCGGAGCGGGTGCGCCGCGCCGGCGAGGAGGTCGGGGAGCTCGCGTGGCGGCTGCCCCTGCACCCCGAGTACAAGGAGCTGACCAAGGGGTCGATCAGCGACCTCATCAACGCCTCCGAGAAGCGCAAGGCGAGCACGATCTACGCGGCGTCGTTCCTGGAGGAGTTCGTGGACGGCAAGCCGTGGGCCCACCTCGATATCGCCGGGACGGCCTGGGACGTCGGGCGCGAGTACGTCGGCAAGGGCGCCACGGGATACGGCGTCAGGCTGCTCGTCGCGCTGGCGGGCGACCTCGCCGCGGGCTAGTCGCCACGCGTTTGGAGCGCGGCCCCCCCGAGCACTAAGGTGGGTGCGACTTCGTGCCGATGGAAAGCCTGCATGGGGGTCGTCGTTACCTTGGGCTGGGTTCGGGTCGGGGCGTGATGGAAGAAGCGAGCTTCTCTCGGGCAAGCAGCTGGGCCACCCAGCAGCTGGCCGAGTTCGTGGCGGCGCTCTCCGGCTTCGAGGACGAGCGGTCGGCGCTCGTCGGCGCCGTCGAGCGCACCTCGGAGGCCTTCGAGGCGGAGGTCAGCGCAATCGTCTCGCCGCGCGGGATCGCGGCCAGCATCGGTTTCGCGGCCGGCGCGGTGCCCGACGCCGCGCTGCGGGCCGTCGCCGAGCTGGGCCGCCGCGAGCTCGACGTGCCGGGGGTCGGGACATGCGCCGCGATCGCGGTGCAGATCACCGACGCCGCGCTGGGCACGCTCGTCGTCGCCCGCCACCGGGGGGCGCTCAGCCCCGAGGAGGTCGACCTGCTGCGCGCGATGACGCGAGTGCTTGGCGCGACGGTGCGCATGCTGCGGCTGCTCGACGACGAGCGCGGGATGCGCGAGCGCTCCGAGCGCCAGAGCGAGGAGAACGCGCGCGTGCTGGACACGCTGCGCGAGCGCCAGATGCTGCTCGAGAGGCTGGCGCGGATCCAGCGCTCGATCGTCACCCGCACGGCGCTCGACGAGGTGCTGGATCGGATCGTCACCGGCGCCTCGGAGCTGCTCGGCGACGAGGTCGTCACGCTGCGGCTGATCGAGACGGACACCCCCGAGCAGATGGTCCTCGTCGCATCGGCCGGGGTCGAGCCCGAGCTGCGCCGCTCGGAGCGCCGCCGCCGGGTCGGCGAGGGGGTCGCGGGGCAGGCGGTCTCCGAGGGCCGGCTGGTCGTGATCGAGAACTACGACACGTCTCCCGCCGCCGACCCCGCGTTCGCCAGCTCGGGCGTGCGGGCGGCGATGGCCGCTCCGGTCCGCGAGCGCGGCGAGATCGTCGGCAGCCTGATGGTCGGCACGCGCAGGCCGGGGCGCAGCTACTCGGCGGCCGAGCGCGAGGTGCTGCTCACCTTCGCGGAGCACGCGAGCCTGGCGCTGACCGACGCGCGAACCGTCGGCGACGCGATCCACCAGGCGCTTCACGACCCGCTCACCGGGCTGCCCAACCGCGCCCTGCTGCTCGACCGTCTGCGCCAGGCCCTCGCCCGCGCGACGCGCAGCGGCGCGAACGCGGCGGTCCTGTTCTGCGACCTCGATACCTTCAAGACGGTCAACGACAGCCTCGGCCACGCCGCGGGGGACGAGCTGCTGGTCGGCGTCGCACGGCGGCTGATCGCCTGGGTGCGCCCCGGCGACACCGCCGCACGGTTTGGTGGCGACGAGTTCGTCGTCCTGCTCGAGGGGATCGGCGACGAGGACATCGAGGCGGCCGCGCAGCGCATCCTCGACGCGTTCAACGAGCCGTTCGCCGTCGGGGACCGCGAGGTGTCCGTCACCGCGAGCATCGGGATCGCGATGGGATCGAGCGAGAGCGACGAGCTGCTGCGAAACGCCGACCTGGCGCTTTACCGGGCCAAGTCGAAGGGGAAGGGGCACTATGAGCTCTTCGCGCCCGAGATGCACGTCGCGGTGGTCGAGCGGCTCGAGCTCGAGGGCGACCTGCGGCGGGGGCTCGAGCGCGAGGAGTTCTACCTCGACTACCAGCCGATCTTCAAGCTGCGAACCGGGGAGATCGCGGGCATCGAGGCCCTGGCTCGCTGGCGCCACCCCGAACGAGGCCTGCTCCCACCCGCCGAGTTCATCCCGGTCGCCGAGGACAGCCGCCTCATCCTCCCGCTGGGGCGCTGGGTGCTGCGCGATGCCTGCCTGCGGGCGGCGGCGTGGCGCCGGCGGTTCCTCGAGCACCCGGCGCTCGCGATGAGCGTCAACCTGTCGAGCGAGCAGGTGCGAGAAGCGGAGCTGGTCGAGGAGGTCGAGGGGGCGCTGGCCGAGTCGCAGCTCGATCCCCACAGCCTGATCCTGGAGTTGACCGAGACCGCGTTCATGGAGGACGTCGAGGAGATCGCGGCGCGGCTTCGCGAGCTCAAGGTCCTGGGGGTCCAGCTCGCCGTGGACGACTTCGGCACCGGGTACGCCTCGCTCCAGCACCTGCGGCGCTTTCCGATCGACGTCCTGAAGATCGCGAAGTCGTTCGTGGACGAGCTTGGGGGCACCTCCGACGACTCGGCGCTCGCCCGCGCGATCATCGACCTCGGCGGCAGCTTCCAGCTTCGCGTCGTCGCCGAGGGGATCGAGCACCCCGCGCAGCTCGACCGCCTGATGGAGCTCGGCTGCGACTTGGGGCAGGGCTTCCACTTCGCGCGGCCGATGGAGCCCGAGGCGATCGAGCGGCTGCTCGGCGAGGATCCGCGCGCGGCGGCGGGGCCCGCGCTCCCGGGCCCCGAGCCTCTCTAGAGCGACAGCAGCCGCAGCACGTCGCGGGCCAGCGCCGGGTCGCCCTCGATCCTGACGCGGCGGCGCGCGACGCGCGCGATCGCGACCAGGCCGCGAAGGCGCGCCGGGTTGGGTATCCCGCGCACGAGCGGGGTCGCGACGAAGTGGATGATGTCGGGCAGGCTGCCGATGATCGCCACGTCGGGCTTGTGGAACTCGCCGTCCTCGACCGTCACGTTGCGCGCCCCGAACGTGACCCGCAGGTCCGCATAGGGCTCGGTGAAGCGAAACACCACCTTGCCGCGCACCCGTGACGCGATCTCGGGGCGCAATCCGGAGCCGCGCTCCAGCAGCCCGAACATGCTCGGCGCCAGACCGTTCGAGACGGTCTTGCCGAGGCGCAGCGCGGGAACGGGCCCCTCCGCCGGGCGCTGCGGCTCGGGCTCACGCCCCGGCAGCGAGTGGACGTTGGGATCACGTCTCGACCGGCGCCGCGCACGCATGGCGGGGATCGTATGGTCCGGCCATGAACTTCGAGCTCTCGGACGAGCAGCGGTTGATCCAGCGCACGGTGCGCGACTTCGCCCGCAACGAGGTCGCCCCGGTCGCCGAGGAGCTGGATCGCACGAAGCAGTTCCCGTACGAGATCGTCGCCAAGCTGGGCGAGCTGGGGCTGATGGGGATCCCGTTTCCGGAGCAGTACGGGGGCGGCGGCGCCGACACGCTCGCCTACGCGCTCGCCGTCGAGGAGCTGGCGCGGGTCGACTCCTCGGTCTGCATCACGCTCGCCGCGCACACCTCGCTCGGCACGATGCCGATCCACCTGTGGGGGAGCGCCGAGCAGAAGGACGAGTGGCTGCCGGAGCTGTGCGCGGGCCGCAAGCTCGCGGCGTTCGGGCTCACCGAGCCCGAGGCGGGATCGGACGCCGGCAACACCCGCACGACGGCGCGGCTCGACGACGGGGAGTGGGTGATCGACGGCGCGAAGCAGTTCATCACCAACTCGGGAACCGAGATCTCGGGCTGCGTGACGATCACGGCGCGCACCGGGGAGGCCGGCGGCGACGGAGCCGGAGAGATCTCGAACATCATCGTCCCCAACGGCACGCCCGGCTACGAGATCGGCGAGGCCTATCGCAAGATGGGCTGGAACGCGTCCGACACGCGGCCGCTGTCGTTCGACGGCTGCCGGGTCCCCGAGGCCAACCTGCTGGGGCGCCGCGGGGAGGGCTTCAAGAACTTCCTTCAGATCCTCGACGGCGGCCGGATCGGGGTCGCGGCGATGGGCGTCGGGCTCGCCCAGGGCGCGCTCGACGAGGCGCTCGCCTACGCGAAGGAGCGCAGGGCCTTCGGACAGCCGATCTCGAAGTTCCAGGCGATCCAGGCCAAGCTCGCCGACCTCTCGGCCGAGATCGAGGCCGCCCGCCTGCTGACCTACAAATCGGCGATCCTCAAGGACCGCGGCGAGAGCTTCACGCTCGCCGCCGCCCAGGCGAAGCTCAAGACCGGCCGCCTCGCCGTGCGCGCCACCGAGGAGGCGGTCCAGATCCACGGCGGCTACGGCTACATCGAGGAGTACCCGGTGTGCCGCTTCTACCGGGACGCCAAGATCCTCACGATCGGCGAGGGCACCGACGAAGTCCAGCAGATGGTGATCGCGCGCCAGCTGGGGTGCTGACGTCGGCGTGGCCGACCAGCCGGATACCCCCAACGCCGCCCAGCTCGCCAAGGGCTGGTTCGAGCACTCGCCGTTCATCGACGAGATCGGGCTGCGGCTGGTCGAGATGGAGACCGATCGCGCCGTGGTCGAGATGCCGTTCGAGGCCAAGCTGGCGACCGCCGGCGAGCTGATCCACGGCGGCGCGATCAGCGGCCTGATCGACACCACGGCCGCGCTCGCCGCGTGGTCGGGGCACGATCTCTCGGCGGGCGCTCGCTGGGGGACGGTCGGGATGACCGTCAACTTCCTGTCGGGCGCCGAGGGCGAGGCGCTGATCGCCGAGGGCCGGGTGACCAAGCGCGGCAGGACGATGTGCTTCTGCCGCGTCGACGTGCGCGCCGGCGAGACACCCGTGGCGGAGGGCCTCGTCACCTACCGGCTCGGCGGCTGAGCGCGGCGTTGCCCGCCTGGTTTTCCCCGCGGCGGCGCCTGCGGCGTGGGCTAAGCTCACCGCGGTGGCAGCAGAAACGGAGCGCGACGAAGGTCGGCGCGCCTGGGAAGACGAGCCCGGCCATGGCGGCCAGGCTTCCTTCGCGCCCGAGGTCTCACGACGCGTCAGCTCGATCCTGGACGCGGTCGAGCGCGAGGCGGCCGAGCTTCGCAAGCAGGCCCGCGAGGAGGCGCGGCGCTACGTCGAGTACGCGAAGCGCCGCGCCGACGGGCTGGTCGCCGAGCGCCAGCGGCGCATCTCCGAGCTCAGCAACGATCTGATCTCCCGTGCGGATCGGATTCTCGACCGCCTCGAGGCGACCGAGCCGGTGCGCGCCGCGTTCGACGATCTCGTCAAGGCGCTCGGCGAGACAGCGGAGCGGCTCGCGCGGGAGGCCGGCGACGACTACAGCGATTTCGCGCCGCCGGCATTCAGCGAGATGCCGGTCGAGCCAGAGACCGCCGAGCCGGGGGAGCCCGCGGCGGGGCGGCGCGAGGCATGGCGCGCCGAGCCACCACGCCCGGACATCAGGGGTCCCGAGACCCGGGGACCCGAGACTCGGCGCCCCGAGCCGAAGCGCCCCGTGATACGGCACCCGGGGGCCTGGCCGCCCACGCCCCCCGCGGAGCCCGCGACCTCCACCCCACCCCCCGCCTCGCACCCCGGCGGCGAGGGCGGCCTGGGCTCACAGCCTTGGCAGAGCCTCAACGGGGCGCAGGTGATCGCGATCCAGATGGCGGCCGCCGGCTCGACCCGCGGTGAGGTGGAGGCCCAGGTACGTGACTCGCTCGGGGTCCCGGACCCCGGCGAGATCCTCGACGAGGTATTCGGCCGCGGCAGTCCCGACGACGCCCGCGTGCCCTGGGCGCGGCCCGCGCCCAGGTAGCGCCCGGGCACACGAGTTCCCTCCGGGGCCATGCCTAGACTGGCGCGCGATCCGGTCGGTCGGATTCTGCGTGCCCTGAGCGGGCGGCGTGATCTGGACCGGCCTCACCGGCGAGATACGAGGGAGAGGTCATGCTCGAAGCCGACTCAGCGCCCCTGGAGTCGGGAGGGATCCGCGAGGTGCTCGCGAACCTCGACCGCGCCACGAGGGAGTTCACCCGCCGCCTCGAGGAGCTGGTCGCGCTCGGAGCCAGCCCCGTGCACACGAACGGGGCCAGCCCGCCCGAGGAGACGACTGAGCGCAGACAGACGGACCTCGAGCGACGCATGTCCGATGCCGACGCCGAGGCGGAGCGCTACCTCGAGGAGGCGAAGCGGCGCGCCGACGCGATGGTCCAGTCGATCGTCGGCGCCGTCGAGGACGAGGCGAACGCGATGCGCCACGACGCCGAGCAGGGGATCCGGGCCCGCTGGAGGCAGGTCGAGGACGAGGCGGAGCGCTTCCTCGACGACGCGCGCCGCGCCGCCGACGGGCTCGTGGAGGAGCGCCAGCACAGGATCGCCGAGCTCAGCGGCACGATCGTCGGGCTCGCCGAGGTGCTGACCGAGCGGATGGCCGAGGCGGACCGCATCAGGCGGCAGTTCGACAGCCTGGTCGTCGCCCTCTCGGAGACCGCGGGCCGGCTCGCCACGGACCCCGCCACGGTGGCCCAGCCGCGGACCGGCGCGGCGGCGAGGCTGTGGTGGCGCGACGCCGAGCGGCCGAGCTTCGGCCGACAGCCGGCGACGCAGGCGCGCGCCGCGTAGCCGTGGACCGGACCAGCCGGCCGCCCGCCCGCGGGACCGGCCGTGTGTCGCGAGAAGCTCGCAGTTTGCGCAGCTTGCATGCCCAGCGTCTTTGGGTAGCCTGACTCGGAGCGACGATGGCCACCGAGCCGACAGCGGACGTCGATCGGCAGCTCGCCGGCCTCGACGACAGTCTGCGGGACCTGCGCGACCGGATCGAGACGCTGCGGCGCAGCATCGGCGACCTCGAGCCGGGTACCCCCGCGCCCGCGCGTCAGCCCCCACCGCCGCCGAAACCCCCGCCCGCAGCCGCCCCACAGCCGGCCACACCACCGCCGCCGACCGCGGAACCGCCGCCGCCGGCCCCGGCCACACCACCGCCGGCGACCCCATCGCCCCCCGCCGCCTCGCCGGGGGCCGCGAGCGACGACGTGGTCGCACGGCTGCGCGGGCTGCTCGACCAGCTGCAGAACGTCATCGAGCCCGCGGTACGGCCAGCGCAACCGCCGGCCTCCGCCCCGACAACGCGACCCCAGGCCGCCGCCCCGACGCCGCAGCCACCGGCCGCCCCGACGCCGCAGCCACCGCCCGCCGCCCCCACGTCCGCTCAACCGTCGAGCGTCGCAACGATCAACGCGGGTCCGTTCGCGGACCTGATCGCGCTGCGCTCCTTCGAGCAGGCCCTTATGAGCCTGCCCGGCATCCGAGACCTGCGGGTGCGGCGCTTCAGTCAGGAGCGTGCCGAGATCGAGCTGCTGCTCGCGGGCCCGATCGCCGCCCACACGGAATTGGCCCGTTTGGGCGGCGGGATCGAGGTCCAGCCGGGAGAGCGGGGCGTCTTGCGCGTCGAGATGCCTTCCCAGGCCGGTTCCGGGCCGGGTCGGGGCCAGGGCGCGGAGCCCCCGTCCGTAGAAGGGCCGTAGAGATCGCCCCCGAGTCCAGCGCCTGGAAGTACGAGCGAGTCGCGCGCGAAGCCGGGCTCGAGTACGTCGCGCTGGCTCCCGACCGCGAGACCGGCGCCGATCCCGTCAATCCGCTCGCCGCGCAGCTCGTGCCCGAGCACGTGTGCCGCGCATTTCGGATATTGCCGATCTCGTTCATGAACGGACAGCTCACGCTCGCGACGTCCGATCCCCACGACCGCTTCGCCCAGAACGTCGCCCATGCGCTCACGAACGAGGACCTGCGGATCGTGATCGCGGCGCCCGAGGAGATCGACGCCGCGATCGACCGCGTCCTGGACCCGCTCGGCGAGCCCGTCGCCGTCCCGGCGACCGATTTCGAGGCCGATGCGCTGGAGGAGTCCAAGCCTTCGGCGCGCCTGCTCGGGCAGCTGCTGATCGAACGCAAGCTGATCACCGAGGAGCAGCTCGCCGAGGCGCTGTCCGAGCAGCTCAGGACGCCGATCATCGACCTGAAGGGGATCGAGCCCGACCCGCGCGCGCTCGAGGTGATCCCCCGCAAGCTTCAGCGCGAGCGGCGCTGCGTCCCGCTCGCCGTCGACTCGGAGTGCCTGTACGTCGCGATCACCGATCCGCTCGACGAGGAGGGCCGTGCGGCGCTCGGCGCGCACACCGACCTGCACATCCGGTCCTACCTCGCGATGCGCTCGGACCTCGACGACCTGCTGGACCGGATCGAGTCGGCCGAGCGCAGCCGGTCAAGCGGCCTGGTCGTCCTGCTGATCGGGCTCGCGCTCGCGGTGATCGCGGCGTTCGCGTTCGCGCCGCTCGGGGCGGCCGTCGCGCTCGCAGTCGTCTCGGTGCTGGTCTGCGCGCTGGTCTTGCTCAGGCGACCGAGCCCTGGAGCTGGTAGTGCTCGCGGAAGTGCGCCTCGCGCTGCTCGGTGAGCTGCGCGCCCGGAGCGGCATCCGGGGCGTTGCGCACGACCTCGCGCTCGTAGGGCACCCACACGTGGCCCACACCGGCGGTCGCGTCCTCGAACGGGATCAGGGTGTGGCGGTGGCGCCCCGCGAATCGTCCCTCGCGGATCAGCAGCCAGCGCGGCTGGCCGTGGGTATCGACGAGGATGTCCTCGAGCTTGCCGATCGATCCGCCGTAGATGTCGTCGACACGGAATCCCAGCCAGCCCCGGGCCTCGTCCAGTGTCGGTCCTCTTGCCCGTCTTGGCTCAATCATCGCCGGCGCCCCCACAACACGATGGGCTCGTTGCCCAGGTCGAGCCTACATGATGACTTGGCCTAGCTTTGAAGGGCTGCGACCGTCGTCTCGTCGCCGGGACGGTTCGCGAGCTCGCCGGCGCGGCCGAGGCCCTCGACTATCCCGTAGTGCCCGCACAGCTGGAGCTCCTCCTCGGCCGTAAGCTCGCCGCCGGGCTCGACCTGCGGCGAGCGGCGGATCGCGTTGCGGTCCCACGGCACCCATACGTGGCCCACTCCGGCGACGGCCTCACGCGCGGGCACGACGCAGTGGTGCCCGAACCTGCCGACCCTGATCAGGACCCACTCCGGCAGCCCGGTCTTCTCGTCGACGTAGGCGCCCTCGACCTTGCCGACGCCCGCGCCCGAGATGTCGTCCAGGCGCGCCCCGATCCAGGCCTCGACCTCGGACCGCGACGGGCGCTCGGCTGCGTCGGGAGGGCCGGTCGGCGCGTCGCTCGCCGCCTGCGCCTTCGCATCGCCGGCGGGACTGGGAGGGGCTGGCTGCTGCGACTCGTCGACCATCGACGCCCTTTCTACCACTCACGAGGACGCGTCCGAGGCGCGGTCGCCCAGCACCTCGCGCGCCGCGGTCGCGGGGTCGATCTCGCGCCGGACCACCCGGTCCAGCAGCTCGGCGACCTCGGCGTCGTCCTCGGCTCGCGAGTCGAGATCGCGGCGCAGCCGCGCCGCGGCTAGCCCCAGCACCTCGTTGCGCAGGTTGCGGGCGCGACGCTCCTCGAGAGTCCCCTCGGCTTCGATGTGTCGCCCGTGCTCGTCGATCTTCTCCGCGAGCTCGGCAACGCCCTCGCCACGCGCCGCCTCGGTGCGCACCACCGGCACCTTCCACGAGCCCTGCGGACCGAGCGCGAGAACGGTCTGGACCTCGCGCACCATCGTGTCGGTGAGCGGGTGGTCGGCCTTGTTGATGGCGATCACGTCGGGGATCTCCATCACGCCGGCCTTGAGCGCCTGGATCGAGTCACCCGAGCCGGGCATCAGCACGAGCACGATCGTGTCGGCGTGATCGACGACGTCGATCTCGGCCTGGCCCACCCCGACCGTCTCCACCAGGACGTCGTCCTTGCCCGAGGCATCCATCAGCAGCGCGGCCTGGAGTGCGGCCTCGGCGAGGCCCCCGAGGGACCCCCGGGTGGCCATCGAGCGGATGAACACCTCGGGATCGAGGAAGTGGTCCGACAGCCGGATGCGGTCGCCGAGCAGCGCGCCGCGGGTGAACGGGCTCGACGGATCGATCGAGAGCACACCCACCTTGCGATCGGCCTTTCGAAGCTCCGCGGTGAGCGCTCCGCACAGCGTGCTCTTGCCGACCCCCGGGGGGCCGGTCACGCCGACGATACGCGCCTCCCCGGTGCGCGGGAAGACCTCGCGCACCAGCTCCGAGCCGGCCGGCTCGCCGTTCTCGATCAGAGTGATCGCGCGCGCCAGCGCCCGCTTGTCGCCGGCTACGAGGCGCTGCGCGAGACCGTTCTCGTCAGCCATGGGGCGGCGATGATCTCATTCGGGCGGCGCCTATGATCCGCCCGTGAGCGCCTCGCCGCGGCCGAAGACGGGACCGCTGGGCGCATTGCGCTTCGCGTCCCGCAACGGGATGCTCAGCTTCAAGTACGCACGCCTGCTGCTGCGCTACGTGCGGCGGCGGTTCCTCACCGCGGCCGGCTGGCGCTGGCATACCGACGGGCCGCTGTTCCTCGGCAAGGGGCTTCAGATCCAGATCTCCAAGCGCGGCCTGGTCGACTTCGGCCGCTTCGTGTGGGTCGGCGACGGGACCAAGATCCGCTGCCACGAGGGCGAGGTGGTCATCGGCGCCAAGACCGTGCTGGGCCAGGAGTGCACGATCTCGGCGTACAGGCGGGTGCGGATCGGCGAGCAGTGCGTGATCGCCGACCGCGCGATGTTCATCGACTTCGACCACGGCGTCGTCGAGGTCGAGCGTCCGATCCGCCAGCAGGGGATCTACATGCGCGACGTGGAGGTGGGATCGAACTGCTGGATCGGGTACGGCGCCTGCATCCTGCGCGGCGTGCGCGTCGGCGACAACGCGATCATCGGAACCAACTCGGTGGTCACCCGCGACGTCCCCGCGAACGCCGTCGTGGGAGGGATTCCCGCGAAGGTGATCAGGATGCGTGAGGCGCCGGCGACCCTGCGCTGGCCCGATCCGGTCGAGCCGCCCGCGCCCGACTGACCTCCCGGCCGATCCGCATCAGGGGCCGGTTCCGGCGGTGTCCTCCCCGGTCTCCGTCGACCGGATCGCGTCGCCCTCGCCGTGCGTGCCCGGATCGGGGTGCGCCTCCGTCTCGCCCCTGTCGGCGGCGGGATCGCGCCCCTCGCCGTGCTCGGCGGCGTCGCGCAGCGCTTCGGTGGCCTGCTCGAAGCCCTCGGCCTCGCCGCCCCCCGCCTCGCTGACGGGGCGCTCGGCATCGTCGCGCTCCTCCTCGACCCCGGTGCGCCCCCCGATCGCTCCGGCCTCGGCGGCCGCGGCGTCGGCCTGCTCGCGGACGACCTCCTCGTCGGCGGGATCGCGCTCGCGCGTCTCGTCTCGTTCGCCTTCGCTCACGTCAGGCGGCTTCCCGATCAGGGGTCGGTGGTCAGGTCTTGCGCTCGAGGTCAGCGACCTCCTCCGACTTTTGCTCGACCTTCTCCTCGGCGCGGTCTCGCTGCTCCTTCTTTACCCCCTTCTCCTCCTCACGGGCGCCCTCGCGCTTCACGGAGCGGTCACCGGTGAGATCGCCGATCGCCTTCTTGGCCCTTCCGGTTGCCTTGTCGAACAGGCTCATCGATTCCTCCTTCGGGTGTGGTCCCTTCCCGCCTACCCGCGCGGGGGCGCGCTAAACGGACTGTGCGAACAGCGGTTCGGAAGCCGCGCCGATCGGGTAGACGCGGCTGACAGCCGACGGCCGAAACCGACAGAGATCAGGTTGCTAGGCCGGCTCCTCCCTGACGACCTCGAGCGCGTCCTTGTCGTCGCGCAGGCCCTTGTAGGAGGGCTGGCGCAGCGTTCCCGCTGCGGTCCATTCGGAGAACTCGACCTCCGCGACGAACCGCGGCTCGACGAAGATCGCCCCCCGGGCCGGCTGGCGGCCGGCGAACGGGCTCGACTCGATGCGTAGCGGCTCGAGGCGCTCGGCCAGCATCCGCAGGTCCTCGTCGCGAAACCCCGTCCCCACCTTGCCCGCGTAGCGCAGTTGGGGGGCGTCTCCGCCGCGGTCGTAGTGGCCGGCCAGCAGCGCTCCGATCGCGCCCTCCCTGCGGCCCTTGCCCGGAAGCCAGCCGCCGATCACGACCTCCTGGCTACGCACGTTCTTGACCTTGAGCCAGGTGCGGCTGCGCCGCCCCGGCAGGTACCTGCTGTCGAGTCGCTTGGCGATGATCCCCTCCAGCCCGCGCTCACGGCTCGCCTCGAGCAGCGCCGCGCCGTCGCCGACGTGATGGCTCGGCGTCTGCCAGTGCGGGCCCGCCAGCTCCAGCGACTCGAGCGCGATGCGCCGCTCGGTGTACGGGGCGTCGAACAGCACCCGCCCGGCGAGGTAGAGAAGGTCGAACGCCATGTAGGTGACGGGCGTGTGCTCGGCGCGCCGCCCGATGACGCTCTCCGACTTGAGGTGCATGCGTCCCTGAAGCCGCTGGAAGCTCGGCCGACCGTCGTCACCGAACGCCACCAGCTCGCCGTCCAGCACGGCCTCGCGCCCCCCCAGCCGCCCGCCCATCCGCCCCACCTCCGGATACTGCGCGGTGACGTCGCGCAGGTTGCGGCTCTGCAGCGTCACCCGGCCGCCGCGGCAGTAGGCGATCGCGCGCACGCCGTCCCACTTGACCTCGTAGGCGTGTGCATCGTCCTCGCGCGGCAGCTTCGACAGCGTGGCGAGCATCGGGACGATGCGCTCGGGCATCGGCGCGCGCTCCGGGTCGGCCGGGTCCATGCGGTGGATCAGTACCGGATCAAGCTCACCCGGAAACCCGGTGTCCTTTGCCCAAAGTGCGCACTAATCCCGATGCCGGGCGCGGCGCCCCCTTGACGGCCGCCCGGCGGAGCAGTACTTGAACATGCAGGTACAGGGGACGGGGGGTTCTTCCCCTAGTCAATCGCAAAGATCCGATCCAGCCTGACCGGCTTTTTCGGCGCTTTACGACCGGTACCTTGACCCTCATCTCGAGGGTTCGGGGCACAGGGTGGTCGCGATGCTTCGGATCACAGGCCTTTGCCGACAGCGGTCACCCAAGGGGCTATATGCAAGAGGCCTGATGCGAGCGAGGGAGGCGGTTCCCCCGCCTCCCCGCTCCTCAGGCCCGGGGGAGTCGTCGCGCGGGGCCGCAGCTGCGTGACTAGGTAGCGAGCTCCTCGCCGCCATGGAGCTCCTGCTCACCGGCCTGGACGACTGCCTGCTCGCTCGGCTCGAGCACGAACAGCTCCGCGGCGATCTCGGCAGCCTCGTGGACCTGGCTCATGTAGGCGATCACCTTGCGCCCGGTCGCCGCTTCGACGAGGCTCGTGAACGGCCCCTCCATCGCGTCCTGGAAGCTGCGCCGGATCGAGTGGACCGCCTCGGCGTTGCCCTGCTCGATCAGCGTCCTCTCCACGGTCGTGAACCCGCCTCGCAGCAGGCAGACGACCGTGTCGTCGAAGAGGAAGGTCTTGGCCTTCGTGGGACCCTTGCCGTAGTAGCGGCTGTGCAGCTGGACGAGGCCGGTCGAGATCGACGCCAGGGTCTCGCCCCTTGCCTGGCCTTCCGCCGGGGTGACGGCAGTATCGGAAGCGGCCATCGCGGTCTCCTCGCTCCTCTGTCGCTGGGCGCCCGAAAGCAGAGTTGCGGAGATCAAGCGAGCGCGGCCCTCGTTCGAGGGTAGCACCGGGCGAGCGAGGCGACGTTTCGGGCAGAGCCGCGCCTCTAGGTCGACACCTCCCGCCTCGAGCCGGGGTTACCGACTAGGCCCCTATTCGAGCGCCCTGCGTTGAGAGAGGACGTAGAGCAAGCCGAGCGAGGGCAGGCAGACCACCCCCGCGACCAGGAAGACGACGATCACCTCGGTCAGCGTCGCGGAAGCGCCCGCGGCGTCCTCGATCGTGAGTGACTCGGGAACCATGTACGGGTACTGGGCGACGAAGAAGCCCCAGATCACGGCGACCACGGCCCCCACGGCCAGCGGCCGGAGTCCTCGCGTGATGCCCCTAGCGAGCAGCGCCAGGGCACCCAGCCCACAGATGCCCGAGAGGATCACGAGCGGCACCCCGTCGCTGGTCAGACCGTCATAGACGAAGCGCGCGTCGCTGTGAAGGGCGAAGATCCCACCGAGCGCCGCGGCGCCGGCGACGACTGCTGCCGCCAGCGTCCGGCGCGCGAAGTAGCGCTGCAGGTCCCGATCACCGGCGGCGCCGGCGTCCCGCACCAGGAAGACGGCCGCAAGATAGGCCGAGGTGGCAACGAAGAGGGCGCCGGTCACAAGCGGGAACACGCCGGTCCAGCTCGACGTGGGATCGCCGCCTCCATCGGCTGGAACCTCTCCCGAGGCGATCGCCCCGACCACGGTGCCCATGAAGAATGGGGTGAGCAGCGAGGAGACGCCGAATACCCGGGTCGCCGGCCCCCGCACCGGCCCTGGCAGCGCGTGCCGGAAGGCAAAGCCCGATCCGCGCAGCACGATTCCCAGCGCGGCCAGCGCGAGCGGGATGTAGAGCGTCGTCATCACCGCCGAGAAGGCGGGCGGGAAGGCGGTCCACAGCACCACGAGCACGAAGATCAGCCAGACGTGGTTCGCCTCCCAGACCGGCGCGATCGAGCGGTCGATCAGCGCCCGCGCCCGCTCGCCACGCTCGCCGCGGCCGGCGAGCAGGTCCCACATTCCGGCGCCGAAATCGGCGCCGCCGAAGACCGCGTACAGGGTGACCCCGATCCACAGGATCGCGGCGACGGCGTCGGCCTTGCTCATGGCGCGGCCTCCGGCGCGCGGGTCGGTGGCGGGCTGTAGGGCGCCTCGAGCTCGGGCTCGGCGACCTCGGCCTCCCGCCACCGCCTCGCCATCCCCCGCAGGACCACGCCGGCCATGAGGCCGAGGCCGACGTAGATAAGGAGGGTGAACGCGAACACCCACCAGATCCCCTGCGCGGGGGTGACTGCGTCCTCGACCCGCATGAACCCGTGGACGATCCAGGGCTGGCGGCCGATCTCGGTGACCATCCATCCGCACTCGAGTGCAAGGACGGCGGCGGCGCCCGCGGCCGCGGAGGCGCGCAGGAACCACGGCGTCGCCGGCAAATCGCGCTTGCGACGCCACGCGACCGCGAACCACCCGGCGAGCGCGAGCATCGCGAATCCGAGCCCCACCATGGCGTCGAACGCGAGGTGGATGGTTGTCGGCGTCGGGGGCTGATCGTCGGCGGCAATGCTGTCGAGGCCGGTGACGTCGGTGCCGGTGCTGAAGCCGGCGAGCAGCGAGTCGCCGCCCGGGATCGAGATGCTGCCCTTGACCTCGCCGTCGGTGCAGATCCCGCCGAGGTGCTCGGCCTGGTCGTCGCCGCTCTCGTACACGCATTCCATCGCTGCGAACTTGGCCGGCTGGTCCTCGAACACATCGCGCGCCGCGAAGTCGCCAACGACGATCTGGACCGGCGCGGCGATAGCGGCGACCGTGAACGGGATCAGGAAGCCGAGGCGGTGGTAGCGGTCACGCCGGCCGCGCAGCATCGCGACCGCGTAGACCGATGCCACCAGGAACCCGGTGACGAGGTATGCGGCGACCCACATGTGGACGAATTCGTGGAAGGTCGAGGTGTTGAAGATGACGTCGAGGGGACGGACGTCCGCGACGCGCCCGTCGGCACCGACGCTGAACCCATCCGGGGTGTTCATCCACGCGTTCGCCGCGATCACCGAGAGCGCGCCGCCGATCCCGGAGATCGCGATCGGCACGCCGCTCCAGAAGTGCGCCCAGCCGGGCAGGCGCTTCCAGCCGTAGATGTAGATGGCGATGAAGATCGCCTCGAGGAAGAAGAAGATGCCCTCGATCGCGAACGCGATTCCAAAGGCATCGCCGAAACGATTCATCATTCCCGGCCACAGCAGCCCGAACTCGAAGGAGAGGACCGTGCCGCTGACGGCGCCCACGGCGAAGAGGACCGCTACCGCCTTCGACCAGCGCCGGGCGAGGCGCAGCGCGTCCTCGTCGCCGCTGCGGCGCCCCCGGTACTCGGCGATCAGCATCACAGCCGGGAAGGCGACGCCGAAGCTGGCGAGGACGATGTGGAAGCCGAGCGTGAACCCCATCTGGTAGCGGGCCGCCAGCAGGTTTGACCCGGCGTCGGCCAGCGGAAACGTGAAATCCGGCATCAACCGGTCCCCAGGACCGCCGTGACGTCGATCTCGAAGAAGACGAGCCCGAAGATGATCGCCGCGACCGCGACGCCGATCGGTAGGTACAGCGCGAGCAGATCGTCGTACTCCTCGCGGGTGTCGATCAGCGCTTCCAAAGAGCCGCGGTTCCGCCTTGTGGCGCAGCCTATTTCAAGCGGTCGACGTCCGCGAGGCGCTCGTCTAGGTCACGCGCTGGCCGGCGAGCTCCTCGTACACGGCGCCGGTGCGCTCCGTCAGAGTCGCCGCCGACTCGCTTCGCTCGCCCTCCGGGCTCACTCGCGAGTCGGCGACCCACCTCAACCAACTACGCTGATTGATGAGACCTTGGAATCCAACGAAAACGGTCTCCGTGGAACCCGGGCTGGCTCAGACGGCGCGGGGCGTTGGGCCGGGCTCTATATGCTTCGCGGAGTTCCTACTCCATCGCCTGGCAGTTGGGGCGATCGATCCGTAGCCTCTCATCGGTTGGGGCGAGAGTCGCTTCGACAGTCACATGGGGGATTAGGTCTGACTCAGGACGACCGAAACCGCCATACGGCTGGTAGTCGGCAAGCTCCAGCCCAATCGAGTTAACGGTTCCTTCCGGTGAGAGCGTGATTTCAATCGGCCCGTCGAGCTGTCCCAGTAGTTCGCGGTCACCCCAAACGCGCTCCTCCCCGCCGTGAAAGGCGTTGTGGGGCTGAGCCGCGGAAGAACTTAGAGTGACGTTGTAAGCGTCGCCGTCGGCCAGCACCGCAGAATCGACCTCATCTGCGAGGCTCTCGAGCACGGCCCCCGTTACCCGGACGCCCTCTTCGACACTGACCGTGCCAAGCGCGCTACCCGCTGGAGCATGCAGGTTAAGCCAGCACACCTGGCCTTTATCTCCAAATGGTTCTCCCACCCTCTCCTCGAAGGTGGTCTCGAATCCTTCGCCCTCGAGCCCGACCACTGCGTGAGGTGCGTACGACGTGGGCGCGGAGAACTCATCAAGCTGGACGCGAAAGCGGCCGTTGTGGGGCTCAATCAGCCCGCGAGCTTCGTAGCTGCCCTGTCCGCTTGAGGCAGAAAGAATGAGCCGTAGAGTGGGCATTGAAGCCGTCTGCTCGCCAGCGTGGCTGACAACGTCGACTGGATCAGAACTCCCTTCCCCGGAGCCGCCACCACAGCCCGATGCGGCTAAAAGCGTCGCCAGGACCACCGCGAGCGCCGCCACCGGCTTATCTGCTCGAACCGACACCGCTACTACTACGTACCACCGGTGGATGCGTCACACCAGTTGGATCGTCCCCTGACCGCCCGGACCAACTGGGCGCGTCTCCTGAGACGGCATCGGGGCAGCCTTTAGGGGATTGCCGCGTTGACTTCATCGAGGTAGTTGCTGAACTCGGCGGGTGTTCCACGCTCGCGACGAGATCCGGCGCCAGGTTGAGAAGGCGCACCCGAAGCTCCTCGTCACGGCGGCGATCGAATGTCGACGCCTGCATGGGATTGTCCAAAAGCCCCCCCAAGGCCGGTACCCCTCGGCTTGTAGCTTCTCGCATCACCAGCGCCGCAGTCGAACCCTCTAGGTGCGGGCGCCCGTCCTCGGCGAACTAGCGCACGGGTGCGCCGACCAGCTCCTCGTACACGGCCCCCGTCCGCTCCGCGACGTCGACCCAGTCGAAGCGGCGCACGTGCTCGTAGGCCTCGGCGACGAGGCGCCGCCCCAGCTCGTCGTCGGCGAGCACGCGCTCGGCGACGGCGGCGAGCGAGTCGGGGTCGCGGGAGCGGAAGCGCAGCCCGACCTCGTCGTGGGGGACCACCTCGCGCAGGCCGCCGGTGTCGGCGACGATGCACGGACAGCCCGAGGCCATCGCCTCCAGCGCGACGAGCCCGAACGGCTCGTAGATCGAGGGCACCACGCAGAGGTCGGCGATCGGGTAGAGCGAGTGCAGGACGTCGTCGCCGATCCAGCCCAGGAACGTGCCGTGGTCGAGCAGGCCGCCCTCGGCGGCCTGGCGGCGCAGCTCGGCCTCGTGGGTGCCCGAGCCGGCGACCAGGAAGCGCGTTCCGGGCAGCCGCTCGACGAGTCGCGGCATCGCCTCGAGGGCGATCTGAAAGCCCTTCTCGTAGACCAGACGTCCGATCAGCAGCACGAGCTTCTCGTCGGGCGCGGCGAACTCGGCGCGCAGGCGCTCGAGCTCGGCCGCGTCGGAGGGCTGGAGGTCCTCGGGGTCGATCCCGTTGGGGATCACGGAGACGCGCTCGTCGCGGACGCCGAAGATGTCGGCGATCTGCTCGCGCATGTAGTACGAGCACGCGATCACGCGGTCGGAGCGATTCGTGATCCAGCGCTCCACGCCGTGGATGTAGGACTGCGGGTGCTTGTCGACCCAGCCCTGGTGGCGGCCGTGCTCGGTCGCGTGGATGGTCGTGACCAGGGGAGCCCCGAAGCGTCGCGCCAGGTGATCGCAGGCGTTGGCGACCAGCCAGTCGTGGCCGTGGACGAGGTCGAAGTCGAGACGGTCCCCGAGCTCGACTCCCGCGGCCAGCATGTCGGAGTTCATGCGCTCGACCCAGGCGACGAACTCGCCGAGGTCGCGTGGCCGCCGCGGCTCGCGAACGCGGTGGATCGAGACCCCTGCTGTCATCTCCTCGGCGGGCGACTCCTCGCCGCCGCGCGTCAGGACGTGAACCTCGGTGCCGAGCTCGGCGAGGCTCTCGGAGAGCTTTCGCACGTGGCGTGCCAGCCCGCCCTCGATCAGCGGCGGGTACTCCCAGGAGAGGATGAGGACGCGGGTCATGCGTGCGGCGTGCGGTGCGCTACGGCTCGAGGAGCGGTGCGAGGCTGAGATCGGGAGCGAGGCTGCGCATGCGCGGGTCCGGGACCTGGCGGGAGTCTATGGCCTCCAGCATGGCCTCGGCGTGCCCGACGGCGCGCTTGAACGGGTAGTCGCCGGCCTGGCGCCTGGAGTCCAGGAACGCCCAGTCGCTGGCCTGCACGCAGAGCAGCTCGCGAGCAGCGCGGTAGGCGGCGGCGTCGCCCAGGCGCCCGGCCCCCAGCTCGCGCAGCAGCCGCAGCTCGAGCCGCCGCGCCGCCCACGCCAGGTCCGCGACCGCCGGCGCGTCCCAGGTGGAGAGGTCCTTGGACTCCCCCCAGCTCGACTCGTGCAGCGGCCGCTCCTCGGGCTGGTGACGGGCCTGGGCCTGCTCCAGCGTCACCAGTCGCACGCCGCGCGCCGGCGCGGCCTCGGTGAGCGCCCGCAGCCAGTCGGGGCCCTCGCTCCACCATGCCCCCAGCAGCTCCGTGTCGATCGCGAACGTGACGAGCCCGGGCCGGCCCCGCTCGGTCCGGAACGCGTCGAGCCGCGCCGCGACGGCGTCGGCGAACTCGGCGGCGTGGGCCGCGGCGCGCTGGCGGGCCGCGCCGGGGTCGTAGGGCTGGCCCCCGATCCCCCACAGCCGGATCCCGTTCGGGGATTGGCGGTGATACTCGAGGTACGCCGGGTCGGCCGGATATCCGTCCTGCGACCAGACGAGCGAGACCGCCTCCCAGTCGATCGTGAAAGCGACGGGGCCGGCGGGAGAGCGCACCGGCGCCAGCGCGGCGAGCGTCTCCTCGCGGGCGCTCTGGTCGACGCAGAAGCGCTCGATGCCGGCGGCGGCGAGCAGGCGGTCGAGCCCGGGACGGTAGGCGCACTCGGGCAGCCAGAACTGCCGCGCGCGGCCGAAGCGGCGGCGGTGCGAGCGCAGCCCCGCGTCGATCTGGAGCCGCCGCCCAGGATCCGTGGCGACCAGCGGCAGCACGGCGTGGGTCGCCGCCGACGCCAGCAGCGAGACGCGGCCCTCGTCCTGCGCGATGCGGAACGCCTCCAGGGGGCGGTCGCCGAGCTCATCGAGGCTCTCGAGCGCACGCCGGTAGCGCGCCGACTCGGCCTCGGCGGCGGGCCGCAGCTCGGGCGGGGCGGCGGCCGCGTCGCGCTCCGCGGCGCCGAGGCGGTACTCCTCGAGCCAGGAGCGCATGCGCGCGACCACACCGGGGGCCTCGAGCTGGTCGGCGAGCACGGGGGTGACGGTCAGGTTGACGTCGCGGGCCGCGTCGAGCACCGCGAGGTGGGAGCGTGCGACGGCGTCGAACAGCCACTCCTCGCCGAACGGGTAGGTGCCGAACCCCTCGACGTAGGGCATGTGCGAGTGCAGGACCAGGGCGAGGTCGCCGACGCTTGCGGCGTCCCCGCCGGCCTCACGCATGACAGATGGCGAGGAAGTCGAGCGCGCCCTCCAACCCCGCCTCGCGCAGCTCGAAATCGCGCTCGGAGATCGCCGGCACGAAGCGCTCGTAGAACGGCTTCGTGATCCGCAGCACGCGATGGACGCGGTCCCAGCCGAGTCGGATCGCGACCTCGTGGACGCGCAGCTTGCGTGCGTGGAAGACACCCAGGACCTCGACTCGCGCGAACCGGGGGGCGAGTAGCGCCCTGTACTCCTCGAGCGTGTACTCGCGCAAATGCCACGGGTTGCCGGACTTCTCGGCGCCGGGGGGCGCGAGGGTGAGTCGGTTGGGGGTCGAGATGTAGGCGACCGGCGCGGCTGCCGCGATCCGCTCGCAGAGCCGACCGGGGTCGGGGACGTGCTCGATGGTCTGCAGGAAGACGATCGCGTCGCACGGGTCGTCGAAGTCCTCGACCAGCCCGCGCTCGAAGCGCAGGTTGGGCCGGCGGTAGCGCAGCCGCGCGTGCTCGTGGGCGGCCGGGTTGGCGTCCACGCCGACGACCTCGGCCGCGCGGCGCGCGAGCACGTCGGCACCGTAGCCCTCGCCGCAGGCGAGATCGGCCACCCGCAGGCCGGCGCAGCGCCTCGCGATCCACTCGTAGACCGCCAGGTGGCGGCGAAACCAGTAGTTCTCCTCGGGGACGTCGGGCAGCGTTCGCTCGCCCGTCAGCTCGAGCGGCGGCACGCCCGGGGGCTGGTTGTCCTGCACGTAGCTCACGCGCCGCAGACTAAAGTCCGGCGCCGTGGCTACGCCAGAGCAGGTCACCGCCGAGCACATCCGCGACGCGAACGTCCGCTATCACGACGCCGCGGCGGCAAGCTACGACGCGAAGTGGGGAATCGATCTCGGCGCCACCGGCCAGGAGCAGGTGCGCGCCAAGCTCGAGAAGGCGCTCGGCCGCTGGCCCAGCGAGCCGTTCGAGCACGGCCTCGAGATCGGGGCGGGGACCGGTTATTTCTGCCTCAACACGCTGCAGCTCGGGATCGTCGAGCGTGCCACGGCCACGGACATCTCGGACGGGATGCTCGACGTGCTGCGCGCCTCCGCGGACCAGCTCGGACTCGAGGTCGAGACCGCGACGGCCGACGCCGAGCGGCTTCCGTTCGACGACGCGAGCTTCGACCTCGTCTTCGGCCACGCCGTGCTGCATCACGTCCCCCACCTCGAGCGAGCCCTCGCCGAGTTCCACCGCGTGCTGCGGCCGGGCGGGACGCTCGCCTTCTGCGGCGAGCCGTCGCGCTACGGCGACGTGATCGCCGCCGTCCCGAAGCGCGGGGCTCATCTCGTGGCGCCGCTGTGGCGCCGGGCCGTAGGCGCCCCCCGGCGCCCGCCTCGGGCGCGCGACGGCCGTTACGGCGACGAGCTCGAGTGGGAGGTCGACGTGCACGCGTTCGCACCCGGAGAGCTGCGCGACCGCCTGCTCGAGGCGGGCCTGACCGACGTGTGGATCCGCGGCGAGGAGCTCGTGTCGAGCGTCTACGGCTGGGTCCTGCGTTCGCTGGAGGCGACCGCGGACCCCGAGCGCGTGCCGTGGAGCTGGCAGAGGTTCGCCTTCCACACCTACCTCGCCCTCCAGCGGGTCGACGCGGCGCTGCTCGAGCCCCGCCTGCCGCCGTCGCTGTTCTACAACCTCGTCCTGTCGGCGCGCAAGCCCCTTTAGCGGGCCTGGCCTCTAACCGAACGTGAACGCGTAGCCCGATATCCCGGGCTCGGGCTCGAGGGTGAGCGTGTGGCGCTCGGCGTGCGGCAGCTCTACGAGGCGGTAGAGGCGCTGCTCCGAGATCGTCGCGACCCCGTTCTCGACGTCGGCGCCCGCGACCTCGTCCGGTATCGGCTCGCCGTCGAGCAGCACCCGCATCTGGCTCGGCTCGCCCGGTGAGCCCAAGACGAGGAATACCCGCCGCGCGCCGAAGCGGAGGTCGATCGCCGCCCCGTTTCCGGCCGTCGCCTGCTCGCGCGAGATTTCCCAGCGCCCCCGGTAGGCGAGCGCGTCGGGGGGGAGGGAGGCCGGGTGCTTTCCGCCGCCGAAGTCCTGGGGACCGGGGCGAATCGGCCCGTTTACGAACCCCTGGGCGCGCGCCGCGCCGAGATAGGTCTCGGGCGTCGTCAGCTGGGGATCGGCGCGCTCGGCGCTCGCCTCGGCGCCGGAGCCGAGCTCGTCGTCGCCGGCCTGGGCGAGCAGCGTGCGGATGGCCTCCTCGGTGGTCTCATAGCCGCCCTCGCCGAAGTGCACGTAGCGCACGTTCCCGTCGGCGTCGATCAGGTACTTCGCGGGCCAGTACTGGTTGCCGAAGGCGTTCCATGTCCCGAGCTCGTTGTCCTGGACCACGGGGTAGCGGAGCCCGTTGTCGGCGATCGCGCCGGCGACGTTGCCGGCGTCCTTCTCGAACGGGAACTCGGGGGAGTGGACGCCGACGATAGTCAGGCCGTCGTCGCGGTACTCCTCGTCCCATGACTTGACGTAGGGCAGCGTGCGGATGCAGTTGATGCACGTATAGGTCCAGAAGTCGACAAGCACCACCCGGCCGCGATTGGTCAGGCCGTCGATCGACAGCGCCTCGCCTCCCGGGGTGTTGAACCACTGCTGGGTATCGGTGAAGTCGGGGGCGCGGCCGAGGACGGGCAGGTCCAGGCCCTGCTCGATCTCGGCCGCCCCGGCCTCCTTTGCGCCGTGGCCTCCCCGGACCCCGGCGAGGTCGTGGGCGACCGCGCCGCTGCGCTCCACTCCCCCGGTCGGGTTGACGAGCGCCGAGGGGAGGTCGTCGGCGATCGCGTTCTGGAACTTGAGGTCGAGGTCGGCGACCATCAGCGCGGCGGTGGCGACCATGACAACGCCGAGCGCGACCTGGACCCGGCCGCGGAAGGAGGAGAGGCGATCGGCGATTCGCCTGCCGCCGAGGACGAACAGGTACAGGACCGCGGCGGAGCCGATCCCGTAGGCGAGCGCGACGGCGAGCCTTCCGACCGTGAAGTCCTGCGCGGCGGAGACCGTGATCACGCCGGCGAGAATCGGCCCGGCGCACGGCGCGTACACGAAGCCGAGGCTGCCGCCGAGCAGGAATCCCGAGCCGAAGCCGTCGCCCCGCCGCATCGCGGGCGCGCCGACGATGCGCGAGATCCACGCCTCGACCCGCGACGAGACGGGCGGCACGAGCAGCGTGAGGCCGAACGCGAACAGGACCGCGATCGCGACGTTGCGCAGCAGGTCGTCGGGGAAGCCGAGCGCGTCGATCACGTAGACCAGCGCGACGACTGCGAAGGTGAACGAGGCCGCGAGCCCCGTGACGACGCCGATCGGACGCCGCCGACCCCCGGTCACTCCCGCCGACAGCACGGCGGGAAGCACGGGCAGCACGCACGGCGACAGCGCCGTGCCGGCGCCGGCCACGAACGCGAATGCGATCAGCAGGACCATGGACAGCAGCGTGGCAATTGCCGCTTAACGGCTGGTAAGGGGGCCGATTGCGCCAGACTGCCTCCGTGCGTGAGCTCGAGGTGGATGTGGCCGTGGTCGGCGCCGGGCTGGCGGGGCTTGTCGCCGCGCGCGAGGTCGAGCGCGGCGGCGCCTCGGTCGCCGTGCTCGAGGCGCGCGACCGGGTCGGGGGCCGGCTGCTCAACGAGCCGCTTGGCGACGGCAAGCTGGTCGAGGTTGGAGGGCAGTGGGTCGGTCCGACCCAGGACCGGGTGGCGGCGCTTGCTTCCGAGCTTGGCATCGAGACGTTCCCGACCTACACGGAAGGATCGAACCTCCTCGAGCTCGACGGCAGGCTGAGCCGCTACTCGGGCACGATCCCGCGCCTCGGCCCCGCCGTGCTCGCCGACATCGCATTGGCGCGCCGCCGCGTCGACCGGCTCGCCGGGCGGGTCGATCCCGAGGCGCCATGGAGCGCGCCGCAGGCGGATGAGCTCGACGCACAGACGTTCGCCACCTGGTTGCGGCGCGGCATGCGCACCCGGACCGCGCGGCTGCTGATGGCCGTGGCGGGGCGAACGGTGTGGGGCGCCGAGCCCGCCGAGCTGTCGCTGCTCCACGTGCTCTTCTACGTCCGCTCGGGCCACGGCTTCGACATGCTGATGGACGTCGAGGGCGGCGCCCAGCAGGATCGCCTCCTCGGGGGGTCCCAGCTGCTTGCGACGCGCATCGCCGGGCGGCTCGGCGATCGCGTCGTGCTCGCCGCGCCCGTGCGCCGGATCGACGACCGCAACCGCGGCGTCGCGGTCGAGGCCGACGGCGTCGTGGCGCGGGCCCGCCGGACGATCGTCGCGGTCCCGCCGCCGCTGCGCGGCCGGATCGATTTCCACCCTCAGCTCCCGCCCGCCCACGAGCAGCTCGCCAGGCGGATGGCGCCCGGCTGGCTCGTCAAGGCGATGGCCGTCTACCCGGAGCCCTTCTGGCGCGACGACGGTCTCAGCGGAGAGGCGCTCAGCGACACCGGCCCCGCGACGCTGACGTTCGACAACTCTCCGCCCGATGGATCGCCCGGCGTGCTGCTGGGCTTCGTCGGCGGCGCGGACGCGCGGCGGGCCGCTGCCATGACACCTCCGGACCGCAGGCGCGCGATCCTCGACGGCTTCGCGCGCATGTTCGGCGACCGCACACGCGAGCCCGAGCGCTTCATCGAGGTCGACTGGGCGCGTGAGGAGTGGAGCGGCGGCGGGCCGACGTGCAACATGCCGCCCGGCGGCTGGACCGGCTTCGGACGCTGCCTGCGTGAGCCCGCGGGCCGCATCCACTGGGCGGGAACGGAGACCGCCGCCGAGTGGTCGGGCTACATGGACGGGGCGGTGCGCTCCGGCGAGCGGGCGGCCGAGGAGGTGCTGGCGGCTCTGTGAGAGCAGCCCACACTTGCTTCTGAGCACCCGTCGATGGACTGATCCCGCGAGCAGATCGGCGCACGGCCGCCCGTAGAATCGCTGCGTGGCCGACAGCGAACCCACCCAGCTGCCGATCTTCGAGCTCCCGGCGGTGCTGCTTCCCGGCGAGCTGATGCCGCTGCACATCTTCGAGGAGCGCTACAAGCGCATGGTCGGGGGCGCGCTCGACAGCGGCGAGCCGTTCGGGATCGTCTTCCGCGACGACGAGGACGGCGCCAGAAGCGTGGGCTGCACCGCCCGCGTCGCCGAGGTCCTGGAGCGCTTCGACGACGGCCGCCTCAACATCGTCGTCGCCGGCGAGCATCCCTTCCGCGTGCTCGACCGCTTCGACGCTCCGGACTATCCCGCGGGCGAGGTCGAGCTGATCGACCTCGGCAACGAGGCCCCCGACCACGACGAGGAGGCCGCGCGCGCCGCGCGGGCGACGTTCGCCGAGCTGCTGGAGGAGGTCGGCGCCGAGCCCGCCTCGCCGGAGGACCTCGCGGCCCATGACGCCTACGCGCTCGCCGGCCGGATCGAGCTGCCCGCCGATACCAAGCAGCGGCTGCTCGAGCTGCGTTCGGAGGGCGAGCGGATGCGCGTGCTGGACCGCTCGCTGCGCGCCGTCGCCCGCGTCGTCAAGCGCTCGGCGGCGCTCGCCGAGCACGCGCGCACGAACGGCCGCGTGATCTCCGGTTAGGGCTGGGCGCTCAAGCCACCAGACCGATCAGCTCCGACATCGGCACCGAGCCGCCGTAGCCGCCTCAGCTCTTGATGTGCTCGCAGCCCTTGACCCCGTCGCGCGGATCGACGTATGCGGTGTCCTCGCCTGGCCCGCAGTCGACCCTGTCGGTGCTGCCCAGAGCCCGGATCGTGTCGTCGCCGTCGCCGCCGTCGAAGCGGTCACGGCCGGGGCCGCCGTGGATCTCGTCCCCGCCGGCCCCGCCATCGACCAGGTCCCGTCCGGGTCCGCCGTTGATGACGTCCTTGCCGCCGCCGCCGCTCAGATCGTCATTGCCGGCGTCGCCGAGGACAGAGTCGTGGCCTGGCCCGCCACTCACTGAGTCCTTGCCGGCGTTTCCTTCGACACAATCGTCGCCCGCCACGCCCGAGAGCGTGTCGGCGCCCTCTAAGCCCTGGATCCGGTCGCCGGCGTCAGTTCCCGTGAGGCTGTCGTCGCCGTCGGTGCCGACGATCTCGTACGAACATGGCGCCGACTGGTCGGGGATCCAGTTCAAGATCGTGCCCAGCCCCGAGGCGTCGCCGAGGCTCGCGTTCACGGGCTGCGAGAGCTCGACGCCGAACTGCTCGGGCGGCTCGTCGACCGAATCGCCGTGGATGGGGATCTCGACCGTCTGGGAGGTCTGGCCGGGCTCGAAGCTCACGGTCCCGCCTTGCGCCTCGTAGTCGCCCGGCGCGGCGGCCGTCCCGTCGGCGGTCTGGTAGTCGACGCTCACGGGATTCGCCGAAGCGCTCGAAAGCGTGAGGTGGAAGACCGCGCTGGCGAGCGCGTTGATGGGCCCGCTCTCGGGCTCTATGACCGACTGATCGTCGATCGCGATGGCCGGCACGTCGTCGTCGTCGCGGATCGTCCCTGTGGCGTGGTCGTCGCCGAGCGTCACGTTCTCCGGGTTCGAGAGGTCGACGCTGAACGTCCTGTCGGGCCCGTCGACCGTGTTCGGCTTGATCGGGATCGCGAAGACCCGCTCGCTCTCCTCGTGCTCCTCGGCCTCCGAGGGGTCGAAGACGAGCGTGCCGGTTCGTGCCGAGTAGTCGCCGGGGGCATGCGCCGAGCCATCGGCGGTCGCGTAGTCGATCTTGATGAGCTTCTCGGATTTACCGGCCAGCGAGACCGTGAAGTACGCGAAGTTGGCCCCGCTGTCGCCCTCGTCGACCGAGACGTCCTCGAACACGGTCGAGGGCGGGTCGTCGTCGTCCTCGATCGTCCCGGTCGCATGGCCGTCGCCGATCGCGCCGCCTTGGGGATCGGAGAGGTCGACCTTGAACGTCTGCTCGGGCTCATCGACCGTGTCGCCCTTCACCGGGACGGGGACGGTCTTCTCCGTCTGGCCGGGATCGAACGTCAGCGTCCCCGAGGTCGGCTCGTAGTCGTCCGGGGCCTTCGCGGTGGCGTCAGCCGTCGCGTAGTCGACCTGGACGGGATTGTCGGACTGGTTGGAAAGAGAGACCGTGAAGTTCGCATTGCTCGTCCCCGAGTCGCCCTCCGGGTCGACGGTTACGTCGTCGATCGAGATCTTCGGGTCGTCGTCGAGGATCGTCCCCGTGCCCCGGTCCTTGATCAGCGCCGCGTTCTGGGCGTTCGAGAGATCGACGGTGAAGGCCTCGTCGCCCTCGGAGAGCAAGTCGCCCTTGACGGGAACGGTGATCGTCTTGGAGCTCTCGCCCGGAGCGAAGCTGAGCGTTCCCGACTGCGCCTCGTAGTCGCCGGGGGCCGTCGCGGTGCCGTCGTTGGTCTGGTAGTCGACCGTCACCGTGTCGCCCGGCGCCGCGTTGCGGAGCGTGACGGTGAAGGTCGCGTCGGTCGTGCCGGTGTCTCCCTCCACGACCGTCTGGTCGTCGATCGAGAGCGTTGCGTCGTCGTCGACGATGGTGCCCGTCCCTGAGCCGTCGTCGATCGCCGCGTTTTGCGCGTTGGAGAGATCGACCGTGAAGTCCTCGTCGCCCTCGCCGATCGTGTCGCCCTTGACGGGGACGGCGATCGTCTTGCTGGTCTCGCCGGGGGCGAAGGTCAGGGTCCCCGACTGCGCCTCGTAGTCGTCGGGCGCCTTGGCGGTGCCGTCGCTCGTCTGGTAGTCGACGGTCACCGTCTGGTCGCTCGGGCTCGACAGGGTGACGGTGAAGCTCGCGTCGGTGGTCCCGGAGTCGCCCTCTGTCACCGAGACGTCGTCGATGCTCAGGCAGCTCCCGCCGGCGGGGCAGACCCGCTGGATCGCGGCCGCGTCGCCCACGACGAAGGCTTGGTTCTCGGTCGTAGCGCTCGCCGCCCGGAACGCCCGACTCGTCCCGGTGCCCTGGGTGGTCCACGAGCTCCCGCCGTCCGAGCTGCTGATGACCGTTCCGGCGCTGCCCGACGCGACGCAGCTCGATGCGTCGGCGCAGCTCACCGACATGAGCTCATCGCCGACGCCGGAATCGGATTCCGACCAGGTCTGACCGCCGTCGGTCGAGCGCAGGACGAGGCCGCCCTCCCCGACCGCAAGGCAGAGGCCCGAGCCGTCACAGGTGACGCCGTCGAGGTAAGCGCTCGTTCCGGGATCGGCGGGATTCCAGATCGCACCCTGGTCGTCCGTTGTGAGGATGGTGCCGAACGCGCCGACTGCGACGCAGTTCGCCGAGTCCGCGCAGCTGATGCCGCTCAGCAGGGTGTTCACGTGCGAGTTCAGGTCGTGCCAGCTCGCCCCGCCGTCGTTGGACTTCACTATCGCCCCCCGCGATCCCACGGCGAAGCAGGTCGTGTTGCTCGGGCAGCTCACGCCGAGAAGGTCGTTCTGGGTGTCGGGATCCTGATCGGACCAGTTCGCCCCTCCGTCGCCGGTGGTCACGACGCTGCCCGCGTCGCCGACCGCGACGCAGGCAGACGAGCTCGCGCAGCTGATGCCGTTCAGGTCGGGCTCCGGCACAGGCGGATGCTCGACGTTCTTGTCGAAATCGAAGGCCTGGGTGGTCTGCGTCTCCCAGGCGCCGCCGCCGTCGTCCGTCGCCATCACCGTCCGGAAGCTGCCGACCGCAAATCCGGTGCTCGGGTCCGGGAAGCTCACGCCGCGGAGCGCGTTGATCGCCTCGGTCATGCACGACAGCTCCTCCGGGGCGGCGCAGAGGACGCGTGAGAGGGCACCGGCGGTTCCGGGGCTCCGGTTCGACCAGCTCGCGCCCGCGTCCGTCGTGAGGCGGATGCTGCCGCGGACCCCGACGGCGACGCAGGCGGTGGTGCTCGCGCAGCTCACGGCGTGAAGCAGGTTCGTGCTGTGCGGCTTCTGGAGGTTCCAGTCCGCCCCGCCGTTCACCGTCGCCTGCACCGCCGCGACCTCGGGCTTCGAGGCGATTCCTTCCTGTTCCCCGGCGAGGAGGCAGGTGCTCGCGCTCGCGCAGGAGACGCCCTTCCACACGGGCGCTTGAGCGACGCTCCTCTGCTGAGACCAGGTGGCGCCGCCGTTCTCGGTCCGCAGGATCCCGTCCCCCACCTGTCTGATGTCATCACCGGCCGCAACACACGTGCTGACGTTCGGGCAGTCGATCGACCACAGGCGCTCGCTGTCCCCGGTCGCAAGGCTTGCCCAGCTCGCCCCTCCGTCCTGGCTCTTGAGGATCGTGCCGGAACGGCCGGCCGCGTAACAGACCGTCTCGCTCGGGCAGCTCACGCCGTACAGCGGCTCGGAGGCTCCTGATCCCCGCGGGGTCCAGCTCTGGCCCCCGTCGGCGCTCGTAACGACCGCGCCATCGTCGCCGACCGCGACGCAGGACGTCGCGCTCGAGCAGCTCACGGCGTTGAGGGGCACGCCGACCGGCGGAGCCTGGCTCGACCATGTTGCGCCTCCGTCGCCCGTCGTCACGGCTCCTCCGTCGCCGACCGCCACACAGCTCGAGCCGGTCGCGCAGTCGATCCCGTTGAGGTCGCTCTGCGTCGACGAGCCGCGCGCCGACCAGTTCTCGCCGCCGTCGCTCGACGTGACGAGCGCACCGCCGTCGCCCACGGCGACACACGTGCCCGTGGTCGTAACGCAGTCGATGCCGTTCAGGTCCCCGCCCTGGGGCAGCGGGTTCTGCCAGGTGGTCGAGCCGTCCGCTGCTCTCGGCCCGGTGGGGCCATGCGGGGGTTCCGGGGCGACGGGGGCCGTGGGGTCGCGGTCCGGGTCGAAGCCGTTGTAGACGTCGGAGCCGAACGAGCCCGGACCCGGGTAGTCGACGTATGTGCCGGCGAAACCGAGATGACCGCTGTCGTCGTCGACCTCGGGGAAGTCGGCGTCGATGTCGAACAGGTCCTCCATCGAGCGCAGGAACGAGTAGTGGTTGTAGTAGCCCTGCCCGGTGTTGGTGGGGTTGGCGGGCGGGTCGTCAATCGTGTCCGGCTTGATGAACGGCGAGAGGACCAGCGCCCCCGTCCTCCCGCCGCCCGGGCCGACCTCGCCGGGAAGCGGGCTGTTGGGCCCCGGGATCTCGTTGCAGCAGGCCTGGTCGTCCTCCGAGCCGGCCGGGACGCCGAGCACGGTGTTCGACTCGTCGAAGTTGATGACGATCATCCCGTCCTGGCGATACGCGGGGGAATCCATGATCATCGGGACGTACTGCCGCAGCCAGACGTCTGGATTAGCCGTCCAATCGCCGTCGTGACCGTCGTCGGAGAGCCCGGGCGCTATGAAACTGAAGTTCGGGGTGGTGGCAATGCTCTGGAGGTCAGTGGCGAGCTCCGTGAGTGGGACGTCCTGGCCCAGACATCGGGGCTGATCGTCCGTGATCGAGCTGAACCACTGCCACGGGTCGTGCTTGTTCGCGTACTGGCTGGTTCCGTTCGAGAGTCCACCGTTGTTCTGATTCGGACAGAAGGGAGAGTCGTGCGCGAGGTCGTCGCGGATGTCCTGCATGTACCCCTTCCACGTCAGGTCCTCGTCGGTCTCCGCGTCGAGCTGGTCGGCGAGGGTCTTCACCTTCGTCGGGTAGTGACAACCCTGGCCGACGATCTGGCCGTGCGGGTCGACCGGCGCTGTGTCCGGGATCCCCGGATCGAAGTTGCCGGCGCACAGGATGCCGTCGCTCTGGGTGCCGGGGGTGGGCGACTGACCGCTGACGATCGCCACGTAGTTGTCCTGGCTCAGATGGCCGGTGCCCCAGTACTGGGTGAGCAGGTTGCCCTGATGCCTCAGGTGATCCGCCAGGTACGGCGAGAGGCCGGGGCTGTTGAAGGGCGACTTGAAGTTCAGCGCCGGGTTGAAGCTCCTGTTCTCGAGCATGATCACCCAGACGTGGCGGATCGGAGGCAGCTCAGCGCCGGCCGACCCCGCCGCGGGCGCGCTCGCGACCGGCGCGACGACGCATGCCGCGACCGCGAGCCCCATGACGATCAGCCTGATTTTCGAGAACTCCCGGCGCACGACCAGTCCCCCGGACCTTCGAAGATCCCCACTGCCTTCCGTGGCGATCCTGATTGCATCACCTCACGCGAATAACGGCTGACGCTCCTCGAGCGTGACGGCGAATCGCAATCACACACGAAAGAGGGCGGGCCTGAGGCCCGCCCTCTCTCCGGACGACACATGGGTGTCGCTTACGGATCGGCTTTACGGGATCGAGCAGCCGTCGCGCTTGTTGCCACCGGTGTTCCCGCTGCCATCCCAGGCGTTGCCGCTGGTGTTGCCGCACGCGGGCGTCGGGATGTCGCCGGGGACGTAGACCCAGCCGCCGACGTCGGCTCCGACACAGCCGCCGGAGTTGGTGCTGCCGGCCGAGCCGTTGTCGGGCCCGGTCGCCGAACACTGGGCAGAGTCGGTCCGGGTAGCGCCGTCCTCCCAGTTGGAGACGCCGACGTACCCGTCGCTGAACCCGCTCGGGTCGATGTTGCTGTCGCTGCCGTCGACGACGGCGTAGCCGTCGGGCTGGCCTGCGACGAGGCCCGGGTCGGCGGAACCCGCGCCCGGGTCCTCGCCCGCGCCCGCTTCGGCGTAACCGCCGTCGAAGCCGGCCGCCGGAGCGATGTTGTCGGCGCACGCGCCGGCAGCCGCCGTAGCGTCGCCGGTGACGCCGCCGCCCGCGTAGACGGTGACCGACCCCGACCCGACAGGTACGGTCTCACTCACGGCTTGGCCGCTCGCGTAGGTACAGTCGGTCTCCGCGAGCGCCGGGCTGGGAATCGCAAACATCGCGACAGCCCCGGCCGCCGCCGCCAGGATTACTGCTGGTCGCCTCATTCAGACGTTCCTCCTCCGGAGCCGCCAGCGCGGCCCCAGTCGCATTTCGGGATCCATCCCCCGTTGCTGTCCTTCTGCGAGGCGGATGCCTCACCGGAACAACCCGGAGCGCGCCGAAAACGTGACGGCGAATTGGAGTTACTTACCCCCGCCCGACGAACCGGCGCCGCCGCAGACGTGGAAGCCGAACTCCTGGGCGGCCTTCCGCGCCTGACCGGTGAGCCGGAGGGTACGCGCGCCGAGTTCGGAGACCTTCTGCTCTTGCTGATGGAGCAGGGCATAGCCCTGCATGTAGTAGTTGTGGGCGATCCCCCCGACGGCCGACAGGTACTTGTCCACGTCCTTCGTTCCCCCGCGCGGCGTTCCAAGCGCCCTGATCTCGCGCAGCGAGCGGTTGGCGATCATCGCGTACGAGTCGCTCAGCGCGGCGGCGCGGTTCCGGTACTGCTGCTCCGATACCTCACCGGCCTGTTTCGCCGCGTAGAGCTTCTGGATCTTCTGCGTGACCTCGTAAGCGCGCTTGTGCGCGTCGTCGCAGATCTGGTCCGCCTCGTGGATGAACTCGGCTCTCGAGAGCACCGAGGCGCCGTCCGAGGAGTCCGAGGAGCCTCCGCAGGCAGGCAACGCGACCATCGCAACGGCGAGCGCCGCCACAGCGAGCGCGCGGGCCACCGAGATCGGGCGGCGTTGCCTCGCTTCGGCGGAGTCACACATCCCTAGGAACCAACGCGCGATGCGCGCCCTGCGTGACGGCAGGTTTACATCCCGCGAAATTGGGCACGAGCCGGCCACCGTGGCGGCTAAGGTGCATTCGCGTGACCCATAGACCGACGAGGCGGACGAGCCCCGACGAAACGCAGGCGGGCAAGCAGAAGGACCCGCTCGCCGAGCGGCTGCGCCAGCTCCGCGGCACGAAGGCCCCTGCGGAAGTCCGGCAGCGCACCTGGCACAGCCTCCAGCGCCGGCTGGCCGAGCGAAGAGCCGAAAGCGACGCCTAGCCACCCGGGCCGAGGCCCTTGCGGAGGAACCGCATCGCCCGCTGGTGAAGCTGGCGGACCGCGTCCGGCTTTCGGCCCAGAAGCTGCGCGATCTCGTTGTTTGTGAGCTCGAGCATGTATCGCAGGACGATCACCTGGCGCTGGGCCAGCGGTAGGCGCTCGATGAGAGCGACGAGCCGGCGGTCGCCAAACCAGTCCGGCGACGGCTCGGTCACCTCGCCGGCGGTCTCGACCTGGCGTGCGATCCGGTCCGGGCTCTCGACGGTCAGCTGCCGGCGCTTGCGCAGCCGGTTGATGCCGCTGTTGCGGACGATCCGGAAGAGCCAGGCCCGGAAAGGCACGTCGCGGCGCTCGTATCTCGGCAGCGCCTCGAGGACCCGCATGAAGACCTCCTGGACCGCGTCCTCGGCCTCGTGGGCGTCCTGGAGGGTGACGTACAGATAGGCGTAGACGCGGTCGAAGTAGCGTTCGTACAGACGCTCGAAGAGGTCCTCCTCCCCAGCCTGCAGGCGCATCACCAACCTGGCGGTCTCGGCGTCCTCCCCGGCGAGCGTCGATGGCTCGATGCGCTCGACGAACAGCAGGGATTCGCGATGCCGCTCCGCTTCGGACGGCAGGGCGAGTGCCGGCGCCTCCGCCTGCCTCGCGCGCCGCTCGGCGACGCGCCGCCCGGCCTCGGCCCGGATCGTGCGGCGCTCCCGCTCGGGCGGCACCTTCACGAACCGCCGCCGCGCGCTCCGGCCGCTTCGCCGATCGCGGCTGCGGCGCTCCACGATCACCTCGACGCTCGGATCGTCCCGGAAGAAGCGGCGAAGCGGTTCCACCAGCTCGCCGGCGAGCTCTCGTGGGACGACGCAGTAGACGATCCGGCGCTCCTCCCTCATCGCCCGACCTCCGGGCGCTGCCCAAGGCGGACCCAAAGACCCGCGTCACAACGGGAGCACGAAGCCCGTTCTTCCTGTGGAGGGCAGGCATGAGAAAGGAATCGAGTCGAGCCGAGGGCAAGGAGCGCACCGACGGCAACAGGGGCGGGAAGCTGACCGGCCGAGACCTCGATCGCCGGCTGCGGGAGCTCGAGTGGCCCACCGCGCCGCCGGGCGCTCGCGAACGCGTCCTCGAGCAGCTCATGCGACAGGTGCGACGCGGGCCGAGGCACGATCCTTCCCGTTGAAGAACGAGCAGCGGCGCGTTTTCGTGACCGGCCGGCGCAGTTTTCACATGCCCGGAAAATCGCCGTCACAACCGAGGCCGCTCGATAGTTCTTCAGGACGAGGGAATGCTCGACAACGAGACGAGACAGAGGATGGAGGCGGAGGAGCGCGAGTTCCTCGCAGATCCTGAGGGAACGCTTCGGCGGCGGGACTTCCTACGTCGCGCAGCGTACACGGCCGGAATGGCGGGCGCCGCGATGCTGCCCGCGAACCAGCTGCTCGCAGAGTCGGCCAGGGCGCAGGCGCTTTTGTCCGGCGCCTCGGGCTCCAACACCCAGAAGCTCAACCATTTCGTCGTGCTCTGCATGGAGAACCGGTCCTTCGATCACTACTTCGGCTGGTACTCCGACAAGGCGGACGCTACCCAGAACCGGACGTACCTGGATCCCGATAACGGGGACGTTCCGGTCTCGACCCATCACGCCTCGACGATGGGCCAGGCGCAGTGGCAGGGATGCGGCCATCCGGACCCCGACCACTCGTGGGGCGGCGGCCGGACCCAACTCGGAAGCGCGCGCGACAACCCGAACGTCGAGCCGGACAACTTCCTCGAGGGCGACAACGACGAGTTTGCCCTCACCTACTACAACGAGGGGGACCTCGGGTTCATCCACGCCGCGGGCAAGGCGTTCCAGGCGTACGACCGCTTTCACTGCTCGTTGATGGGGCCGACCTGGCCCAACCGCTACTACAAGTGGTCCGCGCAGTCGGGTGGCAGGATCAACAACGATCCGCCGGCCTCGACGCTCGGCAACCAGTGGGAGACGCTCTTCGACCGTGCGCTCAAGGACAATCCCGCGAACCTCCCCGACCAGGGCGTGACGGTCGGCTACTACGCCTCCGACCTCCCGTTCTCGGCGGTGTGGGGCCCACGTGGGGTGCCGTGGACGCGCCGCATCGAGCAGTACTACGCCGACTGCGCGGCGGGGACGCTCCCCAACATCGTCTTCGTCGACCCGCCGTTCCGCGACGGGTCGGGCGGTGATGGGCTCTCCGCGGACGAGCACCCGCTCGGCGACGTCCGCCTTGGGCAGGCGTTCATGTCCGACGTCGTGCACGCTTTCCTGGAGTCCCCCCACTGGCGGCACGGCGCCTTCTTCGTCGTCTACGACGAGTGGGGCGGGTTCTGGGACCACGTCCGCCCGCAGAGCGTCCCCGACGACCGCCAGTCGTCGAACATCGACCAGGACTTCGGGCTCATGGGCTACCGGATCCCCGGCGTCGCGCTGTCGCCCTACGCCCCCCGCGGCCAGGTCAGCCACCTGCTATGCGGCTTCGAGTCGATCATCAAGTTGATCACGGACCGCTTCGGCCTCGGGAACCTGGTCACGCGTGATGCGCAGGCCAACAACATCGGGTTGAGCTTCGACTACGACCACCCGAACTTCGACGTCCCCGATCTCCCCGATCCGGTCGCCATCGCCTCCCGGCCCTGCTCGCTCGGCGGCGGCGACGCGATCCAGGACAGCGCCCAGGCGCACGAGGGCGACCTGGCGGCCCTCGAGGACCTTGCCGAGCGCTGGGGCTTCCCGGTCGGCAGCGGCGATCCTTCCGAGATCTTCCGCAGCCCGGATTCGGTGACGAAGGCGCTCGGCTAGCGAGAAACTACGCGGCGACGAGCTCGTCCCGGATGGGCTCGAGGCGCTCGCGGAGGGAGCTAAGGGCCCGCTGGTGGAGCTTGCGCACGCTCTCGGGCTTGCGCCCGAGCACCTTGGCGATCTCGGTCGCGCGGAGCTCGAAGAGGTACCGCAGTACGACGACGTGCTGCTGCGCCTCGGGAAGCTCGCGGACGAGGGCCATGATCTCACCGTCGTCCACCGATTCGGGCGCTCGCCCGTCCCCGATCTCGCCCGCCTGCCGGCGCCCTAGATCCGCCGGGCTCTCGACGATCACGCGACCGCTCCTGCACAGACGGGAGATCGCGCTGTTGTGCGCGATCCGAAACAGCCAGGCACGGAAGGGAACGTCGCGCCGCTCGTACCGCGGAAGCGCTTCGAAGACGCGCATGAACACGTCCTGCGCCGCGTCCTCCGCCTCGTATTCGTCACGGAGCGCTATTCGCAGGTACGAGTAGATCCTGTCGAAGTACCTCACATAGAGCGCCTTCAGCGGCCCGTCATCGCCCGACTGGATCCGTGCGACGAGTCGCGCCGTGTCGATGTCCTCGCGCTCGACGTCGGAGATGGGCCGCGGCTCGACGAACGTCAGGCGCGGCGCGAAGGGGACTGCTTCCCGTGGCAGCGTCGGCCGCGCGACCCGAATCAGGGGGAGGCGGCGATCCGCGATGCGGCGCCCTGCCTTGGCGCGGATCCGCCGGCGCTCGAGGCAGTGCGCACGGCCCGTGGCGCGCTCCCGGCGATCGGCTCCGCACCGACGCTCGCCCCGCCTGGACTCCACGATCACGTCGACCCCGGACTCCGCGGAGAGCTCTCGGCGCAGCGGCTCCTCGAGCTCGAGAGCGAGATCGGCCGGGACGATGCAGCGGAGCCGCCCCATCTAGGACCTTCCCCTTCGGTCCTGCGGGATCAGCGCACGGACGAGGAACGAGCCAAGTGGGTCGACGGCCTGCTTCCACTCGTCGAGCCGGCCGGTCGTGATCAGGTGGGAGACGGCCTCCCCGATCCCCGCCATGGCCGCGACTGCCATCAGCCGGGTTTCCATCTTGGGGCGTCCCTTCCAAAGGCCGCTGACGTTGAGGTAGTCCTCGATGATCTGGACGTAGCGCTCGCGGACCTCCACCCGAGCCTCCTCGGCAGCGCGCGTCGCTCCCATCACCTCGATGAGCGTCACCCGCGCCATCGCCGGATCGCCCGCCAGCAACCTCAGGAAGACCCCGACCCCTTCGCGAAGCCGCTCCTCCGCCGGGAGGTCGCTGCTGGCGATCTCCTCGACGGCGCGCAGGGCGATGTTGCTGCCGGTCCAGAAGATCGCGAGCAGGCATTCCTCCTTGTCGGAGAAGAACCGGTAGAACGAGGTGCGCGAGACGTGGGCCCGGCCCACGATGTCCTCGATCGAGGTGCCGTGGTAGCCGTGCTCGGCGAAGGTGTCGCGGGCGGCTTGGATCAAGCGCCGGTACTGGTCCTCGCGCCGGGCCTGGAGTGATTGCCGACCGTAGGCTCGACTGGCGGGCTTGTCAGCCACGATCTCGTCTGCTTGCGCGGCGGGAGGCTCTGGCACTGCCCGACAATACTGGTACGTACCAGTACTCGTCAACACCCAGCCGCACCCGTACAAGTGGAAGGCGTCTGCGGCGCGGGACCTAAGCCAGCGCCACGGCGCCGCCGCGGCGCGGGTCCCCGCCGCCCGCGAGCTGGCCCGTCTCGGGGTCGCGGGCGACGATGTGCGCGCCGCCGAAGAACAGGTTGCGGCGCCGCCAGCGCGCCACGGGCACGCCGCGCGCCTCGAGCCTCGACAGGGCGTCGGGATCGACGCCCGGCTCCGCCTGCACCACGCCCTCCTCGAAATGCAGCCGCCCGGCTTCGACCGCGTCGGGCGCCGGCATCCCGTCGGCGACGAGCCGCAGGATCACCTGGAGGATCGCCGAGCGGATCCGGTTGGAGCCGCCGCTGCCGAGGCCGGCCTCCAGCTCGCCGTCGCGCAGCACGATCGTCGGGGCCATCATCGACGTCATCCGCCGACCCGCGGGCAGCGCGTGGAACCCGAGCGGATTGAGGTCCTCCTCGCCGAGCATGTTGTTGACGTGGACGCCGGTGCCGGGCGGGAGCATCCCCGAGCCGGTCCCGTTCGAGCAGGTGACGCTCGCGCACCTGCCCTCCGCGTCGACGGCGGTGATGTGGGTCGTCGATCCCGACCCGCCCGGCGTTCGCTGCGCGTCACCCAGCTCGCCGCCGCCCGCGCGAAGCTCGGCCGCAAGGGAGTCGAGCCGCCCAGGGTCCAGGAACCGTTCGGGATAGGTCGGGTCATAGAGCCCGGCGTGGAACTCCTCGCCGCGCGACCGGTTCGCCTCGCCGATCGCGGCGACGACATGCTCGGTGCCGGCCGAGCCGAGCCGCTCCAGCAGCTCGAGGCACAGCGAGATCAGGATGCCGCCCGACGACGGGGGCGGGTTGGTGAGCACCTCGCGGCCGCGAAACCCGGCGCAGACCGGTTCGCGGGCCAGGGGCTCGTACGCGGCGAGGTCGTCCGCCCCGAGCGTCCCGCCCCGCTCGGTGACCCACTCCGCGATCGCCTGCGCCACCTCTCCGCGGTAGAACGGATCGGGGCCGTCGGAGGCGAGGCGCTCGAGAGCGTCGGCGAGATCGGGGAAGCGGAAGATCTCTCCCTCGCGCAGCATCCTCCCGGCAGGCGCGTAGAGCCGGGCGGTCTCGTCGAACTCCGACAGGATCGGCTCGAGCACGGTGAAGATGTAGGCCTGCCCGGCGTTCACCGCCACGCCGTCGCGCGCGTATCCGACCGCCGGGCCGATCAGCTCCGACATCGGCACGGACCCGAAGCGGCGCAGCGCCTCGGCGAGTCCCGCGGGCGTGCCCGGCACGCCGCAGGACGCGGCGCCGATGTTGAAGACCTGCGGCGTCTCGTCGAACAGCACCGAGATCGGCACGAGGTCGCCGCGTCGCTCCACTCCAGCCATGCCGGGAACCTCGACGAAGAAGTCGAGCAGGACGTTCTCGTCGCCGCTGTGGACGAGCATGAAGCCGCCCGCTCCGAGCCCGGTCAGCGGGCTCTCGACCGCGAACGAGGTGAGCACCGCACCGACGGCCGCGTCGACGGCGTTGCCGCCCTCTCTGAGGACCCTGGCCCCGGCCTCCGCGGTCAGCTCGTGACCCGCGGCGACGACACCCCGCAATTACCTACCTGCTGACGTCGAACTCGGGTGCCTCGAGGCCGAAGTCGCGGGCGCGAACGTCGCGGCCGGCGCGCCGCGTGGTCTCGCCCCCCCGCTGCGTGGCGCTCCCGCGCCGCTCGCCGGCACGCAGGCCTCCGTCGGCGCGCCGTCCCCGGCCGTCGAAGCGGGTCGCGATCACGGTCACCCAGACCTGCTCGTCGAGCTCCTCGTCGACGTTGGCGCCGAAGATGATGTTGGCGTCGGGGTGCGCCGCCTCCTGGATCACCTTGGCGGCCTCGCTGACCTCCATCAGCGAGAGGTCGCGGCCCCCGGTGATCGAGAGCAGGATCGAGCGCGCCCCGTCGATTCCGGTCTCGAGCAGCGGCGAGGAGATCGCGCGTTGGGCCGCGAACAGGGCGCGGCTGTCGCCCGTCCCCATACCTATGCCGAGAATCGCCTCGCCGGCGTCTCGCATCGTCGTGCGAACGTCGGCGAAGTCGAGGTTGATCAGCGCCGGCAGGGTCACCAGGTCGGCGATCCCCTGCACGCCCTGGCGCAGCACGTCGTCGGCGACCTGGAAGGCCTGGACCATCGAGGTGTTGCGCGACAGCACCGTGAGCAGGCGCTCGTTGGGGATCACGATCAGCGTGTCGACCTCGGCGCTGAGCGCGTCGAGGCCCTCCTCGGCCTGCTTGGCGCGGCGGCTGCCCTCGAAGCCGAAGGGCTTGGTAACGATCCCGACCGTAAGCGCGCCGACGGTCTGGGCGAGGCGGGCGATCACCGGCGCCGCGCCGGTCCCGGTGCCGCCGCCGACGCCGGCGGCGATGAAGACCATGTCGGAGCCCTTGAGCAGGCGCTTGATCTTGTCCTGCTCAGCGAACGCCGCCTTGTGGCCGAGGATCGGGTCGGATCCCGAGCCCAACCCGCGCGTGACCTCGCCCCCGATGTGGACGGTCACGTCCGCGGTGCTCTGCTGAAGCGACTGAAGATCGGTGTTGATCGCCAGGAACTCGACCCCGGTGATCCCCGCCTCGACCATCCGGTTGATCGCGTTGACCCCAGCGCCGCCGACGCCGATCACCCGGATCACGGGGGCGTGCACGCCGGCGGGCGCCGGCGGGCGCGCCGTACCGGGCTCGTCGCGGCCGAACGTAGGGCCCTCGGGGCCCGGCTCGTCGACGAAGATGCTGCGCAGGCGCTCCCTCGCGCCGGGAGCCTCGTGCGGCTCGTCGAGCTTGTAGACGCTGACCTCGTCGGGCTCGGGCAGGGCGCGCTCGGGCGCGGTCGGCTCGCCTGCACGCTCGGTGGGCGGCTCGGAAGCGCCCGAGCGCTGCTCGGTCGCGGTCGGCCTGTCCTCAACCGGCGGGGGCGCCTCGGCGCCCTCGCTCTGGATCAGCTCGGTGGGATGCTCTTCGGAGGTCTCCTGCTCCCCCGCGGTGGGCTCCTCGGGGCCCGACGTCGAGCGGAAGAGGTCCGCGAGCGGACCCTCCCGCATGCTGGCGCGCTTACGTCGCGCCATTCGTCAGTACCTCCTCCGCCAAGTCCCGGTAGCAGCTCGCCGCATTTCCCTTCGGGTCGTATTTCAGCACCGACGCCCCCCGGACGGGCGCCTCGGCGAACTTGATCGCCTTGCGGATCCGCGACTTGAACACCAGCTCGCCGAAGTTCTCCTCGAGGATCTCGACGGCCTCCTTGGCGTGCACGGTGCGCGAGTCGAGCATCGTCGGCAGGATGCCCTCGATCTCGACACCGGGGTTGAGGTTCTCGCGGATCATCTCGAGCGTGTTCTGGAGCTGGACCAGGCCCCGCATCGACAAATACTCGCACTGCACGGGGACGATCACCTTGTTGGAGGCCGTCAGCGCGTTGACGGTCAGCAGCCCGAGGCTCGGCGGGGTGTCGATGCAGATGAAGTCGTAGTCGTGGTCGACCTCGCGCAACGCCTTCTCCAGCGAGCGCTCGCGACCGATCTGGGTGCTCATCGCGATCTCCGCCCCGGCGAGGTCGATCGACGCGACCGCGAGATCGATCTCCCGCTCGTGGATCACCTCCGAGATCGGCACCTTGTCGACGAGCACGTCATACATGCTCTTGTCGACCTTGTCGGGATCGATGCCCTGGCTCATCGTCAGGTTGCCCTGCGGGTCGAGGTCCACGGCGAGCACGCGGTGGCCGGACTCCGAGAACGCCACCGCGAGGTTCAGCGTCGTCGTCGTCTTCGCCACCCCGCCCTTCTGGTTGGCGAACGAGATGACGTTGGCGCGACCATCGTCGCGGGATCTACCGGGCCCGCCCTCCGCCTGCAGCGAGTCGCCGTTGGCGCCGCGCGATCGGGTCGGGCCCATCAGGTCGGCCGGCTCGAGCCGCCCGCCCTCGTCGGCGTCCGAGTCGGGCGTCACCGGCGGCGCGGCGCCGTCTGCCGGCCCCTGCCCGTTGGCGTCGGAACCGTTCGATCTACGACCAAGAATGCCCATTACGAAGGGCTATTCGCGTGCATCGGCGGGTTTCCTGCCGCCGCTCGGCGTGGATTCACGCTGCAATCGATCCGCTGCTCAGCCCGTCAGCTTCTTGCCCACCGTTGACCCCGCCTGTTCCGCCTTGTCGTGAACGGCGCGGCCGCCCTCGGCACTCTTGTCGGTCGCCTGGCGCGACTTCTCGAGCATCGTGTTGGTCACGTCGCCCATCCTGCCCGCGTTCTCGTCCCCCTTGCGCTCGCCCTTGCGGAGCTTCTTCGCGACCCAGGCCTGCATCTTCTTGGAGCGCTCGGGCGCGAAGACGCCGGCAAGGAACAGGACGATGCAGACGACGACGATGAGAACGAGCAGGACCCGCATGCCGCTCATTGACTACCCGATCGGGGCTTTCGCGAAGCCACCGAGCGGTGGCGTGTAGAGCGCAGAGCTGCCGGGTACTGAGGCATCGAGCAAGTCGCGCGACCGTCGGACGCATCCCAGGAGGAAGTGATGAAGATCCTGTTCATCCCGTTCAGCGTCGTGGGCGGGCTGGTCGCCGGCCTCATCAGCAAGAGCATCTTCGACTTCATCTGGGCTCGTATCTCCGAGCAGGAGGCCCCCGAGCCCGAGCACCGCGAGATCTCGTGGCCCGAGCTGGCCGCGGCGCTGGCCATCGAGGGTGCTGTCTTCCGCGTCAGCCGCGGGCTGGTGGATCACGGGTCGCGAATCGGCTTCTACCGGTTGACCGGAAGCTGGCCCGGCGAGGAAGAGCCCGAGTCGACCTGAGCCGCGGAACGCCTGGTTGGCCCGGCGCGGGCGGGCGCTGGGAGAATGCGCCGGTGCCCGAACTGCTCGACAAGCGCCTCGTGTTCGTCACCGGCAAGGGCGGCGTCGGCAAGTCGACCGTGGCGCTGGCGCTCGGCCTCGCCGCCGCCGAGCGCGGCAAGCGCACGATCGTCTGCGAGGTGGGCTCCGCCGAGCACGCCTCACGTGTCTTTCGCCGCGCCGAGATCGGCTTTCACGAGGTGGAGCTGGTCGACAACATGTGGGCGATCTCGATCGACCCGGACGAGTCGATGCGCGAGTACCTGCTGCTCCAGCTCAAGGTCCGCGCGATGGGCGACCTGCTGACTCGCAGCCGCATCTTCACCTACCTCGCCGCGGCGACTCCAGGGCTCAAGGAGCTCGTCACGATCGGCAAGATCTGGGAGCTCGCGCAGCTAGACCGCAGGGTCAAGAAGGGCCGCAAGTACGACCTCGTGATCGTCGACGCGCCGGCGACCGGGCATGGGATCGGGTTCCTGCAGACGCCGCGCACGTTCGCGAACATCGCCCGGGTGGGGCCGATCCACGCGCAGGCCCAGGCGCTCGACGCCTACATCACCGACAGCTCGCTGGCCGGCGTCGCGATCGTCGCGCTGCCCGAGGAGATGCCGGTCAACGAGTCGGAGCTCCTGGAGCGCGAGCTCACCGATGACGTCGGGATCGCGGTGGACCGCGTGTACATGAACGCGCTCTACCCGGAGCGGTTCTCGGACGTCGAGGCCGAGCGGCTTGCCGCGCTCGTAGATTCGGGCAACGGACGGAGCGAGGGGCTGCGGGCCGCGGTGCGGGCGGCGATCAGCGAGCATCGCCGAGCGAGCGGCCAGCGCGAGCAGCTCGAGCGTCTCGTCGATCTCGTCAGGGCACCGGTCTCGACGCTTCCCTTCGTCTTCGAGCCCGAGCTCGGGGAGGCGGGCCTGCGCGCTCTGGCCGCGGGGGTCTAGCTGTGGCGACCGTCGAGCAGCTGCTCCAGGGCAAGCGGATCTGCATCTGCGCCGGCTCGGGCGGCGTCGGCAAGACGACGACCTCGGCCGCGATCGCAGCCGGGATGGCGTCGCGCGGGATGAAGGTGGCCGTGCTGACGATCGATCCGGCGAAGCGGCTCGCCGACTCGCTCGGCCTGCCCGAGCTGGGCAACGAGGAGCGCCAGGTGGACCCGGCGCTGTTCGCCGACCAGGGCATCGAGACCGGCGGCGGCGAGCTGTGGGCGATGATGCTGGACGCCAAGGCGACCTTCGACGAGGTCATCGCCAAGCACGCCCCCGACGCCGAGACCCGCGAGCGGATCCTGGAGAACCGCATCTACAAGCAGCTCTCGAACGCGCTCGCCGGATCGCAGGAGTACATGGCGATGGAGCGGCTGTTCGAGCTTCACCAGGAGGACCGCTACGACCTGCTCGTGCTCGACACCCCGCCGAGCCGCAATGCGCTCGACTTCCTCGACGCCCCCCGCCGGCTGACGCAATTCATCGAGGGGCGCTCGCTCCAGGTCTTCATGCGCCCGACCGGGATCGGGATGAAGCTGTTCGGCCGCGGCACATCGATGATGTTCTCGGTGCTCAAGCGGGTCACCGGGATGGACCTGATCGAGGACATATCCGAGTTCTTCCAGGCGATGAGCGGGATGGTGGGCGGGTTTCGGGAGCGCGCCAAGCGGGTCAACGAGCTGCTTGCCGACAAGCGCACCTCGTTCCTCGTCGTCTGCGCGCCGCAGGGCGAGCCGATCGAGGAGGCCGTGTACTTCCACCGCAAGCTCGTCGAGGCCGACCTGCCGTTCGGCGGCGTGGTCGTCAACAAGGTCCACTACGGGATCGACCTCGAGTCCGGGGGCGATGACGTCGAGGGGGAGCTCGCCGAGGCGCTTGGCGACCCCGACCTCGCGGCGCGCGCGGCCGCGAACCTCGCCGACTACCGCGCCCTCGCGGCGCGCGACCGCACGAACGTCGAGCGGCTGACCCGGGAGATGCGGGCGCGCCGCGTCATCCAGGTCCCCTACCTCGACACCGACGTCCACGATCTCGCGGGGCTGATGGAGATCAACCGCTACCTGTTCGCCTCGGCACAAGAGCGCGAGGCCCTGGCCGCCGGGCGGGCGGCTTAGGGCCTCGCGTCTTCCTGGGATGCGGGTGCGGGGAGGTAAGTCTTTGCGCGCCGGCCGCTAGACGCGGACCCGCCGGCGGCGACGGCTGTAGTCGAGCTCTCCCACTGACCACTCGGTGGTCTCGGGGCGCGGGAACAGGTGCTCGACCCGGTCCCTCGCCGCCTTGCGCTCCGCTGGACGCCTGTCGAGCATCTTCAGCGCGGCCGGGCGCTCCGGCCAGTCGAGCGTGTCGGAGGAGCCCAGCTCTCCAAGCCAGTCGTCGCGGGCGACTCGCGTCGGCTCAGCGACCTGTGTGCGCTGCTGTTGGAGCTGATTGGGCATCTGGACGTCTTCTTCTTCGACGGATGCCGAGCTCCTTCCGGCCCGCGGCTGGATTTCCATCTCGGTCTCGGACTCTGGGAGAACGCGCGTCTCAGGCTCAGGCTCGGCCTCGGGCTCGAATTGCGGCTCGGCCTCGGGCTCCGGCTCGGCCTCTGGCTCCCGCCCTGCGGCCGACTCGACGACGCCCCACTCGGCGGTCGCGCCGCGCACGGCCGCTGCCCCGTCGCCGACGGCGAGCCCGCCGGCAAGCAACGTCTCGTCGGCGGCGGCGCGCAGGTCGGCGCCCAGCTCGCCCCGAACCGCGTCGCGCAGGATGCCGCGCACCACGCTCTCGATCTGCGCCACGAGCTCGAGCGGGGACCCCGTCCCGCCGGTCGCAGCGACCTCGCCCCTGACGATCGAGGCCTCGAGCGCGACGGCGCGCTCGATCGCCGCCTTGACTCCCTGGCGGGCGGGGCCCTCGGCGCGCAGCGCCGCGGCGCGCATCGAGATGCTCAGGTTCGCCGCCCCGCGGCCCTCGAGCAGCATCCGCAGGGCGAGCAGGTAGTCGCTCAGCGCGTCGAGCAGCGACGGTCGCTCCAGCCCGGCCTCGAAGCGCGAGATCGCGCGGGCGAGCGGCCCGTCGACGTCGACGGCATCGAATGCGCGTGAGAAGTCGACGAGGCCGCCGAGCTCGCTTCCGGTCAGCCAGTAGGAGCCGGGCCGCGGTCGCGTCGCGCCCGTCGTGATCCGGCGCCAGCGGTCGCCCGAGCTGCGTGCCCAGGCATGGGGGCCCATCCCGACGCTGCCCGGCTTGAAGATGCGTAGCGCCGTGATCAGCGCGCGCAAAGCGGGGCCGGGGCCCTTCTCGTCCTCATCCGACCGCGCGGCGATCGGCCGCCTCACGACGGCGAAGAAGAGCGGCTCCCAGGCGGTTCGGCCGCCACCCTCGGCGTTGCGCGCCTCCTGTGGCGCGTCGATGGTCTCGGCGCGAACCAGCGATGCGGATGCGAGCTCGAGGCGGGTCGTCGGTATCTGTAGGCCGAGCATCGGGACGACCACCTCGGCCTCGCCGTCCGACGGCTCCTCGGCGCCTTCGAGCTCGCTGAGCGCGGCGTCGAGCCGGATCGGATCGAGCGAGAAGTCCGCCGACTCCTCCCAGATCCGGCACAGGAACGTGACCACAGCGTCGGCGGCGCGCCGGCCCGGGTCGTTCGGGACCGGCTCGCCGAGCCGCTCGAGGTACATGCCGGACACGTCGGCGGCGGCGAGCGCCGAGCACGCGGGACCGAAGGACTCGAGGTCGAGCAGGGCCGTCGCGTGGGCGCGGATGAAGCGTCCGGTCTGGGGCGCGAACTGGCAGAACGGCGAGTCGTCGCCGGGCTCGGTCACGTCGTAGGAAAGCTCCTCGCCCGACGCGATCAGCCCGCGCAGCCGCTCCCCGGCGTCCTCGGCGAGGCGCTCCAGCGACTCCTTGACGACGAGGTCTCGCATCGAGACCCGGTTCTCCCGCCTGCGTGGCGCTCCTGCGCCTGCAGCGCAGCTTGCAGCGCGGAGACCGCTCGGCGCGAGCTAGACGGCGGCCGAGACCGGTTCGCGGTCGCGCTTGGAGACGCGCGTGGCGCGCTTGTCGGCGAGCAGCCAGCGCCGCCCGTAGGTGCGCATGTCCTCGATCAGCGGCACGAGGGCACGGCCCTTCTCGGTCAGCCCGTACTCGACCCGAGGCGGCACCTCGGGGTAGGTGTGGCGGTCGACGATTCCGTGTTCTTCGAGTGCCCGCAGCCGCAGCGAAAGCGTCCGCGGGCTGATCCCGTCGAGCGAGCGCTCGAGCTCACAGAAACGCCGACTGCCGTCGGCGAGATCTCGGATGACGAGGAGGGTCCACTTGCCGGAGATGATCTCCGCACAGCAGCTGACCGGGCAGTCTGGGTCGGCCATGTCTTAATGGTAACAACCAAGGCTTCAGGAACTGAAGCTTTGGCGCGAACCAGGGATTGAAGTCGGCGGACGGGGATTGAGGGCCGTGGATCCAACTGCGCCAACGCGCCCCGGCCTGCCTGGCGTGTTTTGGGGGCTATGGGCCGCAAAAGACGCCACGCTGCGGTCTCGCCATATGCCGGCGGGCGCAGCTGGGTCGCTCAGGTGGGGTCGGGCAGGCGGCGGTGGCTCAGGTGCGGACGCCGTCGCCGGAGTCCATGACCTGCTCGACGCCGCTGGCGCGCTGGCCCTGTGCGGCCAGCATAAGCTTGAAGTCGTGCGGGCTCGACGCGGTCTGCAGCGCGATCTCCTCGCTGACCTCGCCGGCCATCACGTTCTTGAGCAGCGACTGGTCGAAGGTCTGCATCCCGTAGAACTCGCCCTCGGCGATCACCTCGGTGATCCGGCCCGTCTCCTCGGGGTTGAGGATCAGGTCCTGGATGCGGCCGGTCGAGACGAGCACCTCGCAGATCGCGACCCGTCCGTCGCCGCTGGGACGCGGCACGAGCCGCTGCGAGATCGCCCCGCGCAGCGTCGAGGAGAGCATCACGCGGGCCTGCTGCTGGAGGTGCGGCGGGAAGAAGTCGATGATGCGGTTGATCGTCTCGGTGGCGTCGAGGGTGTGCAGCGTGCTGAGCACGAGGTGGCCGGTCTCGGCGGCGCTCAGCGCCGTGCGCACGGTCTCCTCGTCGCGCATCTCGCCGATCAGGATCACGTCCGGGTCCTGGCGCAGGACGCGGCGCATGGCGCGGGCGAAGCTCTGGGTGTCGTAGCCGATCTCGCGCTGCTGGATGATCGACAGCTTGTCGCGGTGCAGATACTCGATCGGATCCTCGAGCGTGACGATGTGGCGGGCCCGGGACGAGTTGATGTGCTCGATCATCGCCGCGAGCGTCGTCGACTTGCCCGAGCCGGTCGTCCCCGTGAGCAGGATGATCCCGCGCGGCTCCTCGGCGAGACTGCGGATCGCCTCGGGTAGCCCGAGGTCGTCGATCGTCCGTACCTGGTAGGGGATCACCCGGCACGCGATCGAGACGTGGCCGCGCTGCCTGAAGGCGTTGACGCGAAAGCGCGACAGCCCCTCGACCTCGTACGAGAAGTCGGCCTCGCCCTCGCGGTCGAACTCCTCGCGCACGTGCTGTCCCTCGAGCAGGTGGTCGAGGGCCGCCTCGGTGTCCTCGGGGCCGAGCGGCTCGGCACCCTCGACCGGCGCAAGGTGTCCGTGGATGCGCGTCATCGGGGGCGACGGGACCTTGACGTGGAGGTCCGATCCCTCGCGCTCGACGACGTAGCGCAGCGCTGCGTCGATATCGAACATCGCTTCCCTTATCGGGCGGACGTGGGCAGGGCTTGAGAGGGCCAGACGGCTATTCGCCGCTCAGGCGACTTCGCGCAGCTTCTGGGCCTCAGCCAGCGACTGGAGCTTCTTGAGCGACTGGTTCTCGATCTGGCGGATGCGCTCGCGGGTGACGTTGAACGTCCGCCCGACCTCGTCGAGCGTCCGCGGGTGCTCGCCGCCGAGCCCGTAGCGCAGCTCGAGCACGCGCCGTTCGCGGTACGAGAGGTTCTCGAGCGCCTCGCGCAGCGCCTCCTTGGTGAGGATGTCGGCGGCGCGCTCGTACGGCGACTCGGCCTTCTCGTCGGCGATGAACTGCCCGAACTCGGACTCCTCCTCGTCGCCGACCGGCTTCTCGAGCGAGACCGGGGCCTGCGCCGAGCGCTTGATCGAGTCGACCTCATCGGGCTCGATGCCGGTGACGTCGGCGATCTCCTCGGGAGTCGGCTCGCGGCCCAGCTCGGTGACGAGCTTGCGCTCCGCGCGGCCGATCTTGTTGAGCTTCTCGACGACGTGGACCGGGATGCGGATCGTCCGCGCCTTGTCGGCGAGCGCGCGCGCGATCGCCTGGCGGATCCACCACGTCGCGTAGGTCGAGAACTTGAAGCCCTTGCGGTAGTCGAACTTCTCCGCCGCGCGCACGAGGCCCAGCGTCCCCTCCTGGATCAGGTCGAGGAAGGGCAGGCCCTGGTTGCGGTAGTTCTTCGCGATCGAGACGACCAGGCGGAGGTTGGACTCGACCATCTTCTGCTTCGCGTCGAGGTCGCCGCGCTCGATGCGCTTCGCGAGGTCGACCTCCTCCTGGGCGGTGAGCAGCCGCACCTTGCCGATGTCCTTGAGGAAGAGCTGCAGCGAGTCGGTCGTCATGTCCGGCTTGAGGTCGAGCGCCGTCGCCTGCTTGCGGCGCCGGCCTCGCTTGCCGGTCGGCTCCGGAGCGGCGTCGGGCTGGGGGCTCTGGGCCGGGTCGAGGTCGTCGACCAGCTCGATCCCCGACTTCTCGAAGTGGCCGTACAGCTCCTCGACGTCGCCCTCGTCGATGTCGACCTCCGACAGCGCCGAGGCGACCTCGCCGTAGCTCAGCACGCCGACCTGCTGACCCTTGGTCAGCAGACCCTTTACCTCATCAAGCTCTTGAAGCTCTCCTACTAGCATCCGCTTCCTTGTCCGTCCGTTTTGCGCCTCTGTATGCCTCTGTATATATCGGCCGTCCCGCCGGCTAACGTAAACCCCAGCAGGCCGCAAAATGCGGCGAGAAAAACGCGGATCGTGAGAGGATCCGCGGGTCCGCTTTGCTGTCTGGTTTCTGCCCCGGCGCGGTGGTGCTCAAACGCGTGTTCGCATGGTAGCCACTTTACTTTCTGAAGTCAACGCCGCCCGCGCTGCCCGCGCGGCTGGCGCACGTCTCAAACCCGTATGGATGGGCAGAAGTTGCGCCGCCGCGACGAACACCGGGAGCAGGCACTGGGTCCGACAACACCCCCGGCCGGGGATCGTTACGTCGATTCTCCAGCCCCGGGGGCCGAAATGCAAGCCCGGGGCGGCGGCGAGATGAGCGAGACGCCCGACCCCGAAGCGCAGGAGGACTCGATCCTCGGCTCGCTTCCGCGCTCGCGCCCCGGGGTGCGCAGCCCGCGGCGCGACGCCGCGCGAGCGCGCGCGAAGCGCGGAGTCAGGGCCGACGCTCCGCGGGCCAGGGCCGACGCCGGGGCCGAGCCGGCGGCGGACGCGAACCTCGAGGAGCTGGCGCGAGCCGGCGTGACGACCGCCGCACAGATCGCGGCAGCCGGGCTGCGGTTCGCGGGCCGGGCGGCGGGCGCGATCCGGGAGTCGCTGGAGCGGCGTTGAGCTCGGTCGGGGCAGGGTCGCCGGCGCGGCCCGCGACCGAGGAGCGCGCCCGCAGGTGGCCGCGTTACCTGAGGGCGTTCTGGGACCGCGCGTACCGCGAGAACATCACCGGAATGGCGGCGATGGTCGCCTTCAACCTGTTGCTCGCCCTTTTTCCCTTCGCCCTCCTCGTCCTGTTCGTCTTCGGCCAGGTGCTCCAGAGCCCCAACGTCGAGGCGAGTGTCCTGAGCGATCTCCAGCAGCTCTTCCCCGACGCCGAGCAGGACAACCTCGCGCGGCTGCTCGACAGGGTGCGTGACAACTCCACCACGATCGGGATCGCCGCGGCGGTCGGCGGCATCTGGATCGGGGCGTCGTTCTGGGGCGCGATGGACACGGCGTTCTGCCGCATCTACCACGTCGAGTGCCGCGGCTGGATGGCCCAGAAGCGCTTCGCCCTGGTCATGCTGCTCGTGGTCGTCCTGTTCCTCGCGGCGAGCGTGATCCTGCCGACGCTCGAGGGGATCCTGATCTCGGGCACCGAGGACCTGCCCTTCGGCCTCTCGAGCATCGACTTCCTGGACAACCTGCTGCTTCTGGTCGCGACCCTGGTGATCGGATTCGCCCTCGCCTGCATCGTCTACTGGGCGGTGCCGAAGGGGCATCTGCCGTGGCGCGGCGTGTGGCCGGGCGCCCTGTTCCTGACCATCGTCACCGGGGTCGCCAACTGGGCCTTCCCGTTCTATCTCGTCAACGTCTCGTCGATCGGCGAGTTCGGCGGCACGGTGGGGTTCATCCTCGTGGCGCTGATCTGGTTCTACGCGCTGAGCCTCGCGCTGATGGCCGGCGCGGTGATCAACGCGCTGCGCTTCGAGCTCCACGACACCGGGACGCTGGATGCTCGGGTCGACCCTGAGGGGGCAGCCTCGGGTTACCCGTAGCAGGGGGGCCCTGCCCCCCTCGCCCGGCCTTCGGCCGGGCTCCCCCCGGCTATCCGTAGCGTCCTCCCGTGACCTCCCGTAGCTTCGGGCGGTCGTGGCGGGCCTTGATCTCGCGCACGGTGCCTGAGCGCGACCGCATGACCAGCGAGTCGGTCGTCGCGTGCCCGTCGCCGAGGTAGCGCACGCCCTGGAGCAGGTCGCCGTCGGTGACCCCGGTCCCGGCGAAGAAGACGTCGTCGCCGGCCACGAGGTCGTTGGTGTCGAGCACCTTGTCGAGGTCGTAGCCCGCGTCGATCGCGGCCTTGCGCTCGTCTTCGTCGCGCGGCCACAGCCGTCCCAGTATCCGCCCGCCGAGGCACTTGATCGCGGCGGCGGAGAGCACGCCCTCCGGGGTCCCGCCGATCCCCCACAGCATGTCGATCCCTGACGTGTCCTGGGAGACCGCGAACAGCGCCGCGGAGACGTCGCCGTCGGTGATGAAGCGGATCCTCGCCCCGACCTCGCGGATCTCCTCGACCGCCTCTGCGTGGCGCTCGCGGTCGAGCATGATGATCGTCACGTCGCCGGGGTCCGAGCCCTTGGCCCCGGCGACCCGCCCGATGACGTCGGACAGCGGATCGGTGAGGCTGAGGCACTCCGCGATCCGCGGCCCGCCGGCGATCTTCTCCATGTAGACGCACGGGCCGGGGTCGAACATCGTCCCCTGCTCGGATAGCGCGATGACCGACAGCGCCGACGGCTGGCCCTGCGCGGTGAGCCTCGTTCCCTCCAGCGGGTCGACCGCGATGTCCACCTGGGGCGGGCTGCCGTCGCCGATTCGCTCGCCGTTGTAGAGCATCGGCGCCTCGTCCTTCTCGCCCTCCCCGATGATCACCGTCCCGTCCATCGGGACGGTGTCGAGCATCAGCCGCATGGCGTCGACAGCCGCCCGGTCGGCGTCCTCCTTCTCTCCCCGGCCCACCCAGCGGGCGGCGGCGAGCGCCGCGGCCTCGGTCACTCGGACCAGCTCGAGCGCCAGGTTGCGGTCGGGCTTGGCGCCGGAACGGACGTCGTGGGAGATGACCCCCGCGGCCTCATCGGCCACGTTCGGTCACCTCCCAGCAGGGCCCGGCGCCGCGTCCATGCGCGGCCACGGCCCTAGACGGTCCCCGGCGCCTTGCGCTGGACCGGACCTCTCTCCTCCGCCGACCTGAAGAAGCCCGTGGCCGCGATCAATGCTGCTGACAGCAGCGCGATCCAGTAGCCGTAGTCGAGGCTCTCTCCGAACTCGATGCCCTCGCTCGGAGCGGGCTTGTCGATGATGCCGTTGTAGAGGATCAGAACGAAGGCCGTGAACCCGACGACCATCGTCATCTCGCCCGGCGGCCAGGTGAGCTTGTGGCCGCGGACGATGATCCACGCCAGGATCCCCGGAGCAAGCGCGGCGCCGATCAGCAGCCAGCGCATGATCGGGAAGGTCTCGAAGCCACCGCAGCTGAACTCCCCGGTGCCGCACAACCAGGCCCCCTGATCGGCGCGCTCGGGAACATCGGTGAGCGTGAACCAGGGCAGCAACAAGATGCTGACGAGAAGAAGGAGCGAGCCCACACTGCCGACCACCGTCCTGCGCATGTTGAGGCGCGAGAAGTCCATCGCCGCGAGCTTATCCCACCTCAAGGGGCGCTTCCAGTCCCATTTTGCCTGCTAGGGTCGCGCCGCCGTGCGGCGAGCCGAGGGGCCCAGATGAGCGAGCAACGCTGGGGGCTGACGCTGCCGCTCTTCGGCTTCGGGCTCGCCGACCACGCCGACTACGTGCGCCGCGCGGAGGCCGCCGGGTACACGGACCTGTGGTCGGGCGAGACCCAGGGACCCGACGGGTTCACGCCACTTGCCATTGCCGCGTGCTGGACCGAGCGTGCGCGGCTCGGCACCGGCGTCGTCGGCGTGTTCACGCGCGGGCCCGCGCTGCTGGCCCAGCAGGCGGCGGCGCTGGCCGACGCTAGCGGCGGGCGCTTCGCGCTCGGCATCGGGGCCTCGTCGGACCGCATAGTCGAGGGCTGGAACCGGATGCCGTTCGAGCGCCCGCTGACCAAGATGTCGGAGACGATCGACTTCCTGCGCGAGGTGCTCGACGGCGGGCGGGCCACGGGTGGATTCAAGCTCGAGCAGGCGCCGGCGGAGCGCGTCCCGATCATCGTCGCGGCGCTGCGCGGCAAGATGCTCGCCCTCGCGGTCGAGAAGGGCGACGGCGCGTTCACGAACTTCCTCCCGCTCGAGGGCCTGCCGAAGGTCGCCGCACAGCTCGACGGCGCGCCGGACGGCTTTGAGCTGCTGTGCCGCTTCTTTTGCCTGCCCGGCGAGCGCGAGCAGGTCGAGCCGCTTGCCCGCTTCATGTTCTCCTCCTACATCACGGTCCCGGTGTACGAGAAGTTCTTCCGCTGGCTCGGCTACGGCGAGCAGATCGACGAGATGGTCGAGGCGTGGAACGCAAAGGACCGCGAGCGCGCGCAGGCCGCCGCGCCGTGGGAGCTGATCGAGGACGTCTTCATCTTCGGCTCGCCCGAGGAGATGCGGGCCCGGCTCGACGCCTACGTCGACGGCGGCATCACGCTTCCGGTCATCACCCCGGTCACGACCCCGGACAAGATCGGCGAGCTGATCGACGCGCTCGCGCCGGACTAGCTATAGCTAGCACGGAGCGGGCCGGCCGGCCGGAGCGCTGCCGATCGCCCGCTCGACCCACCGAGCGGCCTCGGTCACCAGCTCGCGGCCCGCCGCGAAGCCTGCCGCACCCGCCCCCGGCGCCGCGGCGATGATCGAGACGACGAGGCCGTCGTCGACACTCCCGACCGCGCCGATCTGCCGCACCAGATAGCCGCTGCCGGGCTCCGGGCCCCAGCCGCCCTTGAACGCCAGCAGCCCGACGCCGGCCGGATACCCGGCATCGCCGAGGCCCCAGCGCTGCTCACCGACCACGTCCCCCATCAGCGAGGTGACCTCTCGGCTGTCCGCGGAGCCAAGCAGGCATCCGGCCGCGAGCGCCCCCATGAACCCCGCCGAGGCCTCGGCGGACCAGATCGTCTGGCCGAAGGTGGTAAACCCCTGGTCGTTGGGCTCGGTGTTGACCTCGGTGTCGGGGTCCCCGCTGTCCCGAAGAACCGCCTCGATCGCGTCGCTCGCCGGCGCCAGCCCGCCCTCCAGCTCCTGCAGGCGGTCGAACAGAGCCAGGGCCGCGGCGTTGTCCGACCTCGTGATCGCAAGCTCGGCCCGGCTCTGCTCCTGTGGCGACAGCTTCTCCCAACCGCCGAGGCGCTCTACGAGCGCGACCAACAGCGGCACCTTCATGGTGCTCCAGGCGCGGCCCGTTCGAAGCTCCCCCACCGACTCGATAGGCCCGCCGCCCAGCGGGGCGACCGCGATGCCCAACCGCCCTCCGGCTGAGCCCGCGATCCGAGCCACGGCGGCATCCGCGTTCGGCGGCAAGAGGCCGGGCGCGCGACCGTCGCCACGGTCGACCGTCGCCGGCTCCGCGCCGCCGGACTCGTCCTGGCGACCGCCGCCGCACCCGGGCGTGGCGAGCGCAACGCCCAGGGCGGCAGCGACGAGCCACGGGAGCAGCGAGCGGTGCGGTCGAACCGGGGACGGGGGGCCCATGCGGGCGCGGCTAGGATAGCCCGATGGAGGGCGGGCTTCCGCCGGGTGAGCGGTTCGGCGACTTCGAGATCCTGAGCGTCGCCGGACAGGGAGGAATGGGTGTCGTGTACAGGGCCCGCCAGGTCTCGCTCGGGCGCGTCGTCGCGCTGAAGATCATCTCGCCGCAGATCGCGAGCTCGGAGGACTTCGCGCGGCGCTTCGCCTACGAGTCGCGGCTGGCGGCATCGATCGACCACCCCCACGTGGTTTCGATCTTCAGCTCGGGCCAGGTGGGCGGGCGCTCGTTCATCGCGATGCAGTGGATCGACGGCGTGAGCCTCCACTCGATGCTGGCCAACGATCAACCTCTCGCTCCGGATCGAGCAGTCCTGATCGTGTCCCAGATCGCGGGCGCGCTCGACAGCGCCCACGCGGCGGGCCTGATCCATCGCGACGTCAAGCCGGGAAACATCCTGGTGCGGTCAATCGGGGGTCGTGATCACGCCTACCTGACCGACTTCGGAATCGCGCGCCGATCGGGCGCCGAGGTCACCGAGCTGACGAAGACCGGGGAGACGGTGGGGACGATCGGATACATGGCGCCTGAGCAGATCCGGGGCGAGTCCCCGGACGGCCGCGCCGACCTCTACAGCCTCGGGTGCGTTCTGTTCGAGTGCCTGACGGGCCATCCTCCATTCGAGCGCGACAGCCAGCCGGCGATGATGTTCGCCCACGTCAGCGACGAGAGGCCGAGGCCATCAGGGCTTCGCCCCGAGCTCGGCGACAGGTTCGACGCGGTGACCGTTCGGGCGATGGCGCTCGAGCCCCAGGACCGCTACCAGACGGGGACCGAGCTCGCCGACGCCGTCCTCGCCGCGGGCCGCGGCGAGGCGGTTGGAGCCGCTCCGACCCAGGCAGCGACCGCGGCGGGCCATCCTCCCCCCAGCGGGCGCGAGTCAGGCCCCGCCGCGTCCGGCTCCGAGGCGGCTACCCGGCGGGTCGCAGGGCCGCGCCGAAGTGCGCTGTTGTGGATCGGGGCCGTCCTCGCAGTGGGCGCCGTCGCGCTCGGCGCCTTCGCAGCCGCAGGCGGATTCTCGGGCGAAGACAACTCCTCCGGCTCGCCGTCGAGCACCGCCACCGCCGGCGATCAGACCCAGGGAACGACGACCGGCGAGCAGGACGGCGTCGCGGCCGACGATGCGGCCGCCGAGCGCGAGGTGCGGGCGGTGCTTCGAGGCTACGAAACCGCCTACACAGACCAGGACCTCGGGGCGCTGGCGGCGATCTTCACGCCCGACGTGACGCGGCGCGGCCTGCGGGCGGGCGGATGCAGCGAGACCGGCGGGATCGACGAGGTCCTCGACACTTACTCGGAGCAGTTCGCCTCCGGCACTGGCGCGTACACGCTCACGGACCTCTCCTCCGATGCGATCGAGGTGTCCGGCGACACCGCGACGGTCCACACCGGCTACGCGATCAGCCCCGGGGGCAACGGCTCGGTCTCGTTCGACCTCGAGCGCCAGGGGCGGGAGTGGCTGATCTCCCGCGTCGACGCGAGCTGCTAGGAGCGCACCCGAGCCAGGCTGAGTCCGAAGAGGCCGTCCGGGTCGGTCCACCAGTCGCACATCTCGAGCCCCGCCTCGGCGTAGATGCCCTCGAGGCCCTGGCGCGCGAACTTGGTCGAGATCTCCGTGCGCATGTCCTCGTCGCGCTCGAAGCCGACCGTCAGGTCGAGCGACGCGACCTCGACCACCTGCTTGACGAGCGAGCGCAACCTGATGTCGACCCAGAGGTTGTCGGGGTCCCAGCACGCGCGGTGCTCGAAGGCGTCGAGGTCGAAGTCCGCCCCCAGCTCGCGGTTGATAACCGCGAGCACGTTCTTGTTGAACGCCGCGGTCACGCCCTGCGAGTCGTCGTAGGCGGCTTCGAGGGTCTCGCGGTCCTTCACGAGGTCGGTCCCGAGCAGGAAGCAGTCCTCCGGGGCGAGCAGGTTGCAGATCCGGCGCAGGAACCCGGCCCGCTGCTGGGGCTGGAAGTTCCCGATCGTTCCGCCGAGCAGGGCGATCATCCGCGGGCCGCCGACCGGCATCCGCTCGAGGTCGAGCTCGAAGTCGCAGACCAGCCCGTGCACGTCGATGCCGTCGTACTCGTCGGCGATCCGGGCGGAGGCCTCGCAGGTGATCTCCTCCGAGATGTCCACGGGGCAGAATGCCTCCAGGCAGCCCGCCGCGCACATCGCGTCGAGCAGCACGCGCGTCTTGGCGGCCGATCCCGAGCCCAGCTCGATCAGCGTGCACGGCTCCGCGGCGGCGACGATCTCGTCGGATCGCGTCTCGAGTATCGCGCGCTCGCAGCGCGTCGGGTAGTACTCGGGAAGCTGCGTGATCCGCTCGAAGAGCTGCGAGCCGCGCTCGTCGTAGAAGTAGCGCGGCGAGAGCTCCTTGAACGGTCGGGTCAACCCCGCCCGCACGTCGGCCGCCATCCCGGACAGCGGCCCTCCGGGAGGCAGGCGAACCTCGACGCTGACCCGTGTGGGCGCCGTTGCCAGGGTCTCGGTACGTGTCGGCTCCATCAAGGAGCGGGCTGCCCGCTCATCGTCGTCCTGCGGCCCTGGCGCCCGATCGGATCAACCATCTCTCGCACACCGTATGCCGGAGAAGATCTGACGGCGTTGCGGCAGGTCCCAGCTGCGAAAGCTCTCCCGGATTACCTCGCGGCGCGTCGCCCAGGCGCCTCCCCGCAGGACCTTGTACTCGCTGTCGAAGAACACCTGCGAGTACTCGGGGTACGGGAAGGGCTCGAATCCCGGGTAGGCCTCGAAGTCCGAAGCGGTCCACTCCCAGACGTCGCCGAGCATCTGCACGGCGCCGCAGTCGCTCGCCGAATCGCCGTAGGCGCCCGCCGGCGCGCATCCGAAGGCGAGCTGATCCAGGTTGGCGCGCTGGCGGTCGGCGCCGGACGCGGCCCCCTCCCACTCGAACTCGGTCGGCAGCCGCTTTCCCGCCCAGCGCGCGAACGCATCGGCGTCGTGCCACGAGACGTGGACGACGGGGAGACCGGGGTCGAGCTCTCGCCGCCGGCCGAACGTCGTCGTCAGCCAGCCGCCCGCGCCGTCGCGCTCCCAGTAGGCCGGCGGCTCGGCCGCGGTCTCGGCGACGAACTCGGCGTACTGCCCGTTGGTCACTGGGGTACGGTCGATCCAGAAGGGCTCGACGTTACGCGCGTGGCGGGGACGCTCGTTGTCGTATGCGAAGCCGTAGTCCGCGGCGCCGATCTCGATCTCGCCCGGCTCGACCAGGACCATCTCCGGTCCCTCGGAGACCGGCTCGGCCGCCGGGTCGGGATCGGAGACGACCGGCTCATAGCCATCAACCATCTGGATGAGCTGCAGCATCGTCTCGTTGTGCTGGTGCTCGTGGGCGAGCAGCAGCTCGTAGACGAAGCCGTCGCGAAGCAGCGCATCGCCGGGGTCCAGCTCGATCTCGTCGAGCACCTCGAGCGTCCGCTCGCGGACCTCGGCGAGGTAGGTCAGGCAATCGTCACCGCGCAGGATCGGAAGCTCGCCCCGGGTGGAGCGCGGGTTTTCGATCGCGTCGTAGAGGCGTCCCAGCTCGCCGCGCAGCGGCTCGCGGTCGCCGATCGTCTGAACGAGCCACAGCTCCTCGAAGTTGGCGATGTGCCCGAGGTCCCAGACGAGCGGGCTGAGGATCGGCGAGTAGACGCGGTTGAGCTGCTCCTCGGAGAGCGGCTCGATCAGCTGCAGAGTCCGCGCTCTCGCCTCCCCGAGACGGTCGGCGATCCCCTCCTTCGTGGCTTCCTTGGCCGGCGCCGCGATGCGGAAACCCTAGCGAGTGGCCGCCGTCAGCCTCGAAATAGCCGGGCCGGCGGCGGCGAATATGAGCCTCTAAGCTGCGGCGCCGATGCGGATCGACGGACAGGGCGCGCTCGTCGCCGGCGGTGCCTCGGGACTCGGCGCCGCGACGGCGCGCGCCCTGCATGAGCGCGGCGTCTCCGTCGTGATCGCCGACCTCAACGCCGAGAAGGGCGAGGCGCTGGCGTCCGAGCTGGGCGACCGTGCCCGCTTCGTCGAGGCCAACGTGATGGAGCCCGAGCCCGTGCAGGCCGCCGTCGACGCCGCGGCCGGGGCCGAGGGCGGGCTGCGGATCTCGGTGTGCTGCGCGGGCATCGGCTGGGCGCAGCGGATCGCCGCCAAGCAGGGGCCCCACGACCTCGAGGTCTTCCACAACGTCATCAAGGTCAACCTGATCGGCACGTTCAACGTCCTGCGCCTCGCCTGCGCGGCGATGGCGGGCAACGAGCCCGACGGCGACGGCGAGCGCGGGGTGTGCGTCAACACCGCCTCGATCGCGGCCTGGGACGGGCAGATCGGCCAGGTCGCATACGCGGCCTCGAAGAGCGGCGTCGTCGGGCTCACGCTCCCTGCGGCGCGCGACATGGCGAGCCGCGGGGTGCGCGTCGTGACGATCGCCCCCGGGCTCTTCGACACCCCGCTGCTCGCCGCGCTGCCGGAGGAGCAACGCGAGGCGCTCGGCGCCGGGATCCCGTTCCCGTCGCGCCTCGGGCGCCCCGAGGAGTACGCGCAGCTCGCCTGTCAGATCGTCGAGAACCAGATGCTCAACGGCGAGACGATCCGGCTCGACGGCGCGCTGCGGATGCCG
>DASPWW010000100.1:0-1662 GCA_035637595.1 Solirubrobacterales bacterium | reverse complement strand
AGCAGCTCGTCGAGCAGCCGACCACCAAGCTCGCCCTGCAGCGCCTCGAGGAGACCTTCGACGAGGCGACCCCGCTGGCCGCGCACGTCGTCCCCGCCCAGACGGTCTGCAACTACTGGAACTACTTGTTCACCATCCTGCCCGAGAACATCAGCGCGCGCGATCAGGTCGGCTTCAACGAGCGAGTGGTGCCGTTCACCGTGCCGCAGGGCGAGACCAACGTGGGGATCGGGCCCTTGAACCTCACGGTCCCGGGTCTGGTCCAGGGCTCGATGGGCGGCTACTCGGGGATCGCGACCAACGGGCGCGCCGGGTCGGTGCCCGATCCCGCCGCGGCGGGCGAGTTCCAGCCCTACACCCTGCCGATCCTCCACGACGATCCCTACGGGCCCACCGGTCAGCCCGGCCCCGAGTTTCCCGACTGCCAGTCTGGCCAGACCGGATACGCGCTCGGCGCGATGCCGCTCCCCGGGCTTGATCCCTCTAATCCCGCGGCGATCATGCCCGACCTCCCCGGTTCGCGGGGGCCCACCACGGCGTTCTTTCACCGCGACGGAACCCGCGAGTACATCGACACCCGGGTCTTGGGGAGATGGCCGAACCCATGAGGCCCGGCCAGCACAAGCGCCTTCCCAACCACGTCGTCGGGATGATCGCCCTGGTCATCATCACGATCGGCTTCCTGCTCGCGTTCACCAAGCAGCTTCCGTGGTCTGAGGGCTACGAGGTAAAGGCCGTGTTCACCACGGCCCAGAACATCCGCACGGACTCGCCGGTGAGGATCGCCGGGGTCGAGGTCGGCAAGGTGACCAAGGTCGAGCAGCTAAACGCCGGCGACGACGAGCTCGCGGCGCTCGGCGACGACGCCGCCGACGCGACCGACGACGCGACCGCCGGCGAGCCCAGCGGCCAGCAGGCCGCCCTGGTGACGATGGAGATAAACGACGACGGGCGCCCGATCAAGACCGACGCCACGATGCAGCTGCGCCCGCGGCTTTTCCTCGAGGGCAACCTGTTCGTCGACCTGCGGCCCGGGACGCCCGGCGCCGCCGAGGCCCCCGACGGCTACACGCTGCCGATCGACCAGACCTCGGTCTCGGTGCAGCTCGACCAGGTGCTGACGACGCTGCAATCCGACGTGCGCACCGACCTGCAGGTCTTCCTCCAGGAGTTCGGCTCGGCGCTCGTCGATCACGGCGGCGCCGAGGGCTTCCAGGAGCTCTACCGCACCTCGCCGGCCGCCTACAAGTACAGCTCCGAGGTAAACGAGTCGCTGCTCGGCACCGAGCCCCACGACCTCTCCGGGGTGATCCACAACTTCGACCGCGTCGCGCGCGGACTGGTCGTCCACGAGGAGCAGCTCAAGGACCTGGTGACCAACTTCCGGATCTTCGCCGGCTCGTTTGCCGCCGAGGACGACGCACTCGAGCAGGCGATCGTGGAGCTGCCGCGCGTGATCCAGGCGGCGGGACCCGCGTTTGACAACCTAAACGCCTCCTTCCCGGCGCTGCGCGCCTTCGCGCGCGAGGCGCTCCCGGGCGTGCGCTCGTCGCCCCACACGCTCGACGTCGCGACCCCGTTCGTCCACCAGCTGCGGCTCTTGGTCTCCAAGGCCGAGCTGCGCGGGCTCGTGCACGAGCTGCGCCCGACGATCCCGCGGCT
>DASPWW010000099.1:0-8690 GCA_035637595.1 Solirubrobacterales bacterium | reverse complement strand
GCGCCTGAGGCGCTTGGGGTTCGTTTTTACGAGGTCCAGGCGCGCTCCGGGATCAATTCGGTCCCGAAGCGATCGAGGATGCCGTTCCGCTTCACGATCAACCCTTACCGCGGTTGCACCCACGCGTGCTCCTTACCTATTGCTTCGCCCGACCCACCCATACCTACCTCGACTTCAACGCCCGCGAGGACTTCGAGCGCGAGATAGTCGTCAAGGTCAACGTCCCCGAGATCGTGCGCGCCGAGCTGGCGCGGCCGAGCTGGGAGGGCGACCACGTCGCGCTGGGCACCAACACCGACCCCTACCAGTGGGTCGAGGGCCGCTACCGGCTGATGGAGGGGATCTGGGAGGCGATGCGCGACGCGGCGAACCCGTGCTCGGTGCTGACCAAGTCGCCGCTGCTGCTGCGCGATCTCGATCTGTTCCGCGACCTGGTCGAGCGCACCGAGTTCTCGACCGCGCTGTCGGTCCCGACGATCGACGAGCGGGCGTGGCGCGAGACCGAGCCGCACACCCCACACCCCCGCAAGCGGCTCGAGGCCGTCGGCGAGCTGACCCGCGCCGGGATCCCGTGCAGCGTGCTGGTCGCCCCCCTGATCCCCGGGGTCAACGACGACCCGCGCCAGGTCGAGGAGATCCTTGCGCTTGCCGGCGAGGCCGGCGCGACGAACGTGACGGGGATCGGCCTGCACCTGCGCGGCGAGGTGCGCGACATCTGGTTCGACTGGCTGCGCCAGTACCGCCCCGACCTCGTGCCCCGCTACGAGGAGCTTTACCGCCGCGGCGCGTACCTGCCCGGCGCCGAGAAGAAGCGGCTCGCCGGGCTCACGAAGAGCTTCAGGCGCAGGCCGGGCACCCCGACGTGGCGGGGCCGAGCCGAGATGCGTGCGGAGCGGGTCAGTCGCGCGGCGCCGGAGCCGAGCCCGCGGGCGCCAGAGCCGGCCCCGCCGAGGCTGTTCTGAGCCGTGTCGCGATCGTCACCGCGCTCACCGCGGCGCAGGCCGCCGCGAGCCAGAACGCCGCCGCATAGACGCCTCCCAGCGCGACGGCGGCTCCGGTCAGCGGGGCACCAAGCCCTACCCCGATGTCGAAGAACGCGGTGAAGGTCCCGACGGCCGAGCCCCGGCGCGTCTCCGGGACCCGGTCGACGACGACGAGGAGCAGCGACGGGTAGAGGGTCGAGAACGCGGCGCCCATGGCCACCGCTCCCACGAGGGTGAGGGGGAGGCCCGGCGCGAGGGCGATCAGCATCAGCCCGATCGCCTCGACCACTGCCGCCCCGAGCGCGCAGCGCACAGGGCCGATGCGGTCCGGGAGGTTTCCCGCCGCCAGCCTCGTCACCACCACGCTGGCGGCGAACACCGTGAAGGCAGCGGCGCCATGGCCCGGTCCCTGCTCGTCGAGGTGAAGGATGATGAACGCGGCCATCGCCGCGTAGCCGACGACGCCGAGCGACAGCGCGAGCCCGGGTCGGAGCGACTCGCGGGCGATCAGCGCCCGGGGCTCGTCGCGGCGCCCCGGTCGGAACGGGTCCGGGAGCCGCAGGGCGATCAGCGCGCCCACCAGCGGGGCGGCGGTCGCGAACGCCCAGACGAGGTCGTATCCGCCCGCGTGCAGCAGCAGCTCGCCGATCGGAGGCCCGAGGCTGAGGCCGGTCCACACGGCGAGTCCGTACAGGCCCACAATCCTGCCGCGTCGCTGCGGTGGCGCCAGGTCGACCACCCACGCCGCGCCGGCCGTGAAGACGGTTCCCTCTCCGGCACCGAGTGCGAAGCGCGACGCCACGAGGCTCGCGAGCCCCCCTGGAACGAAGTACAGGACCCCCGCCAGGCCGGCCGTCAGCGAGCCGAGCAGGACGGCGAGGCGCCGTCCCCGTAGATCGGCCAGGTGCCCGGCGAGCGGCCGCGCCGCGAGCCCCGTGAACGCGAACGCACCGACCACGAACCCCACCGCGAGGTCGCCCTCCCCGAGCGGGCCCTTGACGTAGCGGGGGAGCACGGGGATCACCGCGCCCACGGAGAGCAGGGCCAGCAGCGTGACGGCGAAGATCCCCGCGAACGCCGCCACCGCGGGCCGCGGCCTGCGTCGTATCCGCGCGGCCATGGCTACCCGCCCCGGAGCGCCGCTCGTCTGACCTTTCCGCTGGGAGTCTTTGGCAGCGACTCGGCGAACTCGACGATCCGCGGGTACTTGTAGGGAGCGGTGACCCGCTTGACGTGCTCCTGGAGCTCGCTCGCCAGCTCGGGTCCGGGCTCGCCGGCGCGCAGCACGACGACCGCGCGCACCACCGAGCCGCGCTCCGGGTCCGGGGCGGGCACGGCAGCCGCCTCGGCGACAGCCGGATGGGAGACGAGCGCCGACTCGACCTCGTTGGGACCGATGCGGTAGCCGGCGGAGATGATCACGTCGTCGTGCCGGCTCTCGAACCAGAGATTGCCATCGGCATCGCGGGTCACGTAGTCGCCGGTTGCCCACCACTCGCCGATGAACGCCTCGCCGTCCAGGTAGCTGGAGAAGAAGGTCGGGCAGCTCGGCGGGCTGACCTGAAGCTCGTCGTCCACGATCCGGATCTCGATGCCGGGCAAGGGCCGGCCCATCGCGCCGTCGGGCGTCTCGTCGCCGACCAGGCTCCCGGTCAGGGCGCCGGTCTCCGTCTGCCCGTAGCCGTCGTGGATCGGCTGTCCGGTGCGCTCGCGGAACTCCCCGATCACCTCCGGATTGAGCGGCTCGCCGGCCGACACCATGCGGCGCATCGCGGGCAGCGGTCCGATCTCGGCCCGCTTGGCGAGCATCCTGTACTCGGTGGGGGCCTGACACAGGACGTTGACGCTCTCGCGCTCGCAGATCGCGAGCCGCTCGGCGGGGTCGAACCGTCCGTCCACGAGCAACGCGGTCGCTCCGCACAGCCACGCGGCGATGAACGAGTTGCGCGCCGACTTCGACCACCCGGGGGCCGCCGTGCACCACGCCAGCTCGCCGGTCCGTGCCCCGAACCAGTTCCGTGCCTGAAGCTCCTGGCCCGTCAGGAAGCGCTGGGCGTGGAGCACGCCGCGCGGCATCGCGGTCGTCCCCGACGTGAAGATGATCAGCGCCGGGTCATCGGGCCGCAGGTTGGCGGGCTCGGCCGGCGGCTCCTGGGGGCGCTCCTCGTCGAGCACGTCCCAGACGTCCTCGATGGTCATCGCCGGTACGCCGTCGGGCAGCTCGGCGAGGTACTCGGGCTCGCCTATGGCGAGCTTCGGGTTCGCGGCCGAGACCCGGTGCTCGAGGTCGACGCGGCGCAGCTGAGGGTTGCACGGCAACGCGATCGCCCCGATCCGGAAGCAGGCGAGCATCGCGAGCACCCACTCGGCCCGGTTGCCGACCAGGGTCATGACCACGTCCTCGCGCCCCACGCCGCGCGCAGCCAGTGCGCCCGAAAGGCCGGCGCTGCGGGCGCTCAGCTCGCCAAAATGCCAGATCCGGCGCCGGCCCTCGCGATCGATCGCCACGATTCCGGGCCGCGAAGCCGGGAAGCGCTCGATCACGTCCTCGACGAAGTTCACGCGCGCGTAGTCTGACGAGCGCCAGGGGTGGGAGGGAAGCCTCAGCGCTCGAGCTTCGTGCCGTCGTAGAGCTTCACCACACGCACGGTGCCGGGCGGCGCGGCCTCGATGCACAGCTCGCAGAGCACGCACTCGTCGAGGTTCTCGTCGACGATCCGCAGCGTGCCATCGGCGTTGGTGGCGAAGATGTCCACCGGACAGACCTCCTCGAGCTTCGCCGCAAGGTCGGGATCGCTCGCGACGGCATCCTCGACCTCAAGGTCGATGAAGACCCCGTGTAGCTCGCCGGTCGCCGCCGTCATGCAGCAACCCCGAGCTTGTCGCGCACGGCGTCGGGGATCTCGTCAATCCGCTCGACCACCGGGATGCCGGCCGCCTCGAGCCGGGCGATCTTCTCCGTCGCGGTGTCCTCCTTGCCCTCGACGATCGTCCCGGCGTGGCCGAAGCTCATGCCCTTCATCTCCTCTTCGTCCATGAAGCGCCCCGCCATGAAGGCGACGATCGGCAGCCGTGCGTCGTTGGCGTCGCGCCACTCGACGAGCTGCGCCTCCATCCGCCCGCCCGGCTCGGTGTAGATCACGATCGCCTCGGTCTGATCGTCGGCCTCGAACAGCGGCATCAGCTCGGCGTAGGTCGAGCCGATGATCGCGTCGCCGCCGATCGAGACGGCGGTCGACTGCCCCAGTCCCGCCGCGGTCAACGTCGAGGCGATCTCGGTCGTCATCCCGCCGCTTCGCGACATGATCCCGACGGATCCGGGGGTGTAGGCCTTCGCGGTATCCCTCGCGGGGCCCCCGATGCCGCCCATCTTGGCGACGCCCGGAACGACTATTCCGAGGCAGTTGGGCCCGATGATGCGCGCGTCCCGCATCCCCGCGAGCTCGACCATCTGGGCGACGTCGCGGCGTGGGATGCGCTCGGTCACGATCACGATCAGGCGCACTCCGGCCTCGATCGCCTCGAGCACCGCGTCCTTGGTGAACGCGGGTGGGACCGTGACCACGGAGCCGTCGGGGACGGCGCCGTTGGCGTCGACGACCTGCTCGACCGTGTCGAATACGGGCACGCCGTGGACGTCGCGGCCCTTGCGTCCTGGGGTCACGCCGCCGACGATCTTCGAGCCGTAGTCGAGGCACTCGCGCGTCAGGTTGACGGCCTCTCGTCCGGTGATCCCCTGGACGATGAAGGTCGTCTCCTCGGTCAGCAGGATGGACATCAGCCCTCGCCCTGAACCTTGGCCACCGCCCGGCCCGCCGCCTCCCACATCGAGACGGAGCGGTCGCAGTACTCGATCCCGTAGCGGTCGAGGATCTTGAAGCCCTCCTCCTCCCAGGCGCCGGGAATGCGGAAGATCGCGATCGTCTCGCCGGGGTCCCTGTCGAGCTCCAGGCACGCCTTGATCACTCCGCGGGCGACGATGTCCACCCGGGTGTTGGAGACGATCGACATCATCACGGCGATCTTCTCGACCCCGTCCTTCTTGAGCACCTCCTTCGCCAGCCCGCACGCCTTCGAGACCGACGGATTGCCGCCGATCTCGGAGTAGTTGGCGGGCCGGCCGCCCTGGCTGCGCACCGCGTCGGTCAGCGTCAGCGAGCCGCCGCCGGCCCCGATCACGAGACCGAGATCGCCGTGGAAGCCATGGTCCTTGCCCTGGATCACGCCACGGTGATCGGCGGCGTCGATCGCCGCGACGTTGCGCTCGAACTCGCTCGGCTCGTAGGCCTCGCGCTCCTCGTCGTCGGCGATCCCCAGCTCCTGGAGAAGCTCGCGGTGGCGCGGGCGAGCCTCCTTCTCCATCTCCATGTGGGCGTCGAGGGCGACGAAGCTGCCGTCCTCGAGTCGCGCCAGGGGGTTGATCTCGGCGAGCGTCATGTCGCGGTCGCCGAACAGTCGCGCGAGCCGTGCCAGCACCGGTGTGGCGCGATTGAGCTGCGAGCCCGTCATCCCGGCCGCGGCGATCACCCGCTTGGCCTGGAAGTCCGAGAACGGCAGCAGGTTCGAGAAATGCCCCCGCCCGACGTGGTCGGGATGTTCTTCGGCGACCTGCTCGATGTCGATCCCGCCCATGTCGCTGAACAGCATCATCGGCTGCTTGCGGGTCCCGTCCCAGACGACGCCGGCGTAGTACTCCTGCGCCACCTCGGCCTTGGGGTCGACGAGCACGCCGCGCGGCATGTGGCCGTTGATCTCGAGTTCGAGGATCTCGGCGGCGTGCTGCTCGGCCTCCTCGGGCGTGTCCGCGAACTTGACGCCGCCGGCCTTCATCCGGCCGCCCGTCAGGACCTGGGACTTGATCACGACCGAGCCTCCGATTCGCTCGGCGGCCTCGCGGGCTTCGGCGGCGCTGCGGCAGAACCCGTACTCGGTGACCGGGATCCCTGCCTGCTCGACTATCCGCCGTGACTCGTACTCGTAGAAACGCATGGCTACTAGATAGTCTCCGGGGGCCGGGAGCCTATAGCGAGAAGGGAGTGAAGCACCCGTTGAGCACTGAGCCGAGCGCGGCCACCGACGCCCCTACCACGAACAGCAGGCTGATCGCCTGGGTCGAGGAGGCCGCGGAGTTGACGCAGCCCGACTCGATCCATTGGTGTGACGGGTCGGCCGAGGAGTACGACCGGTTGTGCCACGAGCTGGTCGATGCCGGGACGTTCGAGAAGCTCTCCGACGCCAAGCGGCCGAGCTCGTATCTGGCCCGCTCGGACCCCGGCGACGTGGCGCGGGTGGAGGACCGCACCTTCATCTGCTCACGCTCGGAGCAGGACGCCGGTCCGAACAACAACTGGCGCGAGCCCGCCGAGATGCGGACCGTGCTGCGCGAGCTGTTCGACGGCTCGATGCGCGGCCGCACGATGTACGTCGTCCCGTTCTCGATGGGCCCGCTGGGGTCGCGGATCTCGCACATCGGGGTCCAGCTCACGGACTCGGCCTACGTCGCGGCATCGATGCGGATCATGACCCGGATGGGCGCGCCGGCGCTCGAAGTGCTGGGCGCCGAGGGCGAGTTCGTTCCCTGCATGCACTCGCTGGGCGCGCCGCTCGAGCCTGGCCAGGAGGACGTGCCGTGGCCGTGCAACGCCGACAACAAGTACATCGTGCACTTTCCTGAGACGCGCGAGATCTGGTCGTACGGGTCGGGCTACGGCGGCAACGCCCTGCTGGGCAAGAAGTGCTTCGCGCTGCGGATCGCCTCGGTGATGGCCCGCGACGAGGGCTGGATGGCCGAGCACATGCTGATCCTCAAGCTGACCTCGCCCGAGGGCGAGATCAAGTATGTCGCCGGCGCCTTTCCGTCGGCGTCCGGGAAGACCAACCTCGCGATGCTGATCCCGAGCCTGCCCGGCTGGGAGGCCGAGACGGTCGGCGACGACATCGCGTGGATGAAGTTCGGCGACGACGGCCGCCTGCACGCGATCAATCCCGAGGCGGGCTTCTTCGGCGTCGCCCCCGGAACCGGCCACAAGACCAATCCCAACGCGATGGACACCGTCGAGCGCAACACGATCTTCACCAACACGGCGCGCACCGACGACGGCGACGTGTGGTGGGAGGGGATGACCGAGCAGCCGCCCGACCGGGCGATCGACTGGCGCGGCAACGAGTGGACGCCGGACTCCGAGCAGCCCGCGGCGCACCCCAACTCCCGCTTCACGACACCCGCGGCGCAGTGTCCCTCGATCGCGCCCGAGTGGGAGGACCCCGCGGGCGTCCCGATCGACGCCTTCCTGTTCGGCGGTCGCCGCGCCACGGTGATCCCGCTGGTCACCGAGTCGTTCGATTGGGAGCACGGCGTCTTCCTCGGCGCCACGATGTCGGTCGAGACGACCGCGGCCGCCGCCGGCGAGGTGGGGCAGCTGCGCTTCGACCCGATGGCGATGCTGCCGTTCTGCGGCTACAACATGGCCGACTACTTCGGGCATTGGCTCGAGACGGGCCGCCGGAATCCCGACAAGATGCCGCGCGTCTTCCTCGTCAACTGGTTCCGAAAGGACGAGGGCGGCAAGTTCATCTGGCCCGGCTTCGGCGAGAACAGCCGTGTCCTGGAGTGGGTATTCCGGCGCTGCAACGGAGCCGGCGACGCGGTCGAGACCCCGGTCGGGCTCGTCCCGCCCCCCGGCGACATCGACACCGAGGGCCTCGATCTCTCGGATGAGCGGATGGCGGAGCTGCTGCGCGTCGACCCCGAGCTGGTTCGGGACCAGCTCCCCCAGGTCGAGGAACACCTGGCGCGCTTCGGGGATCGGCTCCCCGACGAGATCCGCGCCCAGCTCGAGTCGCTCAAGCGGCGCCTCGGTGGCTGAGCGCTCCGCAGGCCCCAAGTCGCGACGCGACCGATTCGCCGAGGCGCTCGCCGCCTCGCGCCCCGGTGCGTTCTTCTACGTGCACATCGGTCCACACATCGATCGCGTGCTGATGCCGCTGACCGGCGGACGCGTGACCACCGGCGGCTTCGGACGCGTTGGGATGCTGAAGGTGAGGGGCGGGAAGAGCGGCGTGGAGCGCCACACGCCGCTCGTCTACACGCGCGACGGCGACAACGTGCTGCTCGTCGCCTCGCGCGGGGGCGACGTCAGGCACCCCGCCTGGTATCGCAACGTCGTCGCGAATCCCGACGTCACCTTCTCGATCGACGGCGACGAGCGTCCCTACACGGCCCGCCCCGCCGGCGCCGCCGAGCGTCCCCGCCTCTGGGAGCTCGTCACGCGGCGCTACGCCGGCTACGCCGTCTACCAGCGCCGCGCCGGGGATCGCGAGATCCCCGTCGTCGTGCTCGAGCCGCGCGGCTGAACGGCTCTTTTACCGGCGGCCCGACCGCGCACGTAGCCGCTTGATCGCCTCCAGCTCCTCGATGTCGATCAGGTCCTGTGGGCGCCGGGGTATAGCAAAGGGGCTCAGAGCTCGTACTGCTTCGCCAGCTCGGGGTCCTTCTTGGCGAGCATCTCGGCGAGCGTGACCATGACCTTGCACTGCTTCCAGGTCGCGTCGTCCTGCATCTTGCCATCGATCATGTGCACCCCCGCGCCGTCGGGGATCGCCTCGAGCACCTTCTTGGCGAACTTGACCTCGTCGGCCGGTGGGCTGAAGACCTTCTTCGCGATCTCGATCTGAACCGGGTGCAGCGACCACGCGCCGACGCAGCCG